>JBKDPB010000164.1:0-10207 GCA_046342615.1 Planctomycetota bacterium | reverse complement strand
GCGTAGACCTGGCTACCTCCTCGTCCTCCCTCGGCCGCTTCGCGCTTCGGAGGGGCAAATTCGTCGATCTCCCCACGATGCTCCAGCTGTACAAAGTCCCCATTCTTGGCCTTCAAGCGAGCTGTTCGGCTGCTGTGTGCCTGCCAAAAAGAACCAACGTAGAGACCGCATCCAATAACGGCGGCTAACAGAGCCAGACCAATGATCGTCGCCGGACTCGGGCCGCTGGCTTTGGTTTTCGGAACAGGAGGAGTTTCCGCTTCTAATAATTCGTCCGACATGCGACTTGGATCCCGTGAAAAAGCTATCTATCGAATAGCTGGAATCATAGACCGAACCGAGGGATTTGTCACGACCGCCAGCTACTTGCCGGTCAAATCATGGACAATCGAAAGCTCCTGCAGCGTTCCCGCCGTCACGTCCTGGATCCGGAATTTCACCTGGATGGCAGGCATGGCGTAGACAATCGGCGGCCGTGTCTCTTGCTCCAGTTCCTCGTCCACGGCGCCGTTGCTGTTGTTATCCAGACCGTCGATCCCTTGGTCCGGGCCGGGATTGTTCGTCGAAAGTGGCCCGCCAAACCGGACGAGTCCGTTGGCGGAGAACCCGTCGAGTTGCCTATTCCCATCGGCCTCATAGGCATCGGTGAACGTGTCAAAGGTCGGCTGATAAACAAAAACGCTAGGGTTGTAATGCCCCGAACGAGCCATGGAACTTAACTCGCGGAATGAAGGCCCACCCACCAGCGAATCAAAACCCGACAACGGGGTGCTCCAAAATCCACGATGGGCTGCTGGTACAGTGGCTTTATAGTCATCAGGGTCCGTATATCCACCATAGGAGCCAAACACGAAGACATTTCCGGGCGGCACAACATTCGGAGCCGTCGCGGAAGCCGTGTTCATTTGGTAGAGAACCCGTCGCCCCCAGCACAGGTCGACGAAGGCACCTGTGTTGATTGGTACAAGCACACTGGTGGCGACTTGCACGGCGTAGCCTGGATCCGAAGGGCTGACCACCAGATCATCCGTACCGGGTTCCCCTGCATCGGCGACGTTATTAGTCGTCCCCCATTGTCCATCCGCACCGGGCGTCGCCAACTGCTGCACCATGCCGTCGTACCCTCGAATATCAAAGCCGACCACGTTCGACGCCAGGATCTCTTCCAGCGTCGGTCGAACCGAGATGACATTGCCACTGGAATCGGCGTCGATCTTGGTGCGGAAAAACTGGGCGGGGAGAAACCCGTGGTCGATGGGAGACATCAAGCCACCGCCAAAAGTTCTGCCGTACGCGTTAGCGATCATTCGTCCGTAATGGTTGCTCGGAGCGGCCAGATTGGCTTCGGAAGTGAGCGCTAAAACAGGTAGGCTCGTCGCTGGATCAAAAGGATGGCCCGGGGCGGGGACGACATAATGCCCAAAGCGATTCTCGGGGTTTTGCAAATCAGCCAGCGAATTGGTTCGCAACACGAAACCGTTGCGACTGGCGTCGTACACAGAGCGGACCGACAAATCGCACCGCTGGTAGGGGTAGCGCATGTGCAATCGAAACGAATTGGGATTGGCGGGATCCACATCGGTGGGGCTGCATGCAAGCTGCAAATCGCTCGGCATATTGACGCCTGAATCTGGGGTGATGTTCAGATCGGGGCGAATCAAGAGCACCCTTCGGCACAGAGCGACACGATCCGGCATACCGTCCGGATCGGGGACGCCATCGCCATCCCGGTCCACCACAGGTATGGTGTCGATCACTCCGACATTCGCCAGTTCCGTTGCGGCAACGGCCAAGGTGCCGACCTCATTGAGCGGTCGCATGAACCAAGCGATTTCCGCGTACTCGGATGCCACCGAGACATCGGTCAGCCATTCCTGAACCGTCGGTTGGATGGTCAGATCCCCTGTGGCGTTGCGTTGATGGATTCTGAGCAACCCCAGGGGGACGCGGCCCCGGAACCATTGCCCATCCTTGGCCTTTGCTGTGAACATGACGATATCATCGATGTCCGACCAGCGACTGGCGCTGATCTTCTCTTCGGGGGTCGCCGCGGTCGGCACGTAGTTGTAGAGCATGGCCGTCGAGTCGGAGAGGGGCCCGTCGTAATACTCGAAGTAGCCGTTGGCAGCCTGCTGGGTCTGGGGCACTTGGCGAATGTTCGCGGTCATACCGGACAGGTCGGCTCGCAGCAGCGAAGAGATTCCGCGGAGTTGGTCGCTCCCGGTCAAGCGTGCCCGACCGGCGGTCACCCCTTGGCTGAGGGTCTTGAAGCCTTGGGCCAAGGCCAGCATGATCACCAACGTCAACGCCGTAGCGATCAAAACCTCGATCAGGGTCATTCCGAAGCGACTCCGACTGGACCGTCGAAGACCAAATCGCCCGAGAGTTGCAAGCCTCATCATGAAAAGACTTTCCGAACAGGAGTCTGGAAACGAACGAAGACCAAAGTTTACAGGAAAAAGGGTGGCGGAGGCTGAACGCCACATGCCTAATTACACTTCGGCACTGCGGAAAAGTCAAGGTTTCGAGGGCAACATCCCCTCCGGAGTCAGCACCTTTTCAAGCGTGTCGAGGTTGGCCTCAACGCAGTAACGCGATTCCACCAGGTTCCTTCCCGCTTCCCCCATCCGATTTCGCAACTCGGGATCTCGGACGAGGGTTCGCAATCCCTCCAACCATTCATCTTCGTTCGTGGCGGCCAACCCGACCCGGCTTCCCGCCAGGATGTCGGCGTTGACGCCGATCGGCGAGGCAACCGCCGGAATGCCGATCGCCATGTACTGCACCAACTTGGTGGCGGCTTTATATCGCATCCACTCCTGCCCCTCGGGCAAGGGCATGATGCCGACATCCATCTCCTGAAGCCGAGCCACCTCCGTCGCGGGAGCCCACGGTTCGAATCGGACGGAGACTCCCGTCAAATCGATCTGCTTGAGGGGAGCATCGGTCGGAGCCACCACCAACAATGTGTACTTTCGCTCCCTCGCCAAACGTCGCAGGGCGCCGGCGCAGACACTCAGGAAACCGAGGTTGGACGTGGTGCCGATCCAACCTACTACCGGCGCGCTCGAATCGGTGGGTTGGGGGGAACGCCGAGGGTAACGCGCCAAGGGAACGCATGTGGGAATCTCGGTGATGTTCTGGGTGTACTGGCTGACCCAGTCACGCAAGGGACGGTTGCTGACCACCACATGATCGCTCCATCGGATCAACTCAGGAATCTTTTCAGGAAACGTGAGGAAGACGGCGTCATCGACATCCAAGACCAGGCGTTTCGCGAGCCGGCGAAAGCGAGCATCCATGGCGAGGGAGGCATCGTGAAAACAGCCTCGCTCCAGGTAGATCGTATCGGGTCGATACCATTGCCCTTGCGCATACTGACACCAGCGTGTGGAACGCTTGACGAACTGGCTGGCTCGCCAACCGACGAGAGGGAGTTCATCGTACACGCTGGGAAAGGAAGTCCAGACGCGGCACCGATGCCCGCGCTCTCGCAGCGGTTGTACGTAGGGGTAGAACCGAAAGCGGGTCGAGGGGACATTGGAGCCCAGGGTGATCAAGGCGATCCTGCGACCTTTCACGCTCGATGTCACCGCAGGACTCAACTGTGCATTCGCGGTAGAGGGTGCCCTTGGGCGATGATCTCCGCTTCGGCGGACGACAATTCCTCGAGCCTTGCACGAACCTGGTCGTGGTCCTGGAAGGATCGGGCCAAGCGAACGTAGGTCGTATGGTGCCGCGCCTCCGATTCGAATAGCGAACCATAAAACTCCTGCAGTTCGCGATCCTGGACATGGTCTCGGAGCAGCTTGAATCGTTCGCACGATCGTGCTTCGATCAACCCCGCGATCAACAGCCGATCCACCGCGCGATCCGGTTCGTTTGGCCGAGTCAACTGGTTCAGACGCCGGCCGTAGTCTCCAGCGCGAAGCTTGCGAAAGGGGATACCGCGCCGCTCCAACAAATCCAACACCATGTGAAAGTGCTCGAGCTCTTCCTGGACGATAACGGTCATTTCGCGAGTCAACTCGCGGCAGTCGACGTAGGATCCGAACAAGCTCATGGCGGTGGCCGCCGCCTTGTGTTCGCAGTGGGCGTGATCGATCAGAATCTCTGGCAGATTCTCATCCACCTGACGCAACCAACGGGCCTGGGATTCGCTCTGCAGATGCAACATGCTCAGCCTACTCCAACGGGGGTTACTCCGAGTCCGATTTCTCCGACTCCGATGCAGGACCCAGAAACATCAGGTGTTGCCACGGCAGCCGATCGTACTGCGATACGAGCTTGAAGCCGTTGGCCTTGTACTCCTTGAGAATCTGTTTCTTGGTCATCTTGTGTTCGGGTTTGATCGGCACGGTCGGATCCTCACCTCGAAACTCCACCAACGCGATGCGCCCGTCCGGCTTGAGCGAACGACGCATGGCAGCCAGCATTTCCACGGGGTTGGAGAATTCGTGGTACACGTCCACCATCAAAATGAGGTCCACTTTCCCCTCGGGGAGCTTGGGGTCGTGAGGCGATCCGAGAACCATATCGACATTCTTGATATCCAATCGCTCGCATCGTCGCGACAGTTCCTGGAGCATTTCGGGTTGGATGTCGACCGCCAACACCTTGCCTCCGGGGCCCACGCGACGAGCCAACTCCACGGTGTAGTAGCCATCGCCGCACCCCATGTCGCACACCGTCATGTCGGGTTGCACCTTCAGCTGCTCCAGCATCTCTTCGGGGTTTTCCTCTTGAATCCTCTCGGGGCGATTCAGCCACGGGATGCCGTGATAGCTCATGGGAAGCGCGATCCGTCGACCAAGGTATTTGGTCAACGGCTCGGGAGCGAGTTGATCCTGGGCGCTGGCATGCAACGAGGCGTGAGTCAGGACGATGACTGCGACCAGGGCCGAACGAGCCCAACTCTCAATGGTCCAACGGTACGTAGGCATCGCCGAGGTTCTCCAGCGTGATAGGACGAAAGTTTGGATGCTTGGAGGATTCCAAGTAAGCATCCAGGATGACGGTCGCTGCGATTTTATCGACTTGTTTCTTGCGCTGTTTGTGGGTCAACTCGGCTTCGCGCAGCAAGCGATTGGCCATCGCGGTGGAGTAGCGCTCGTCGACGAATCGAATGGGCAAGCCCGTGGTCTCGGTCAGCCAGCGAGCGAACTCCCTGGCTTCCTTGGCTTTGGGACTGTCGCGGCCATCGCAGTGGATGGGCAAGCCGACCACCCAGCCCGCGATCTCGTTGTTGCGGACCAATTTTTCAAAAAGTTCCGCTTCCCGGACGGGGGTTTGCCGATGAATCGTATCGAGAGGACTGGTCCATGAGCGGCTGGGATCGCAAATCGATAAGCCGATCCGGACGGTTCCGTAGTCGACACCGGCCAAACGTCCGGAGGAAGGCCAAGGCAATTCCTGATTGTCGATTTGACCCACCCTCCGCAAATTTCGCAGTTTACCTTGATCTCGTTTTCCATTTCCAGGTAACTCTATCTGTAAAGGTCGCTTTGACAATCGCCTTGCCTGGTCCCATGTACGGAATGCCCCCAAAATGACAGCTCGAGTTCTGCGATGGATATCGTTTTCGCTGCTCCTCATCGGAGTGGGGGGGCCTGCGGCCCAAGCACAGGACGGGATCGATTTCAACGAAGCCGAGAACATGTTCTCGTACAACGTCGTGGAACTCCGCGACCAGCTCAAGTACGGGCTTCGCGTTGCGTTTCCAGAGCAGGAGGCGTTTGTGAACGAAGTGGTGGCGAAGGTCGATAGCGGGGAGTTGTCGCGCGCGATGGTCAACGTCGTCTTTGTATGGTCCAGAAAGCGGAATCCCCGAATCCCGTTTCCCTATTTTGAAGCGGTGATGCGATTGCTCGCGGAGAAACGGGGCGTGACGTTTACTTCGGGGGCATAAACTCCAAGGCTGAAGCGATGAGCGTCCTGGCTCCGGTTTCCAGCGTTTGCTCCGGATCGGGATAGAAGAACGGTGAGTGGAGCGACGGGAGCGACTGCTCTTTCTCCGCAAAGGACTGGATCCGCTGCGAACTTTGCGTTCCGAGTCGGAACATGGCGATCGGAACTCCGGCCAGCCCGAACTGCGAGAAATCCTCGCCACCCATCACGGGTTGAACCGCCACGACTTTCGAGGTCCCGAGGGTTTGCTGGAAAGCCGGGAGCAACTGCTGAACGAGGAGAGCATCGTTGATGGTAGCGGGAGTGTCGTCGGAGAATTCGACGCTCGGCTCAGGGGCCCCTGCGCTCAGAGCGGCTGCCTTGGCTTTGCGAACGATCCCTTGTTTGAGCCGTTCCCGAACTTCGGGGGAATAAGCGCGCACGGTGAGTTGCAGCTTGCACGCGCTGTCGATGATGTTGTGTTTTGTCCCCGCATGGATGGAGCCGACGGTGATGACCGCCGGTTCGAGGGGATTGTTTTCTCGGCTGACCAGGGTCTGCAGGTCAACGATCAGGTGGGCTGCCTGGACCACAGGGTCGATGGCGTTGTGGGGAAAGGCGCCGTGCCCACCCTTGCCGTGGATCACGATATCGACGCTGTCGACGCTGGCATACATGTTGCCTGCGCGGTAGCCGATGGTGCCCGCTTCCATTTCCGGATCGACATGCAAGGCGACGGCCGCATCGGGGCGGGGGAACCGCACAAAGAGTCCGTCGGCCAGCATGGCTTTAGCCCCTCCGCCAATCTCCTCGGCAGGTTGCCCGATGAGCATCAGGGTGCCGCTCCAAGCATCGCGGTGATCGGCGAGGTATTCGGCCGCTGCGAGTTGGCAAGCCATATGCATATCATGAGCGCAGGCGTGCATGACTCCGACTTCGACGCCGCGGGGATCGCGGGCGCGAACTTTGGAAGCGTATTGGAGTCCCGTTTGTTCGACCACGGGTAACCCATCGAGGTCGGCCCGCATCATCAAGGTCGGGCCGGGGCCGTTTTTGAGGACCGCGACATAGCCGGTCTTGCCGACCCCTGTCGTGACGTCGTAGCCGAGGGTTTTCAGTTTGGCCGCAAGCTTTTCAGCGGTTTGGGTTTCCTGGAAGGAGAGCTCGGGCGCGGCGTGCAGTTCGCGGTAGAGAGTTCCCCAGGATCGGGCCCGTTCCGCGATGTATTCATTTCGGATCGGCTCCATCGCGTTTGTGGGGATCGAACCCAAGATGATGAAGACCAATGCGGCGATTCGCATCGAAGGGAGTTGGAGTCGCGATTGCTTGTCCATAGAAAGTAGTACCTGAAAAATGACGTGATCGATTCGCCGAACAACTTCGGCGCATCCATTGGTTATGAAATGTCGTCTCGGAAGGAGATCAGCGGTTTCGGCCCATGATGACGAGGCACATGTCGTCCTCTTGCTCGCAGCCGGCGATATGTTGTTGGACGCTGGAAATGATCTGGTTTCCAGCCAGCGACACATCGCCATTCGCTCTTTGGATTTCTTCGCGAACACGGGCGATGGAGTATTGTTTGCCTTCCGCGTTGGGGGCTTCGAAGATACCGTCGGTGTACATCGTCAGGCTTTCGCCGGGTTGAATCTCGATTTCGCAAGCATCGAATTCGATGCCGGACATAATTCCCAGGGGAGGGGCGCCGATATCTTCGCCGGGTTCGGTGATCGAGCCGTCGCCGGCGTATTTGATCGGTGGCATATGACCAGCGATGACGATCGTGACGCGATGGGTCGCCTTATCCAGGAGGATGGCGGACATGGTGATGAATCGTTCCGCTTCGAGCGCGGTGATCCGATCGTTGAGATGGGCCATGGCTTTGCGAGGGTCGGAGATGGAACCAAAGGCAAAGCGGGTTTCGGCGGACAGTTTGGCCATGAGCATGGCGGCGGCGACACCGTGGCCGACGACATCCGCCAAGATGATGGCCAGACGCTCACCCTCGAGTTCGATGAAGTCGAAATAATCGCCGCCGATTTGCTGGGCCGGGTTGTAGTATTGGAAGAACGAGTACCCCGGTACATCGGGAGGCTTCTTTGGCAAGAAGGCCAACTGAACCTGGCTCGCCAATTCGAGATCCTGTTCGACCAATCGCTGCAGGACCGTGCGTTCGTGAAGCTGGGCGTTCTCGATCGCGATCCCGGCTTGATTGGCGACCGCGACCAGGATCTCGAGATCCTTGGCTTCGAAGCCCCCTTTTTGCTGGATGCTGTCGATTTGGATGGCGCCGATCGGCTCGCCATCGCTGTTCAAAAGGGGAGCGATGATCATCGATCGGATCTTGAAGTCCGCGACGCTTTGGCTGCCGTCGAACCGTTGGTCGCTGCTCGCGTCCATCGAGATGATGGCTTCCTTGGTCTGCATCACCTCCCGCAGGACCGTTCGGGAGACGCGAATGAGTTCCTCTTGATCGGGACGGCGGGCTTTGGTCCATCGCTTGGAAAGAATGCCCGACTCATCTTTGAGGATGATGAATCCGCGATCGGCCTGCTTGAAGATCGAGAACAGGGAGTCCAGCACTTTCGGCAGCACCGTGTCCAGGTCGACCGACTTTCCTAGACTCTGCATAATTTCGAGGACGGCGGCCAGCTTCGCTTCGGCGGAAGCGGAGAGATGGACTCCGTATTGGCTTCCTCGGGCATCCAGTTTCGCGGTAATGGCGCGGGTTGCCGAATCCTCTTCGCCGTCTTCGACAAACATGATGCCCAGGCTCGAGCTCGATACGTCCTGGCTCGGCAAACCGAGTTGGGCTGGCTGCGGGTCTTCATAGTACGCGAGTTCAATGTCGCAAATCCGGACCATATCGCCATCGCGGAGTGGCGTGGTGCCTTCGATCAGCGATCCGTTGACGAGGGTGCCATTGCGGCTCTTCAAATCCTCAATCGCATACCCCGTGGCCGTTCGTACGGCTCGGGCATGTTGGCGAGATACCGCACCGCTTTCCAGGACGATATCGCACTCGGGATGTCGACCGAGGACGTAGTGATCGCGAATAAGGTTGATGCGCTGACCCATCGCAGGGCCGGTCACGGTATCGAAGTAAGGCATGTGGAGTAACTTGGCCTACAACGGAATGGTGAAGAACTCGAAGGCGGGTTCAAGTCGGAACGAACGCCGGAAAAGCTTCACGCATCATAACGCATTGCCCCTTGGGCCGGGAGTCCGCGCCTCGGCTTGAAGTCCGGGAAGGAATCGATGGCAATTTGTCGCGAGCGACGGAATCCTTCCCGAAACGCTCGCGACTCGGCTAAAATCGGGCGATATGGAACCTATGGAATCGGATTTGAAATCCCGTGAACGCCGTTCGGCCAGATTCTGGTCGATGTTCCTGCTGGCGCTCATGTCCGTGAATCTCCTCATGGCATTGATTGCGATCGTGGTCGCGGTCGGAGACCCTTCGTTTAAACCGGTCCCGTCCTATGGCGAGCACGCCGTCGATTGGGAAACGCGGAAGCGTTTGCAGGCACAATCCGATGCCTTGGGCTGGACCGTTCGGGCAGAGCGTTCTGAGTCCAGCGACGGAATCGAGGTAACCCTGGTCGACTCCCTCGGAGACCCGGTCGCCGGCGCGCGAGGGACCTTGCAGGCCTATCATTTCACTCGGGCCGACCAGGCCACGACCGTTCCCCTAACCGAATCCACCGACTTCCCCGGCCGGTATTTCGCCAAGGTGAATGCCGCCAAGCATGGTCGCTGGCAGTTGGCGGTCCAATTGACGCGCGGGAAGGAAGAGCAGTTTCTCTGGGATCAAACGGTGGAGTGGTACCCCTGATGGGTTGGGAATGGGTAACGGCGATTCTGGCAGCATCGCTTCTGGGCTCCGGCCACTGCGTCGGGATGTGCGGCCCCTTCGCCGTTTTGGCTACCGGCCAGTCGGCGGCGGAGCCCTGGGCCAAACGCTGGGGCACCTTGGCGAGTTACCACGCGGGCCGTTGGATGACTTACCTCCTTCTCGGCGCGATCATGGGTGGACTGGGGAGCGTGGCCGATGGCTTGGCGATCAGCGCCGGGTGGGCCCCCATCGCTGCGCGGTTGGTCGGCGGACTGATGATCGTCATGGGGTTGATGCTGATCGTTCGTTGGTGGCGAGGCTCCTCAGGAGTCACCGTGCATTCGGGTTGGGCGGCGCGATGGAATCAAATGTTGATCGCGATCCGCAAGCGGTGGCGTGCCCGGACCGCCGCAGGGGCTGCGTTTTCGTGGGGACTGATCAGCACGTGGCTGCCATGCGGTTGGCTCTACGTCTTTGCCATCGCTGCTG
>JBKDPB010000163.1:0-13116 GCA_046342615.1 Planctomycetota bacterium | reverse complement strand
GTCCTTGTTGTAGACGCGCGTGTCGGGTGGGCACCAACCGTGACCGGCCGGGTAAACCTCGATCTCCGCGCTCAGCTTTGCGTCTGCGAACGCCTTTTTGAGAACGTTTTTTGCCTCCGGCCCGCGTTCGTCGTCGTTTTCGGCGATAGCGACAAGGAATGGAGCGTTCATCTGGGGGATCAACAAGTGAGGGCTGTCCGCGTTTTCCGTCACTAATCCCCCTCCATGAAACGAACATCCTGCACCAACGCGTTCCGGAACAGTGGCTGCCGTTCGGAACACGATTGGGCCACCCATGCAATATCCAATCGTCCCGATTTTCTTTTTCGTGTCGACTTGAGGCTGGGTATCGAGCCAAGTGATAAAGGCCTTGGCGTCCGCCGCGTTCGTTTGCGCGTTGAGGGATCGAGCCAGCGGCATGACCTCCGGAAATGGTGTTGCCGTCCCTTGTGCGGCCGTCGGCGCTTTTTGCCTACGATAGAAAGGATTGACCACCAGCACACTGTACCCGGACTGGGCCAGCCGCGTTCCCATCTGCCGAAAGGTGGGGCGCAGGCCAAAGATATCGGGCCAAACCAAGACTGCGGGATGGGAGCCCGTCTTGGGCGCAACGAAGTACGCGTCGCATTTCCCGTCGGGCGTCGAAATCAAGACGTCGGATTCCTGGACCTCCACCGCATCCGCAGGAGCCGGGAACAGGGAAGCCCCGACGCCGAGAGCTGCCAAAAGGCCAAGATCTCGCCGCGAGTATTTCAGAAGATCTTTTTCAAAGGAATCGGCTTCGCACATTTTTGGCACCTGGATGGGTTGGTGGGGAGTCCGGGAAACGATCATCATGCGGAGCGAAAGGGTACCGAACCACCCCCGAAAGCCCTGACTTGGTGGAAAAACCTAAGAAAAAACGGCCCCTGCCACGTCTTCCCACCCGCTCCGCCACTCTCTTTCCAGAGAGACCTTGCCGACGGACAAAAATTAAGATAAGGTTTCGAAAACGGGCCTTCACCTGGATTTAACGGACGCAATTGCGCAATTGCATTTGTGGACATCGGGGCAGGTGGGTACCGTTTTCCAAGAGAACAGCACGAACGGGAGAGTGAGGACGCTCGACCGAAACCACTTGGAGTGATCAGGAGTCAAAGTTATGAGCCAACGAAGTTCGCGAGCGACTTACAACAAGCTGGAATTGCTCAAGCTGATGTACTTGAGTCGGGAAGGGGATCGTCGGGAGGGGGTTCTCCTCCGTCAGGGGAAAGGTTGGTTCCAGGTTGCGGGGATGGGGCACGAGAGCCTGGCGGTGATCGCGATGCTCCTGGGCGATGAGGATTACCTTTTTCCCTACTACCGCGACCGCGCGATGATGCTGGCCAAGGGAATGACCAACGTCGAGCTTGCGAACGCCTATTTTGCCAAGCGTTTCACGAGCAGCGGCGGCCGACAGATGCCCGGGCACCCCAGCTCCCGAGCGAAGAACATTTGGAGCGTACCCACCCCGACGGCCAGCAACCTTCTCCCTGCCTGCGGCGCGGCGTGGGGGATGCAGATGCAAGGCAAACCCAACGTGGTTGTGGCAACCACCGGTGACGCGGCGAGCCGCCAAGGGGAGTTTTATGAAGCAGTGACGTTCGCGACGGAACGCAAGCTGCCGGTGGTGTTCATGGTCGAGGACAACCGCTATGGCATCAGCACCAACACCGACAAATTCAATCCGTTCAAGCTAGGGATTTTTGGCCAGAACATCGGCCTGGTCCATGTGGACGGTCGACATCCGGACAATGTCTGGCAAGCGGCAACGGAAGCGATCGATCGAGCTCGGGACGGCAGGGGCCCATCGGTCCTGGTCTGCGAAGTGGATCGTCTGTGCAGCCACACCAGCAGCGACGACCATCGCGTTTACCGACCGCCCGCTGAAATTTCGGAAATGATGGAGAGGGACCCCATCGATACGGTGGTTGCCGAGCTGGTCGAGAGCGGCGAGTTGACCTACGAAGGCTGGGAAGAGATCCGCCACAAGATCGACAAGCAAGTTGATGAGGAGTATCGCAAGGCCGAGACGGAGAAGGACCCGAGCCCAAGCGAATTGCTCGATGAACTCTTCGGTCCCGAACCGACGGCCGAGACACCTCCCATCGAAGGAGGCCGCAAATGGCGAATGGTGGACGCCGTCAATGAGGTTTTCAAATCCGGCCTTCGGCAAGATCGCGATTATGTCTTCTTCGGCGAAGATATCGAGGATCCGAAAGGAGGCGTGTTCCGTCTGACCGCGGGGCTCTCCACCGAGTTTCAAGATCGCGTCTTCAACTCGCCTTTGGCGGAAGCCACGATTGCTGGAGTTGCGGTCGGTTTGGCTTGTTACGGGATGCGTCCGGTCTTCGAACTGCAGTTCGTCGACTTTTCCGGTCCCGCCTGGTCGCAGATCTCGCAGAACATGTCCACCATTCGTTGGCGTACCTTCGGAGATTGGAAATGCCCCGCAGTGATTTACTCACCCTATGGAGCCTATCTGCCTGGCGGATCGATCTGGCACAGCCAGGCGAACGAAGCGAGCTTTGCTCATATCCCTGGACTTCGCATTGTGGTTCCCAGCACGCCAGAGGACGCGGCAGGTCTCATCTGGACCGCGATGCACAGCGAGGATCCCACGATCTATCTGATTCCCAAACACCTGTTCCGGCAGCAGATGGATGTTCCGGCCGCATTGGAACCGGTCCCGTTCGGCAAGGCGCGGGTACGACGCTCCGGTCGCGACGTAACCTTGGTGTCGTGGGGCAACTGCATCGAGCTAGCGATGGAAGCCGCGTCGAAGCTCGACGGCGACATCTCGGTCGAAGTCATCGACCTGCGATCGCTTGTTCCCTGGGACTTTGAAACCCTCGCCGATTCGATCGAAAAGACCGGACGGCTCGTGGTCGTTCAGGAAGACGCCGAGTCATGCAGCGTTGGGCAAATGATTATCGCACGCATCACGTCGAATCCGGATACGTTTTCGAACTTGCTCAGCTCACCGCAGCTGGTCTCGCGCGCCGACGTTCACATCGGCTACAATCCGATCTATGAATATGCGGCACTTCCTGATACCCAGCGTGTCGTATCCGCCATTCGATTAACCATGGAGGACTAAGGTCCGTGCCTATCGTCTCTGTTCGCATCCCGCAAATGGGAGAAGGCTTGCAGGAAGCGCTCCTCGTCAATTTCCTCAAGAAACCTGGCGACATGGTTCGACGCGACGAACCGATTTACGTGATGGAGACCGACAAGGCCTCCACCGAAGTCGAGTCTCCCTACGCAGGGCGCCTGGTGGAATGGCTTGAAAAAGAAGGGACCGTTCTGCCGATCGGAACCGAAGTGGCCCGCATGGAGGTCGACGAACCGGTCGCGGAGTCTCCACCCTCCCACGGCGTTCCCCACGCCCAGCCCAGCCCATCCAGTCCCGTCGCTTCACCGCCGGACGCGGAGTCCGAGATCGACGACGAAGGGGCCGGAACGGGTGGTGGCGCGATCCCACCGAGGACACGAAAACTCCTGAAAGAAAAAGGTTTGCTCGACGTCGCCGACCAGATCCCCCGCCGCGGCACCAAATTGATGCCCGACGATGTTGAACGCTACCTCGCTGCCCAGGGTGCCGCAGCCCCGGCAACAGACGTTCAGTACGACGAATCGCCCGTTCCGAAGCAGCAGATCACGCTCAACTATCGGCTTCATCGAAGCGTTCAAACCACCGTTCCTGTCACCGTCATGAACGAAGTCGACTGGACGGCACTGGCCGAGGCTCGTCAGCAGGTCAAAGACGCGGGTGGCAAGGAGACGAGCTTCGCGATGATGCTCTGGTGCGTTGTTCAATCCCTGGCGCGGCACCCTCGTTTCCGGACCAGCCTCGTGGGTGACGGTACCATTTTTCGCACCTATCGACATGTCAATCTCGGAGTCGCCGTTGCCCTCCCGGAGGACACGCTGGTCACTGCATCGATTCATGCCGCTGACACGTTGAGCCGAAGCGCTTTCTTTCAAAAGCTATCCGAACGGATCGAACTGGCCCGGCAGGGGGTGGATCAGGCCGATCCGTCGATTACGATCAGCGTCTCGAATATTGGAACCGCGAGTATGCGGATGGGTATCCCGGCGATCGTCTCGCCCGCCGTCGCGACCTTGGCGTTGGGCGAAGTATTCGATGCTCCCATCCCGAGCGGGACGAGCTTCGTCTTTCAAAAACGAGCTCAATTGACGTTGGCCTTCGACCATCGCATCATCAATGGTGTGGGAGCCGCAGCGTTCATGAACGATTTGAAGGACTCGATCCAGAAATTCCGTTTCTAGCAGGTCATCGTGAACTGGCTGGCCCATGCATTCCTGTCTCCTCCCGATGTGGAATTCCGGTTGGGGAATCTGCTGGCCGACATGATTCGAGGTCGCTCTCGGGCAGCGATGTCCGCCCGGTTCCTCGAGGGCGTGCGCCATCATCAAGCGATCGATGCATTCACCGATACCCATCGGATTGTTTCTCGGAGCCGCGGGCGCATCGGTGGTCGTTTCGGGCACGCCAATGGCATTCTCATCGATATCTTTTACGACCACTTTCTCGCGGTCGATTGGGAGCGATACTCCCACGAACCGCTCGACGTGTTCACCGAGAGCGTCTATGTGGACATGCGATCGGGCATAGCTGGATTCCCCGACGATGCTCGACAGGCGATGGTGCAAATCGCCGACGATGATCGGCTGGGACTGTACCGCAGTCTGGACGGTATCGAAGATTCCCTTCGCCGGGTATCGAAGCGGCTGGCGCGACGCATCGGCAAAGATCTCGGCTTGGAACGTGGAATCGAGGAATTGGTCGACAACTTCGAAGGGCTACAGGAGGATTTTCACGCGTTTTTTCCTGACCTGTACCGATATTCCGATGAGCTTCTCCAGGCCTGATCCGCTCCTGCCCGCTCGATCATTCCGGGTGGTCCGCTCCGCTTGCCGTTTGTGGAGGAGCGGCGAAACCCATGGCGGCAAGAAAGTCGTCCAAACTCTGAGGGTTGCCCCAGACCGCCCGGCCATCCGGCCCCACCTCCGCTACCGTCGCGAATGCATTGAGGCCGACGCGTCGAAATGCCAAATCCTTCTCGATCACATCCATGCAGGTGGCTCCTATTTTCATCGCCGCACCGATGCGCAAAAACAACTGGCGCATCATCGCCTTATCCCGCATGGGCCGATACATGTAGATGACGTCGTACTGTCCGTAGCGATCAAATTGCAAGGCGTCGCCCCACTCAAACCCGATCGGATACCGATACTCCGTTTGAAGCTGGCTGAGAAGAAACTGACCTACAGCAAGTGTTCTGGCGTCGTACTCCAGTCCATCGCATCGCGAGAACTGGCCGCACGCGTAGGCGATGAAGGGTTTCTCACCGATACCGCTTCCCACATCAAGAAAGGTTCCAGGGCAATCCGCCACGCCGTAGTAATCGAGATAACCCATGAAAAGATCTGGACTGTACGCGATGTAGAAATGGTGCTCGGCCTGGATCGATTCTTGTGTCACGCGATAGGCCGAGGGGCGTTTCGGACAAAACGCGTGGCCGAAGGCTCTCGGAATCCCGCGCACGCGTTGGTCGATGGGTAGTTTCCGAACGTAATCGACCAGAGCGCGAAGATTGCCTCGCTGAAGAACCGCGAGCAACAAGTCACCGACCATTTCCGGCTCAGCCCGCATGGCCCGGCAAAGCTCATACTGTTTCTTTGTTTTCAGAAATCGCTGCAAGCCTTTGGTCAAACGACGAATGTTTCGGGGGTGCCAACCCCATGGCTCCTGATTGCGGACAGCTTGCACGACCGAACTCAATGGCCCTGAGACCGCATTGCGCCTCGTTTCCGTCGGGGTGGCGGGATATTCAACGGATGGCTGATTCACGAGATCGCTCGCTTCCGCTCCACGCAACCAAGTCAGGGCCCAACGTTCATACCACGAACCAATGCATCGCGGGCATGGATACGCGATCGCCCCGATGCGATTCCCACCATGAAAATCGGTTGGGAATGGAACCAAAAGCGGCTTTCGATACCCTGCGCAACCTGGGTTGTCGCATTGGTAAAGCGACATTTGTCGATGGGAAGCCAGACGACAACGATGCATCAAATGAGGGAGCGGCTTCTCCGAGGATGCAATAACCAGTGTCGGTTCGGACCGCACCTCGCCCGAACCGAATTGAGACCACAGCGCATGCTGAATTTCCTCCACGCTCAAAACGCAGTCCGGAATCATGTATAAGCCGACAACAGGTTGCCCCTTCTTCCGATATGCTGCGAGTCGAACGACCGAAACATTCCCCGCCTCAAGATCGCAAGGGATGGAATCCCCGCGCGGCCTGCTACCGAGCCATTCGATGTTGCGGGCATTGAGGGTGGCTGGGCTGGTCTCCCAGTAACCACCCGGCACCTCGATTCGCTTTGCAACGTCGGAATACCGAATCCAAGCGGATCCTGTCACTGCCTCCAGTGCACGCTCGAGCGGAGAACCGATCCATTGGTTGAGAACGCTCCGCGGACATTTGCCCCAGGTTTCGACATGGTTGAGCCGTCCATACCATCGCATCATGTCGCTTGCCAACCCCTTTCCGATGGTTCATCAACATCGCCCGGCCAGACTTCATCGACTCCGACGGGCCGATTTCGATCCTGATTTATATGCCAGATCGCAACCTGATTCTACTGACGGACGAAGCGGTCGTTTATTTTGCGAACGGCTGGCCCCTACTCCGAAGTGGCCCCACTCGGACCAGCCGCACGTCGACCGAACCGCTCGAATGGATCGCTGACGTGTACAAGCCACATGGTGGCGGGGAGGACGGATCGGCGCATCGTCGCGAAGAAGGCGTGCTTTGAGCGACGCATCGCGGCGGTTGCGTTTGCCATGAACCTGCGGTAAAAGACTGCGGGGCGGCTGTCGCGAAAAATCGAGGATGAATTCAGTGCATATCGTTTGGTTCAAACGCGACCTTCGGGTGCTCGATCATTTGCCACTGGCCCAGGCTGCAGAGTGGGGGCGTGTGCTGCCGCTGTATGTGTTTGAGCCGGAAGGGTGGCGGCAGCCTGAGATGGATCAGACTCATTTCGATTTCGTGACCCAATCGCTCAGGGAACTGGATCGACGACTCCAAGAACGGGGTCTGCGATTGTGCTGTCGCGTCGGTGATCTTGTCGAGGTGCTCGCGGAGATCCAAACACGCGTTGACATCGAGTCGTTGCATAGCCACGAAGAGATCGGCGGAAAATGGACTTTCGATCGGGATCGCCGGGTCGCGGCATGGCTGCAATCTCAAAACATCCCATGGTTTGAATACCCGCAAAACGGCGTTGTGCGGGGTTTGAAGAATCGCGATGGTTGGGCCTCGCACTGGAAACGCTGGATGAGCCAACCTCAAGCGGTGGCTCCCAAACGCGCCATCGGTGGAGATTCGAACGCGGGGTGTCAAATTCCCGACCCCAACGCGTTGCTGGTTCAACCCGCGCGGGACACCGCGTGCCAGCCCGGCGGCGAGTCGCACGCCCACGCGATCCTCGACTCCTTTCTGAGCAGTCGCGGTGTCGAGTACAGGACTGCCATGTCGAGTCCCCGGACTGCGGAGGTGCACTGCAGCCGCTTGAGTCCCTACATCGCGTGGGGGTGCATCACCATCAAACAGATTTATCAAGCGACACAAGCCAAGAGCCGCGAACACGGAGTCGATCGCGCGCAGGCTCGCTCTCTCTCTTCCTTCCAATCGCGGCTGTCGTGGCATTGCCACTTCATGCAGAAGCTGGATGACGAACCGGAGTTGGAATTCCGCAATCTATGCCGCGCCTACGATGGCATGCGGGAAGACCATTTTCGCAGCGACTACTTTGAGCGGTGGTGCCAGGGATTGACCGGATATCCGATGATCGATGCGTGCATGCGTTATCTGCACCGGCATCGATGGATCAATTTCCGAATGCGAGCCATGTTGATGAGTTTTGCTGCGTACCATCTGTGGCTGCATTGGAGAGAGCCCGGCATGTTCCTCGCACGCCACTTTCTTGATTTCGAACCCGGTATTCATTTTCCGCAGGTGCAAATGCAGTCCGGGGTAACGGGGATCAATACGATCCGCATCTATTCGCCAATCAAGCAAGCGATGGATCAAGATCCGAATGGCGATTTCGTGCGGCAATGGATCCCCGAGCTTGAGCATGTACCCACGAGCTTGATTTTCGAACCGTGGAAAATGGGACTCGACGATCAAACACGCTACCGCTGTCGCATCGGCATGGATTATCCCCCTCCGATCGTCGACCATCGCACCGCTGTCTCGATGGCCAAGGACCGCATCTATGCGTTGCGTCGCACGGATCAAGCGATCTCAAGTGCTCAGCGCGTCTATGAAAAGCACGGAAGCCGCAAGAACCGAGATCCGCTTCCTGCAAAGCGCAAGCGACCTACCGGCAATCAGCAGCCGTGGTTGCCGGGAATGGAGGAGGAGGAACCGGGCCCATCGTGAGGACCGGGCCCTTCGTGAGGACTCCGTGCGCGAGCAACGGGGAAAGGTCAAATGAGCGGGGCACAAAGGAAATGTGCCCACCAAAAGTTGGCAGGCACATTTCTGAAGTAACGATCGTCGATCGACGGACCGCGAGGGTCCGTTAGCCGATCGCAACGCGGCGGAACGCGACGATCCCGGCTTGATCCGCAAACGCTTTGATCGCGGCTTCGACCGTTTTGGTCTCATCGAGAACAAAGAATTGGTTGAGCAGGCAGCGATCCTGATCGAGCAGCGTGTTGTCCGCAACGAAACGATCGATCTTGCCCGGGATGATCTTGTCCCAGATCTTCTCCGGCTTGCCTTCGGATTGCAAAACAGCCTTGATCGCGTCTTCGGCTGCCTTCATGACCTCGGGGGTCAGTTGCAGTCGGCTGACAAATTGAGGAACCGTTTTGAGGGTCTTGCCCAAGCGAGCCAAATCCTCGTTCTCCGTCTTGATACGATTTTGCATCGACTCGGTTTCCGCCTCCACAAACTTGGGGTCGAACTCCGTGTAGTGCAAAATCGAGGGCTTCATGGCGGCGATATGCATCGCAACGCCGCGGAAGAACTCATCGGCGCCGGCTTTGCCACCGTCCTTGAAGGCGAGCAGAACGCCGATCTTGCTACCCGCATGGATGTACGTTGCGAGCTTGTCGCCCGACAGACGATGCAGTTCGGAGACGACGATCTTTTCACCGGTCTTGCCGGTTTGCTCGACCAGTTTCTCGGCCACGGTCATCCCGTCGATCGGCAGGGCGTTGAGTTGCTCCACCGTTTCGACGCTGTTGTCGAGTGCCAGTTGCACGAGACGCTTGGCCAAATCCGTAAAGGCATCGTTTTTGGCGACGAAGTCGGTTTCGCAGCACAGAGCGAGCACGACGCCGGTCGTTTTGCCGGGATTCAACGCCGTCACGACACATCCTTCGGTCGCAGCTTTGTCGGCACGTTTCTCGGCAACCTTTTGTCCCTTCTTGCGAAGGTATTCGAGAGCACCTTCGTAATCGCCGTTGGATTCTTGGAGTGCCTTTTTGCAATCCATAAGCCCAGCGCCGGTTTGCTTGCGGAGTTCCGCTACGTCACTTGCTGAAATGGTCGACATCTGAGAGATTCCTCTGATAAACAGTGATTGTTTTGTGTTCGAGGGGAGGGGCTGCTGGAGCCCCTCCGCGCGTTGATCGGTGCTGAGCTGGTTGTTTACTCCAGTGCTTCTTTTTCCGCCATGGCTGCCATTTCGGATACGGTTTCCGACGGAGCCGCCGATTGAGGCACGGTCTTCATCAACTCAGGGTTCTCCGACTTGCCCGCCAGAACCGCGTCGGCCAGCTGCTTGACGATCAGGTCGATCGAGCGGATGCCGTCGTCGTTGCCGGGGATGGGCAAGTCGACTTGGGTAGGATCGCAATCGGTATCGATCAAGGCGACGGTGGTGATCCCCAGAGCCTTGGCTTCGCGGATGGCATTCTTTTCCTTCTTGGGATCAATAATGACAAGGCATTCCGGAATTCGGTTCAGGGTGCGGATGCCGTTCAGGTTGCGATAGATCTTGCGATATTCGCGGTTCAGCGCCGACTGCATCTTCTTGGAGTAGCCGTTGATCGCATCGCTATTGATGATGGTTTCGAGCTCCTCCAGCCGTCCCATTCGGTCGCGAATGGTGCGGAAGTTGGTGAGGCAACCGCCGAGCCATCGTTCGCTGACGAAGGGCATTCCGCAGCGGGTGGCTTCGCGTTGGATGATTTCGGAAGCTTGGCGTTTGGTTCCGACGAACAGAACCAACGATCCTCCGGCGGCAACTTGGGTGAGATACTTCTTCGCGCGGAGCATCCCGCGAAGCGTTTCGCGGATGTCGATGATATGGATGAGATTCTTGCGGCCGTAAATGTACGGCGCCATCTTTGGGTTCCAGCGACTCACTCGGTGTCCAAAGTGCGCACCGGCCTCGATCAGCTTGCTTACGAGCTCAATTGCAATTGATTTCTCCTTTAGCATCGGTGGATCCCCTGCCATGCGGAACGGGTCGGCAAAAACACGTTTGCACAGGCCCCTCAGGTCGGGCCTTCGGCAAAATAAGTGGAATCCGGGTTCTTTAGGAAGCTGGATCAGCCCGAGGCACGTCGCCCCGGGGAGAATCGAACCATCTTCCCAACCCCAGATTACAGCGAAGTTTTCCGTTCCGTCAATCGGAAATACTAGGCTTCAGGCCTCTGGAGGATCCGCAACAAGTAGGTTTTTGCAGACGAATAGAGGCTGGGATTCTTGCTGGCCCGGGGGCCCGCCACGTTCAGCACCCGCACGCGGTGTTGAGACAGCCACTCGCGTACCCGCCTATCCGGCCCGGGGCGTTGCAGCCAGACCACCAGCACGGGACGCCCCAATCGCTGACAGCAACTCCAGGTCAGCAGTGTTCCGCCTCGCAGCTCAACCGAACGGGACTGGCTGGTGGTGAGAATGAGAGTCGCATCGGAATCCTCGGCATTTCGGCGGGTTCGCTCGGCATAATCGCCGCCCGGCGTTTCTTGCAGAAGGTATTGGGACGGGATCACGCCATCCTCGGCTTTGCGTCCTTTCGGGCACCAGCCGCGATGGGGGATTCCGAGCTCGATAGCCGCATCGAGTGCAGCCCGGTCGACCCCGGTTTGACCACCGGAAACGATGCAATCGATGACGTAGGGCTTTGGGGTTGGCATGGCGGACCTATTCGCGTTAGCTTACAGGGTTTCGCGGTGGAATCCACTCCGCGATATTTCCTGGAAATGCTGGATGCCATGGATCGAAACGTTACCGAACACCCCATCCTCTCGGTTGCCATCATCGGTGCAGGCTGGACGGGTCGCCAAATCGCAGGCCAGATGGCTGCCTTTGGCATTCCTGTCACGCTGATCGATCCCAGCGCTCAGGCGCTCGAGGCATCGCGGTCGTGGATCTTGTCCAATCGAACGCGATTCGTTTCCGACGGCTCGTGGCCCGCGGTCGACGAGCCGTCCCTCGTGCATCGCCTCGGATTCCGCGCGAGCCCAGGAAATCCCTCGGAGTTGATGGCGGACGGGTCGAAAGCGCCCGACTTGGTCCTGGAGTCGGTTCCCGAACAAGTCGCGCTCAAGCGACGGATCCTCAAGAGCTGGTCCGCCGCTTTCCCCCCTCCGACCATTATCGCATCGAATAGCTCGTACTTCACCCCTTCGACATTTTCGGAACACATTGTCGCGCCAGAACGATTCGCTCATTTTCATTTTCATGTTCCGATTTGGAAGGCGACGATCGTCGACATCGCGTCCTCTCCACGGACCAGCGACGCCACGCGAGCTCGATTGATCGATTTGGCCCACCGCATTGGTCAAACCCCGATCGTCAATCGCGTGGAGAACACGGGCTACGTCTTCAATTGGATGCTCAAGAGCGTGTTGCAGTCCGCGCTGCAGTTACTGGATCGAGGGGTAGCGACCCCGGAGGAAATCGAGCTCGCGTGGCGCAAGGCGACGGGGATGCCGGCCGGGCCTTTTGGCATCATGGACCAGATCGGGCTCGATGTGATCCACCAAACCATGTCCCACGCTCGTTTTGTCGAGGGGAATGGGGCGTGGGGCCCTCTCCTGGACCATGTCGAATCCTTGGTCGATCAAGGGCATTTGGGGGTCAAGACCGGACGCGGATTCTTCGATTACCCCGATGGCCAACTGCCCGGAGGATAATTCGAACCCCAAAATGAGAAGCAAATCGACCGAGAACGCGCCAAACGGAGCCGTTTTGGGTATCTTAGGAACGCTCTCCAATCCCAAAGCCATACGGAGTTCAAGGCCATGATTCGTCAAGTTGTCCTAGCGGTGTCGGTCGGAACCGCGATGGTGTTCTCGCAGAACTCGTTGGTTCGTGCGGAGGATCGCTCTCGCAAAGATCCCGTGGAATGGATCGACAATACCGGCAAATACAAAGTAAACGCTCGTTTCCGTCGGCTCGATGGAAATGCGGTTGTCCTTCGCTTGGACGATGGACGCGACATGAGGATTCCCTTCGATCGTTTGAGCCGCGAAAGTGTCGATCAAGCCAAGGCCATGGCCAGCGGACGGTTCGGCGGGAAGAGCACGGCAGGCTCGGACAGCAGCGCGACGGCATCGTCGTCGTCCACCTCGAACCCATCACCCGCCTCGTCCAGTCCTGGTAGCTCGTCCACTCTCGACAATCTCGATGCAAAGACATTCGTCGATCGAGTGATGGTGGATCTCAGGAAAAACAATGTCGCCGTGTTGTGGGATGCGATGCCATCTCGCAAACAGCGCGATCTCGAAGATCTGGTCGTCTCCTTTGCAAAGCAATTGGATTCGAGGACCTTTGATTCGATCCGAAAGACCAGGAATACCGTCTTCGAAATCGCTCGCAAGCAGCAGCAATTCATCCTCAACAGCTCAGTGTTGACGATCCCCAGCGATCAAAAAGCAAAGCTGGAGCAATCCTATCCTGCCATTATCGGCTTGCTGGAAAGCTACTTGCCAAAAGATTTCTTCGATAGCAAGCGACTGCAAAAGGGAGACCTTCGAGAACTGTTGACGGACTGGGCCACGAATTTAAATGCCAACGCTCAAGAGCTTGCAAAAAG
>JBKDPB010000162.1:0-40705 GCA_046342615.1 Planctomycetota bacterium | reverse complement strand
ACGAGACCCCGTCCAATGGGATGCCCACGATTGCATCCCTCTTTCCCCTCCGGCTCACGCGGGAAGCTCTGATTCAGGCAGGGTTCGCATTCTTGTGCGGACCTTTGATGGCGGGTCTGCTGCCGATCGTGGAAAAATGCTTCGAAGTCCAAACCGATCTGAGCCTGCTCGAATTGAGCGATATGAGCCACCCCCTTCTCCGCCAGTTGGCTCAACGGGCGCCCGGCACCTACAATCACAGCATCTCGGTAGCAGCACTCGCGGAAACCGCTGCCGAAAGTATTGGAGCTCAAGGCCTTTTGGTGCGAGTGGGCGCGATCTTTCACGACATAGGTAAAGTATTCAAACCCAACTATTTCGTTGAGAACCAAATGCCGGGCGCAAATCGGCATGACAGCCTGCAGCCTGGAATGAGCACTCTCATCATCATTGCCCACGTCAAGGACGGCGCCGACTTGGCCCGACGCCATCGGCTTCCCAAGCGAGTCATCGACTTTATTGAACAACACCACGGGACCACCCTGGTCGAGTACTTCTACCGACAAGCCACCAAGAAGAACGAAGAGAACGAAGACCGTGACGAAATACTCGAGTCGAACTTCCGCTACCCAGGCCCCAAACCCCAAACGCGGGAAGCCGCCGTGTTGATGATCGCGGATGCAGCGGAGAGCGCGTCCCGAGCGCTCGTCGAACCCACACCATCCCGTCTCCAGAATCTCGTCGAGCAAATCGCCATGAAGAAACTCCTCGACGGACAATTCGACGAATGCGGATTGACGCTCCAAGAACTGGATTCCATCAAGCAGTCGTTGGTAAAGAGCCTAACCGCAATCTATCACGGACGAATCAAGTACCCAGACCAATCGACCGCGAGCGCATCGTAGCGGCTGCTTGCCGGTTACTGTTCCACGCCCTTGCGCCTCAGCCCGACCAGTTCCAGCAATTTAAGCGCGTTGGTCGTTGGCGTGACACCCGCCCGCATCTTGTAGTCGAATCGCATCACTTCACGCCCCTGCTCCGAATCGAAATACTCCCGGAAATGGACCACCTGAGCCGTACGGATCATGAACGGACTCCGGGCCAAATCAAGATCGTGAGTACTCGCGACCACCGTGCAACCCAACTCCACCAGATGCTCCAACACCGATTGAACAGCAATCTGCCGTTCGCCAGAATTGGTTCCCTGGAGAATCTCGTCCAGGAGAACCAACATCGGTATCCCCTTCTCACAACGCCGCTCATGAGCAAAGTCCACCACGCTTTTCAACCGATTTAACTCTGCCATGAAGAAAGAAACACCGTCTTGCAGACTGTCCCGGACCCGGATGCTCGACGCTACCTCCAGGTTTGCAGATTGCCAGGCTCGGCATGGGAGCGGGGCACCCACGCGAGCCAGCGCAATATTGACCCCCAATGAACGAAGCAATGTCGACTTGCCCGCCATGTTGCTTCCTGTCACCAACAGCAATGGCTTGGCATCCTCGATCCGAAGATCGTTCGCCACTCGCACCGCATCCGGAAGAAGCGGGTGCGCGAGCTGATCGATCTCCATCCCCCGCCCGAGTTCCTTCGTCCACGTCGGGTAATTCCACCCCTCCTGCTCATCGGCAATCGTTGCGGCAGAAGACAATGCCTCGATCTGGCCGACTGCATCGATCCAGTCAGCGAGATGAGCACCGTACTTCGCTCTCCACGTTTCCAGCCATCCAAGAATCCAAAAATCCCACAGACCGAGAATTTGCAGGACCACGTAGGGAAGGAAGAAAAGGGGATTGCGCTGCAAGCCGGCAAACCGCATTCGAAACCTAAGGATCCGAAGCGCATCCGTTGCGTTCCCATGTCCTGCACTCACTTGGCTCCGCAATCTGCCAAGCAGGGGCTCCGGTGCATCGATTTGTTCAATACAGCCGAGGAGATTGCTGAATGCCTGAAGCTCGCGATTCGCACCGCCTATCCCAACAAAGGTATCGTGCACCTTTCCGATAAATCCGACGTTGACAACAAGATTGACACACACGGCCACAAGCAGGATGACGAAACAGATCCCGGCAACGGGCATCTGCCCGTAAGCCAACGCCCCCACGAGCGAGGCAAGTCCCAACAAAGCCACGACTGGACCGATCCAAGTTAGCCCCCCCAGCAGCGGATAGCGAGAAAAAAGGTTTTCCGTGTCCACCCATTTCTGGATCGATTCGAGGCGGGATTCGCCCACCCGGAACGCATGCGAAGCGTCCCAAAACGCCAACCGCCACGAACGCTCCCTCGACAAATAGCGGACCGCCTGCTGACGCTCGACAAGCGACTCCTCGTCCGACCAACGTGTCATCCATAGGGCAAGCTGCTTCGCGCCCGAATCCGTCGTCGCCAGCGATAGCCATCGGTAAAGCGATCGGTCGCCGAAGAGATCGAGGTCGTCGGCGGTCGGTGAGCGAAAATCCGAAATGGCGTTCTCCGTTCTCAGGGCGGGTAATTGATCCCAATGCCGAGCTCGGCGGGCAACCAATCGACCGAAAAAATCCCGCTTCCGTTCGTACAAGTCAAGTCGCCAGCGGATCGTCTCCTGCCAGGTCGCTACCCCCAGAAACACCAACATCAACAGCAAACCCAGTTGCCAGGTTCCCCACGGTGCTTGAGCGCTGAATGCTCCGAACCCAATCAACATCAGACCCGGCAGGGCCGTCAGTCCACGGACGAACTGCAGCTGGGCCACCCGCGCCCGATGCGCTCCGATGACCCGCTCGAGATCCTGCAACTGCTCTTGGTAAAACTCGATTGTGTTCAAGTGCGACAGAAGGGCTTGAGTTAATTGAATAGTGCCGCGGCAAACTCGTCGGGAGAAAACTCTTCCAAGTCGGTCAATTGCTCCCCTACCCCGATAAATTTCACCGGCAATCCGAACTGCTCGGCAATCGGGATGATGACGCCTCCCTTGGCGGTTCCGTCGAGCTTGGCCAAAACAATGCCCGTGCAACCCGCAGCCTCCGAAAATCCCTTGGCTTGGCTGATGGCGTTTTGGCCAGCCGTTGCATCCAGTACGAGCAAAACCTCGTGCGGTCCGTCCGGAACCTGCTTCTGGACCACGCGCTTGATCTTCTCCAATTGCTGCATCAGGTTCCCCTGGGTTTGCAACCTACCGGCAGTATCGATGATGCAAACGTCAAAGGACTCCTCCACCGCTCGCTGAACGGCTCGATAGGCAACCGACCCAGGATCCGAGCCCTGATCCCCCAGAACAATTTCGCATCCAATACGCTCCGACCAAACGCGCAATTGAGCAACGGCAGCCGCTCGGAATGTATCTCCAGCCGCCAGCAACACACGCTTGCCCTGGCGGGTTAACCGGGCCGCGAGTTTCGCGATCGACGTCGTCTTGCCCGAACCGTTCACTCCGACTACCAGAATGACCGATGGAGACGCCTCGGCGAAGCGTAGCGAACCTCCCCGATTCTTCAGCGATTCCGCAACGCGTTCTCGGACCACACGCAGGACATCGTCCATCTCCACCTTGCGGCTTCGATACTGATCCCTGATGGAATCGACAATCTTGGATGCCATCGCGGCCCCCATGTCGGTCCTCACCAGGATGGCATACAAATCCTTGAGAAAATCGTCATCGACAAGTCGGCCACCCTCTTTCCATAAATCGCGGATGTCCGTGCGGAGCAACGCGTTGGTCTTCTCCAGCACCCTTCGAAACCATCCGACCCGCGATGCCGACTCGGATGATGCCGATGCCGACGCCGACGATGCCGACGCGGTGGGTGCAGCTTCCTCCCCGCCTTCCGGTCCGGCACCCTTCTTCTTCTTCCAAAAGACCATATTATCCTGCTAGATCATCGTTACGGGATCCCACTGCCCAGAAAGTTTATGGCACAAATCCCTTCGATGGAAGTTGAAGAGGGACAACGCGGACTCAATCCTTTCCCACAAAATCCCCTTTTCCAAACAAAAAACGGTCCCGGAATCAACCGGGACCGTTTCGAACGGAATTCAGTTTTGCAAGCCGCGATTGTTAGTTGCAACCGCAACCAGGAGCGGGTGCATCGCAGCAAGGAGCGGGTGCTGGCTCGCAGCAAGATGCCTTGCGTGCATGGAGACGAGCAAGGAATCCACCAAAGTGACGCTTGCCACCGCAATCCGCAGGAGCTGCATCGCAGCAAGGTGCGGGTGCCGGTGCTGGCTCGCAGCAAGGTGCAGGTGCTGGCTCGCAGCACGATGCAGCACCATTGCAACGATTGTGAAGGTTAGCATGCAGGCGTGCCAACAACCCTACGCGCTTGGCTTCGCCACAGCACGAAGGAGCTGGGTCGCAGCATACCGGAGCCGGTGCTGCTTCGCAGCATGCGGGAGCCGGGTTGCAACAATCGCTCTTGCGGTGAAACATTCCAGCCGACGCGCTGGAGGACGAAACGACGGCCATCGAAACCATCGCCAAAGCTATCAAAACACGACGCATTCGAACTTCTCCCAATCAGGAAAGGAACCACTATACCGCGTCGGAACTTTTGGCCTCGTTCCCCCCAGGGTAGGCCGGTGCCAGCTCCTAGGCTGGCGACGTTGACGCGACCGAATCGATGCTCAAACGTTCCCGATAATTGGCACTCTGCGCGGAAAGGCGTCAAAGTTTTCCCAAAGATGAGAGTTTCCCAGGCCGTCTGTGCCGAATATCCCGGTAATCCGTTTTTCTACGATCGCTCGTGGCCCAAACGAATGTTGAACCAACGAAGGAGCCCAACCATTGAACCTCGAATTTCTCCGAGAAGCAATCCGACTCTCCATCGACAAGATGGAATGCGAGCAGGCGGGACCCTTTGGCGCCGTGATCGTGCGAAACGGGGAGATTGTCGGGCGAGGCTGGAATCGAGTGACCTCCATCAACGATCCTACCGCCCATGCAGAAATCGAGGCTATTCGCAATGCTTGTGCTCAATTGAAGACATTCAAACTCGCAGGATGCGAAATCTATTCCAGTTGCGAACCATGCCCGCTATGCCTGGCAGCCATCTACTGGTCGCGGCTCGACCGAGTTTATTTCGCTGCTACGTGCGACGACGCGGCCACCGCCGGTTTCGACGATCAAAATTTCTACGATGAGATCCGAAAACCCCTCCGCGAGCGTTCGCTGCCGATGCAACAAGCCCTGCGGGACGAAGCTCTGGTCGCTCTGCAAGCCTGGAAGATAAAAGAGGATCGCACAGAATACTGACTGCGGATACAGATCGCAGGCTTGCATGGACGGATTCCGCGAGATGACGCCAGATTTCCTCGAACTACCCCTCCAGGGAGGGCTTGGGCGCGTGCGGATAATCCACCGGAACGTACATGATTTGGAGTTCAGGTGTCTGCTGCACCGCTCCCTTCTCGAATTTCGATTTCAAGGCGCGATCCAAAATCCCCCCGGTCAGCAATGTCCGCTCCACCGGATAGGGTGGGGTCCGCGAATGCACCATGGTTTCTATCCCCTTCAGCAAATAAGCAAAGTGCGGATACTTGGGCTCGCTCCTCTCCTCAAATCCGGTGGCTAGAATCGAACCACCTTTGGGCTTGAGGGCCACTCCGTTGCGTGCCGCGCTCGGAATCATGAACAAAGCACCGCGAAACCCGTCGACGTACTGAAACTGAAACAAAACCACATCCTTGTCCTCGCGAACATTCGCAATCGATCGTGGAACAATCTCAAGGGCAGCCTGGAGCACTTCAGAGTCGATCCATCCACTATCGACCAGCTCCCAAATTGCATTTCCCTCCAAGCACCGAACCCATTTCACACCGCGCTCAACGCTTGCCCGCCTTTCGACCAAACTCTGATAACACTCCAGCGCATGGAAACCGTAAATATCCAAACCGCTGTAGCCAATACCGACAGCGGACTCGAGCTCGCTTCCCATCGGCAGATCCAATGGGTGGCTCCGAAATGAAACTGGGAGCGACGAGCCCGCCATGAAGGGAACCTCGTATTCTCTCGCTCGATCGTACATCCATTTCGCATCACTCCAAACCGTACTGATGTGTTTGTCGTTGAAGACCGGTACGACTTGGCCATGCTTTCGAAATGCGTTGGTGATCTCCTCGAAGAATCTCTTCCTCGGATACAGTTGCTGGCCCAGTTCGTTCACGGGATAGCTGCCGTGCTCACCGATGCTGATCACTCCGTCAACCGGAATGGAATCCCCTCCGGCGGTGACCGCCTGTGCGATGCTATCGAAGCGAGGGATTTTGTTTCTTTCCAAAATCTCAAGACCAAATTCGCTTCCTTCGGGCTGATCGATGTAGATCGAGGCTAAACGCAAGTCGGGACCGGGACCACCATCGTGCTTCCATCCCTCCATGATCTTGGTTAATAGCACATCGGCATGCGAGTTCTGAAAATAGACGGTGATCACTGCCGCCACGGACTTCGATCCCCGTCCGATTGACTCGCTCGCGAAAGAATGCGTGGGAGACATTTTCTGAGACAAGCCGACCATCAGCGAACTTGCACCCACCTGGAGGCACGACCTCCTGGAAATCCTCGTGGTTTTTCTGCTCGTAGGCGTCATATTCGTCGCTCGAGTTCGAGTCGCATGAAAAGTCAAAATTATCGTCTCGTCCGCACCTTAGCGAACGAACTTGGTCTGCACCTTCCTCTGTGTCACCGGCCACCAAGCTTGTAGCTTGTCACCCAGTTGCTGCACGAGTTCAGGATTCGCTTGAGCCAAATTCTTGGTTTCACTGGGATCTTCGCGAACGTCATACAATTGAGGCCGCACATCTTCGCGAGGATGGTATTTTGCGGATCGCCCAGCCTGCCCATCATAGGTGAGAATCAACTTCCATCGATCTTCGATGATCCAGCGATACAACAGCGTCGACTCCGGTTGCTCGATATCCGCAACATCATGCGAAAAGGTTTCGCCGAACACTTCTCGCCTCGGTGTCGGTTCCCCTGTCGCCAAGCAAGGCATCAGATCATAGCCTGGGAGATCGTTGGGGATCGGTGCGCCAGCCGCGCTCAACAGGGTTGGCACGATGTCGACACTGGAGCAAAGTTGTTCCCCTCGATTCCCGGCAAGAATCCTTCCTGGCCAGCTGAATAGGATCGGTTGCCGCACGCCACCCTCGTACGGCGATTGCTTGGATCGGAGCGCAAACTCCGCGGAGTCCGCTTGCTGGATCCAACCGTTATCTGCGACATAAACAATCATCGTGTTGTCGGTAAGCCCCCGGCGGTCGAGATGATCGAGCAATTCTCCGCACGTCCCATCAAACCATTCCACCATGGCATAGTAGCGGGCGATATGATCCGACTGAACTCCTTTTGCTTTGTATTTTTCAAACAATTGCTTCGGGGGATTGTGGGGCGAATGGGGCAGAATAGGCGCATACCAAACGAAAAATGGTTCCCCGGATGCGACGGAGTTATCGATGAATTCTGTAATGGGTTGCATTCCCTCCCGGCCGATCGTAAGCCCATCATCCCCATGCCGTCCCCCAGGCTCGGGGAACCCTCGCGTCATCCCTGCCGTGAAGCCTCCACGACGGAAATTCCCCTCCCACCATTTGCCGGACTGAAAGCTGACGTAACCCTTGGAACCGAGGAGCCTCGGCAACGTCGAGGAATTGTCCGACAATGCGATCAAGCGACGACGCAGTTGTCGGTACTCCTCAGGCTCCTCACGGCTCGCGCTTGGACCTTGCATCGATGACAGGAGTGCGGGATCGTTTCCAGTGATCCGATGCTGATGCGCGTATTTGCCTGTCAACAAGGTTGCGAGCGACGGCCGACACAACGCCGTCGGGACATAACCTCGCTGAAACAACGCACTGCGCTGGGATAGCCGATCCAAATGAGGCGTTTCAATTTTCGGATGCCCCATAAATCCATAATCCGTCCAGCCATGGTCATCGGAAATGATCATGACGATGTTCGGAGGCTGATCGGCGGTGCAAAGCTGCGCGATGAAAACCAGCACCAGGATGGATAGACTTTTACGCGTCCACAGCATGAAAATGCCTTATTCGCTACGAAGGGTTGAAAACGTAGGATGGTATCCCCACCCAGGCTTGACCGCGATTCAGTTTACCAAGGCCGAATCGCTTCATCGACGACACCATCATAGAACCGGCCCCAACATCGCAATTGTGTTATTCACCAGCCGCTGGCGGATCGGCCATTTCCGAACCATCTCCGCCGAAACCTCCACAGACTGCCATCGATAAGACAACTGTCGCTCGCGAATTCTTGCAGTCAAATCGGGGTCATGCAGCAAAATATTGTTCTCGTAGTTGAGCTCGAAGCTACGTCGATCCAAGTTCGCCGAACCGATGAGGGACACCTCTCCGTCGATGGTGACCGATTTGGTGTGCAGCAAACCTCCTTCATACTCGAAGATCCGAACCCCCGCGTCGAGGAGATCTGCATAGTAGCTGTGGCTGGCAGCCTTCACGATCCACGAATCATTTTTAGCCGGGACGATCAGTGTCGTCGCCACGCCGCGACGGCCGCTGGCGCACAAGGCTGCTTGCATCGCCTCATCCGGCACATAATACGGTGTGGTGATAAAAAGCTCTTCCTTGGCGGCGTACATCAACGATTCAAACATCTCCGGCATCGCGGAGTACCGAACGGTCGGACCCGTTCCGATGGCGACGGCAGTGAAACCACGATCAAAACTGGAAATCTGCTCCATGACGATGCCCCGCAGATCCTCGTCTACATGAGCCATCCAATCCGCGGCAAAAAGGAGTTGGTTTTGCCTCGCGATAGGACCTTCGAAGCGAATCATCAAATCCACCCACGGAGCATATCGCGGCTTGATACGAAATTCCGGATCGGCACAGTTCTGACTACCGCAGTATGTGATGCCGTTGTCGATGACCACAATCTTGCGGTGGTTGCGAAGATCCACTCGCGTGAAGATCGGAGACCAAGGTGCCGTGCCGATCGGCAATGCGACTGCCGTATGAACGCCGGCGGATTGCATCGATTGCCAATGCGACGAATTGATCATGGTTCGCGATCCCAATCCATCCGCCATCACGCGGCATGCGACGCCTCGACGAGCAGCTCGTTCCAGTGCGAGCGCTAACCGCGTCCCATTATTGTCCGGAAGCCATATATAGAAGTTGACATGGACATGATGCTTGGCTGCATCAATGTCCGAAATGATGGAACGGATGGCCGCATTGGAGTTTGCGGCCAACTCGGCACGATTCCCTCCGATGGGAGAAAAGCCGTTGACTGACTGAGCGATACGAAATAACCCACCGTAGTCACCGGATAACGCGGGCTGAATCTCTTTGACCTCCATTCCGGGAATGTCGCTCGCACGAGGGAGAAGCTTAACTACCGATCCCATACGGGCGATACGCCGCCGACCGATGTTGATTTCACCCAGGAAAAAATAACCAAAAATCCCGATGACAGGCAACGTCACAATTACGACTACCCATGCGATTCGGGACGATGGATCGCGGTGCGGCCGGAGAATAACCTGCACCACCAGAAGCACTTGAACGAGGAAATGGAAGATCAAACTGGCCGCAATCATCCACCGTGGTTCAATCATCCCGTTTGCTCCGAAGGAAGCGGAATTTCGATCATCCGAAAACTCAGCCCCTTAATCGATGCTCCAGGATTGTGGAACTGCATGCCGCCATACGCCTCTGCCTCCATGGGGCAATGCGTATGACCAAAGTAGACATTGCGAACCCCAGTACCTGCACCGTGCCCAGCCCACTCCAGGTACCCCGAAATCTTCGCCAATACCCTCGCCCTCGGGTTGGCTACCTTCGCAACCAATCGGTGAACTCGGGTTTTTACGGCCGCATCATACATCCTGTGGCGAATTTCAGCCGGTAAAGGGCGCTCATCCTTGTGTCTGCGGAGGAGATCAAGCTTCTCATGAAACCCCTCCGTAAACGGCAGACCAGCGTCAATCACATCCCCATGCAAAAAGACATTGTCGTGCCATCGCATCAAGTGCGGATGCCATTCCAGATTGGCATAGGATTGGCTCAATGCCTCCAACTCCGCGATGAACGCCTGGCTAGCATCATGATTTCCGAGCAAATAACGGACCTGACATTCTGGATTGACAACCAGCAACTCCTCCAACCATCGAACACTTGCGTCGATCGTTTTCGCCTGATCCTTCCATCGACTCCAACGAAAATCGAAAATGTCTCCTCCGAGTATCAACGCATGACCTTGCGATGCCGACCGGAGAATAGCCGGTTGCACCGATTCCGCAAAACTGCGATTCGCAAAAAGGTGCAAATCGGACAAAAAATACGCTTTCCTGTGCGGCATAACGAGTAAGCGATCCCCCAATCCTGTCGTCGCTGTTGAAACATCCGCAAATCAAACCTCCTGTATTCTAGACACCCCATGCCCCGAAGCCAGCACCTCGGGTGACACAACCCCGACGACTCGAGACCGCCGTCAACAACCCACTCCAGCCCCCATGCTCTCGTGTCTCGCTCCTCCATGATCTTGAAAAAACTCGATACTTGTCGATATATTGACCAATGATTCTCGAGGTGATTTGGCACGACTGACAAATAATGCAACGAGCGAAACAGGAACTAACAGGCTTGGACGCGCTGTCGCAGGCAGCCGAGTGCCTGCGTGTGCTGGCGCATCCGCACCGTCTGCGGATGGTCCAAATGCTGCTAATGGGGCGCTACAGCGTTGGCGAACTGGCAGCGGCATGCGAACTGCCCACTCCCATGGCCTCGGAGCATTTGCGCCTCATGCAGCGATGTGGATTCTTGACGAGCCAAAAAGAAGGCCGGCATGTCTACTACTCCATCGCCGAACCGCATCTCAAGGATATTATGAAATGCATTGAATCCCGATTTGGAAAAAAGGACTAGGCGGAGCCCCCCGCCTCGGGGAGAGGAGGTCGGGAGGTGAGGGGCTTGTTACCACAGGAATCACTTTGATGATGGTGGAGCCGTCCAATGGCCAGCGGCCAGGGACGGGAACCCGAATACGGACGATTATGGATGCATGGTGTGATGCGAACGAGGCATGTTCCGTCGGCTGGGAGCCAGGATCGTATACATGCGAAACGCTACCAGACGGCAAAATCGTCGGAACGTGCATCCAATGCGAATCGAACGACAAGAAGGCCGTTTGCTGGACGCTGGAGGGGGCACAATGCCGAACCTTTTCAGGTCAATCCCAGGATTGTGGAAGACGATTCTGGGGCGAGTGTATTCCCTACGGTGGAGGTCTCCATTGCGTTTACACAAATGGGGATCCGGCGGGAGGACGCTGCAATATGAGTGTCTGCAGTGAGGTTCTCAATTGATGTGTACCAAAGGGTGTGCGGCTTTCATTTTCTCGCTGGCAGTATCCGCCATGGTGTGGATCATTGATGCACCATCTGGATCGGCTCAGGATATCCCGGATCCGTTGCTCCGTTACATCGCCACGATGGACGCCTACAAGAACGCCTCGTTCGCGTTCGAGTTCTACCAGCATCGCACTTTGGACCCTTCCTCGGAAAAGATCAAAACACAGTATGGCACAGTCGCGTTGGGCTTTCAAAAAAATGACTTCAAAGAAGAGAAGATGGTAAGCGATCTCAAAGAGTTCGCGTCCCATTCCATTCGAAGCCGCATCGATGGGGTGACGACCCACATCAAGGAAAACATTAATATCCCAGACTCCCGTTACGCGGCGATCGGGGCCAAAGAACCCCGCCCGTGCCCGTACAACATTCTGGGGCTTGGATTGGCGATCAGCAACAATCTCGGCGAGCACCCGGACAAGATGCGATCGTTGGCGGATTACCTGATCGAGGGTGCCCATATGGGGATCCGCGAGATCGATCACAACACGTTCGAAATCCAACATCTCGGATCCACCAAGCGTTATACGGGCGAGTACCGCACGGACGTGATCATTTGTCTGGATCCGGAGCTGCGGTTTCTTCCGCAATGGATCGAGCTTCGCATTCGCAGCTTTGATAATCCGATCGTTGATAGCCTGATGCACAGATATGAAGTCAGTGCATGGACGGAAATCAATGGCGTCGATTTTCCCACGAAGATCGACGACAAGACGCATGGTACCACTTGGATGATTCAAAAGGAGAGTTTGAAGGTCAATGATCCCGACTTCAACGTCGACTACCATTTGGATTTGACCGGCATTCGCGGTCACGATGACCGTACCAACACGCGATTCAATGTGAAAGAGTTGAGCCCTGAAGAGAAAGAGGAATTGAGGCGTATGCACCAAGAGGCAGATGCGGCTATGCTAGCCAGCCGCGATGCGGCGTCGAACGCACAATTGAATCCGCCGATCTGGAAAAACCCACGCGTTTACACGGTTGCCTCGGGAACGTTGCTGATTGCCCTGGGGATCGCCTGGTATCTGGCCAAATATCGACGTGGACTATGCATCCTCATTCTTGTCGGAAGTGCGAGCATTCAGTCGGGTTGCGAATCGAACCACCACCGCGCTGACCATCGATTACCCCTCCTCGCCCCGCCTCGGGGAGAGGAGGTCGGGAGGTGAGGGGCTTGCTTGGATCCAGTAAGCGTTGAGAACAGTTGCCTTGACCTCCCCCAAAGGTGCTACAGCCACAACGAAAGCATTTCGCGACCCGTCGAAACGCAACGCCTGTCCTCGTTTTTCCCCTTGGGTTTCCCTTGAGGCATTCTCTATCCGGAGCGGAGGCGGCGCAGTTGTGTACCCGAGAGAAATGGCATGCAATTTTCTTGACAATTGCAGGGGGGGGTACAAAAGGATGGATTGTGTCGGTAGCCGTACTTTTTATCGACCTGTTTCGACATCCTTTCGGCCATGGAAACTAGGTGGCGGCCAGGGACGGGAACCCGAATACGGACGATTATGGATGCATGGTGTGATGCGAACGAGGCATGTTCCGTCGGCTGGGAGCCAGGATCGTATACATGCCAAACGCTACCAGACGGCAAAATCGTCGGAACGTGCATCCAAAGCGAATCGAACGACAAGAAGGCCGTTTGCTGGACGCTGGAGGGGGCACAATGCCGAACCTTTGCAGGTCAATCCCAGGATTGCGGGGAACGATTCTGGGGCGAGTGTATTCCCTACGGTGGAGGTCTCAATTGTGTTTACACAACCGGAAGGTCAGCGGGAGGACGTTGCAATATGAGTGTCTGCAGCGAGGTACTCAATTGATGTGTGCCAAAGGGTGTGCGGCTTTCATTTTCTCGCTGGCAGTATCCGCCATGGTGTGGATCGCCAACGCACCATCTGGATCGGCTCAGGATATCCCGGATCCGTTGCTCCGTTACATCGCCACGATGAACTCTTACAAAAATGCTACGTTCACCTTCGAGAAGTACGCGGACCACCCCACAAATCCTTCATCCGGGAGGATCAAAGTGGAGTATGGAACGGTTGAAGTCGATTTTCAGAAGAATGCCTACAAAGAAGACCGGATGAGAGGGGAGTTTGAAGGGTTCGCATCGCATCTCATCCGAAGCCGCGTCGACGGAGTGACGACGCGCGTCTCAGAAGATTTGAACATCCCCGGATCTCGCTATGCGGTTATCGGAGAGAAAGAACCCCGTTTTTGTCCCTATAACCTGCTGGGGCTTGGGTTCGCGATCAGCAACAATCTCGGCGAGCATCCGGACAAGATTCTATCGTTGGCGGATTACCTGATCGAGGGTGCTCATATGGGAATCCGCGAAATCGATCGCAACACGTTCGAAATCCAACATCTCGGATCCACCAAGCGTTATACGGGCGAGTGGCGCACGGACGTGATCATCTGTCTCGATCCAGAGCGACGCTTTCTCCCCAAATGGATCGAACTACGCGGTCGCAGCTTCGATAATCCTGCGGCTGATGGCTTGGTTTTTAGGTATGAAATCAGTTCATGGACTGAAATCAATGGCGTCGATTTTCCGACGCGCATTCACGACAAAGAGAGCCGCACGCGATTGGAGTTGGTGATTCAAAAGGAGAATTTGAAGGTCAATGATCCCGACTTCAACGTTGACTACCATTTGGATTTGACCGGCATTCGCGGTCACGATGACCGTACCAACACGCGATTCAATGTGAAAGAGTTGAGCCCTGAAGAGAAAGAGGAATTGAGGCGTATGCACCAAGAGGCAGATGCAGCTATGCTAGCCAGCCGGGATGCGGCGTCGAACGCACAATTGAATCCGCCGATCTGGAGAAACCCACGCGTTTACACGGTTGCCTCGGGAACGTTGCTGATTGCCTTGGGGATCGCATGGTATGTGGCCAAATATCGACGTGGACTATGCATCCTCATTCTTGTCGGAAGTGCGAGCATTCAGTCGGGTTGCGAATCGAACCACCACCGCGCTGATGATGAAGCTCAACCCAAGGTTGTCCTCGAGCGAATCGATCCCACGCCTGTCGTGATCGATTACGGCAAGGAACTGATGGTCAATACGCGTCAGTCGGCTCGTATTTCATTCAAGAATATCTCCGCACAACCTGTTCAATGGATCAACGTCTCGACCAGTTGTGGTTGTACGAGCGCCAAGTGGTCGCAGGACGTCGTTCAACCCGGAGAAACCGTGACGCTCGAGGCGGACGTAGACCCGCCCAAAATCGGTACGCCGAAACGGATCACGGTACAAACGCTTTACAAATGCGGTGATGTCCAGGATGAATTGATCGTCCCCATCACGGTGAAGTACGATATCGATTGGGCTGTTGAGGACCTTGTAATCCACGTTCGAGGGACGATCGGCGAAGTCGGAAGCGGGGAATTCGTCGTGGTCACCAAGCCATTCGAGGAAGCCCCTAACCTTCGTTTACGCGACAGCGGTTCCATCCAACTAGCTGGTGAACCTCGAAGAAGGAAGGACGACCCTCGCCGATGCATCTATACGTTGAATGCGCCAGTCAACGAGATTGGAGTGGTCACCATCGGAGATATCGCCATCATCAACGAGAATCGGAGTTTTCCTAGCGAGTACGTAAAACAAGTACTTGCTGAAGGTATTTCTCCAGGTAGGTGGAGTACCAAAGTATTGGTGAATCCATCCGAGTCGCCAGTCCGTGCGACCATCGAATGCGACCCTGGGTGGACGGTTCGAGAGTTCAAGAGTTCGGACGATCGCATCGAGATTCAGTCCACCAACGCGATCGATGGCACGACCTATGGAGTGGAATTGCGGTTTCGGGAGAAAGTCCAGGGGATGTTCACCGTGGATGCAAATTTAGAAAAAGAAGGGCGAAACGCGATGGTTTCGCTTAAAATACTCTTCGCTGGAAATTAAGCGAAAGCAAGTCGACAGAGGGGCTTCCATATGCAACGCGCGTTCACGTTGATCGAGGTTCTCATCTGTATCTCGATCATCGCTTTGCTTTTGTCGTTGACCTTTCCCGCGATTCAGCAGGCCAGGGAGACTGCCAGGGCGATCAACTGCCAGAGCAACTTGCGCCAGTTCAGCTTGCAATCAATGGCCGTCTCCGATGGCTTGAAAATATTGCCGGAATCGCGGGTTCGATTCGACGCAGCAACGGGCAATCTGACGGTATTGACGACTTGGGGAAGGGTTCTCTCGCGGGGTGCAGGCGGGTCTCCAATCGACAACCAAATTGCATCGGATCACTCGATGCTATGCCCTTCGGGAATTGAGGCGGCATGGGTTAGTTCCGAGGCATTCGGAATGAACCAAGTTCAAACGAGCGATTATCGAGGTAATATGGGTGTGACCGGCCATGAACGCCGACCGGGCCCCTTCTCGATTCTGCTCGAATCGACCGGAAAGCGAAAAATCGCGGATATTGTCGATGGGTTGTCTCACACGATCTATGCGTGGGAGACCATTGGTTCGAGATATATTTCCGATCTGCGATGCTCAGGAGGAACTCGCATTCACGTACACTACTTGATGCAAGGCTCCGTGGGTCAAGACGCGATGTTATTGGTTGTCGATGCTGACCATTGGAACGGAATCTTCAGCCAACCCGGTTCCGACTTTATCGCTTTGCATCATGGCAATCGAGGATTTGTTTCGGGTTACTTGCACACCTTTATCATGAGAGACCCCAGCAGGAACTACGCGCTGTGTCATTTCCGACATACGAGCGACTATGGCGGTCCTTTCAGTTTGCATCCCAATGGCGTGAATGTCGCCATGTGCGACGGATCCGTTCGTGTCATCTCAGCGACCATTGAATATCCAACGATCGCCGCGATGACCGGCATGGAGGACGGACAGATTCAGGTCGAGGCACCTTGAGGACAAATAACTGCCAACTGCATGCACTCGGCATGACCGGGCATCAGCCGTAGCAGCCAAAGCTCTCGCGGAGACGCAAAGACGCGGAGAAAAGTGTGGGTTTTCTTTGAGGATCCTTGGTAGGAATGGCACCGAGCGACGCGTCGCTACCCTAGGGAAGGACAATAGGTGCCGAGCACCACGCGGAGCTTCGCGACGCGGAGCTTCGTTCGAAGCAACATTCGGAAAGAGGCTGCTCGGCTTTCGACCCCAAATCATGGTAGGGCCAATCGAAATCGGGGGGGTCGGGAAGATTCGGGCAGTGCTTGGCACGGATTGAGCAGCGGTCGTTAATTTCGACGTCGCACTCGGCGGAAGAACGCGCCGGCCATCAGCCCGGCAGACGCTAGCAGGGAGAGTGAGGTCGGCTCGGGAACCCCATACCCATCGAGTTCGAGGATCCGCGGCCCCGTAATCGTATCGGCGATAAACTCCGCCTTGAAATGCTTGGATGTGATCTCACTGCCAAACGTGTGATCGATGGTGTAGTAGTACAGGCCGCCGCTGTAGGTGCCCAACGGCGCGGAGAGCGAGCCAGAATCATAGATCGAATTCCAAGTGCTACCATCAACGCTGGAATAAAGCTGAAAGCCTCGAATTGCGCGATTGTAGGTCACCGGATAGTTCCCATCAGCGGCGACAGACAGCACGAACCGTTTCAGAGCCATCGTTGAGGGTGTTTCCCAACTCACCCAAACCGCGGTACCCGGCAACCAACCCGCATCGGGAAATATCGTGTTTCCGGTTTCGATCGTGCCAAACTGACCACCGAACATGTCTCGAATGTCCGAGCCGGCATAAACACCCCCACTCCAAAGTCCCGTCACAACGCTCCCTTGGTTGACATCCCACTGATCCGTCACGATGTCAGCGAATGCCAGTCTGGGCAAGAGCCCACAGACGACGAATAAGAAACCGACCCGGCCTACCGAGGCAAATTTTGCGATCATCGGGATTCCCCCAATTGCTCAGTTCCAATCGAAAGACATCTCTTCGAAAGCTTAATGGGCAGCCAGGACAAACGCAAGTTTTGCAAAAATTGGCGGCACCATCGGGGCGCAACACACCGGGCTACAGACGAGGAGCTACGAAGTGGGCCCCCGATCCATGGGGGCTGGACGATCTCGATCGTCCAGCGGTAGGGACACCGGCTCGAGATTCCGTTGGCCTACTGGGGCGAGAAGCGGGTTTGCCCTGATTGCCAGAGTGCTCGCACCCCGGGCCGCATGGCTCCCTAGCCGACTTGGCGGCTCGTGGTTGCCGTTTCCAACCATTCGGCGGCCCCAGGGAATTTCAACCAGGTGGGTGGAGCGAGGGTCGGGAGTATTGCATTCGGGCTTGCGAGGCGAACCGGGCGCATGGTCATTGCGTACAAACCGCAACAATCGGTTTGGAATCGTCCCTTCTCTGAAAATCGCGGGCAAAATGATGCTTGAAGGTTCTCCCCTGGTGCTGGCCGCCATCGATTTCTACATGTCTCGATGGCTTACGCCGATTTGGTTTCTGGGAGTCGGGGTCGCCGCTGGCCTTGTCATTCTACTGGCCCTCCTGAGCCTTTTCGCCCTCCTGGCCAAGGTTCCTCTTCTCGATACCCTACGTCGAAGTGGGGCGGGGCACCTCGTTGCAGGACTGGGCGCAGTCGGTTTGACGGCGCTCTTTTTCTGGTACTTGTCTGGGGATGAAAGCGTCCGAAGCTTACCCGCGGACGAGAAAGTGTTGTTCATTCTTGCAACGCTGCTGGTTTTCAGCGTCTTGTCATGGTCGGTGATGTATTGTTCGTCCTCGCGATTTTTGATGGAGACTCGATCCTTATTTTTCGAGGGAATGGGGCTTTATTTCCTCTGCACTCTGCTGGTGGTCGCGATCGTCGGTTTGCTTTGCACTCCTCTGGTTTCGGATCCTTTGGCGGCCCTAGCGAGTGTCCCGAAGTTATTCTCGTCCGGCACGAGTTCACAAAATTTTGCGATTCCTGGAGCCGCAACGGAGGAGGATGCTCCGTTCACCAAGCTCGAGATTCAGTATGACCCGATGTACTTGGATTCGATCGAGATCAAGTCGAACAAGAACTTGCTGATTGGTGACGGTGCCAGCGTTGCTGAGTTCCGCGGCCCCGGATATCGGCTGGATCGCGATGTGGTGGTGAAGTGGAACCGGCGGCAGGGCGCGAACAAATCTCCACTGCCGCTTTCGCCTGGCTCGAATATTTACGTTCAGAACCAGGAGTTCGGAGACGCTTCCTTATCGGTGCTCGTCCGAAGCGCACCGGCCGTTCCGCAAGCCACGACATTCATCCTGGTCGCTGTCTTCACGACGTTGTTCGGCCTTCTCTTCATGTTGATGCAAGCGATCGCACCCAAATCATCCGCGATCGCGCTTTCGGCGGCCAAGAGCGAGTTGTCGCAACCGCTTCCCATCATCTTGATCTTGATCGTCGCACTCGCTATTGCCTTGTTCGTCTACTTGCCGTTCCACACGTTTGGCGAAGACATCAAATTGTTGAAAGACTGCGGCATTACCTTGATCTTGATCGCGGCGACCTTTCAAGCGGTTTGGTCGGCCAGCACGTCCGTCAATGAAGAGATTGAGGGCCGGACCGCCCTGACCTTGCTCAGCAAGCCGATCCATCGCCGGTCCTTCATCATTGGAAAAATGCTGGGGGTCTTCTGGATTGTCTTGTTCATGTTCCTGATTCTCGGAACCGTGGAGTTGCTCGCGGTAGCCTACAAGCCGATTTATGATGCCCGGGAGTCGTCGCAGGAGCAGCCGATCTGGCAGCAATGCCACTTCGAAATGATGCAAACGATTCCAGGTCTGGCCATGGCATTTTTCCAGGCGGTTGTTATCGGCATGATTTCGGTTGCCTTGGGAACTCGGTTGCCGTTGGTGGCGAATTTCACCATTTGCTTCGCGATCTATCTGCTAGGGCATCTGACCCCGACGATTGTCGCAACTGCAGAGGGGGGGTTGCCGCTGGTTGAGTTTTTCTCACAGCTCATATCGGCCATCATCCCGAATTTGAACTTGTTCTCGATGGAGGCTGCGATCGATTCGGACGTTGTGGTTCCATGGACCGTCTTGTCGAGCGTACTCGTGTATACGTTCCTTTACTTTATCCTAGCCACGTTGTTAGGCTTGTTGCTCTTTGAGGAACGCGATTTGGCTTGATGAAGAATCTCGTCGTTTGCTACCCGACCGAAGACAAGCATCTCCGCAAGTTGTCTGAGTCGGCACCTGGCTATCGTATCGTGACTGCAACCCAGGACACGATCAAGGATCTCATTTTTGAGGCAGACATCTTCGTCGGTCACGCCAAGGTGCCGATCGACTGGGATGGAGTGGTTGCGAGAGGGCGGCTGACGTTTATCCAATCGTCTGCTGCAGGGCTTGACCATTGTTTAGCGCGGTCGGTTATCGATTCATCGATTGTGGTGTGCAGCGCCTCTGGGCTGTTCGCGGATCAAGTCGCCGAGCAATCGCTGGCCTTGTTGCTTGGTTTGTTGCGAGGTATTCCGATATTTTATCGTCAACAGCAGCGCCACGCGTTTGTTCGTCAGCCGACGGACGATCTTCATGGCAAGCGTGTAGGGATTGTTGGCTTAGGTGGAAATGGCCGGCGGCTTGCTCAGGTTCTCGCTCCATTTCGGGTAGCTATCCGCGCCACCGACTACTTTCCCGAGCAGCGACCGGACGGAGTCGAGGCTTTGTGGCCCCACACCGATTTGCACAAGTTGGCCGCATGGTCTGAAATCTTGATTCTATCGCTTCCGCTGAATGAACAAACCCGCGGTTTGATCGACAGGTCGGTTTTCGAGACCATGGAGAGAGGCGGCTACTTGATCAACCTCGCACGCGGCCAGTGCGTCAACGAGCACGACATGATCGAGGTCCTTGCTTCCGGTCATCTTCGGGGGGCGGGATTGGACGTAACAGCGACCGAACCCTTACCTCCGGAGAGCCCGTTGTACGACATGCCGCAGGTCTTGATCACCCCCCATGTCGGAGCTCAGTCCGGACCGAGATACGATGACTCGACCCGTTTGATTTGCGAGAATTTACGAAGGCATCTTCAGGGCCAGCCGCTCTACAACATCGTCGACAAAACGCTGGGATTCCCACACCCGAGCGTCTTGTATTTCCCTACAGCGTCCACCGCCTAAATCTGCTAGACTATTGCCGTTTTGTTACCAGGCATATCTTCTCGGAGCCACATTTCGATGCGTTGGCAAGGTACGTGGGTTCTTCGTCTTGTTGTTTGTTGGGTTGTTGGATTCGGTTCGGACGCTGGGATTGTCCACGCTGAGGATCCAGGGAAAGAATCCTCTTCGTCGGGGATCGCTTCCCTTGATCGCTGGCTAGGTTCGCTTCACCTGCAGGATCCTGATTTCCGTTGGCAGGGGGATTTGTCGATCACGATCGACGGCAAGCCGCAGCCGGTCCGCATCGATCTGGTGCGTCATTCGAATGTCGCTTTCGACTTCCAGATCGAGCATCCCGACTATGTCGTTCAGATCATTCGTCGCGAGGACGCGACCCTCCTGGTATTGCCAAAGCATCGCAAGGTGATGTGGGGCGAGGGGGAGACGGATCCCAAGGACCACCTGGAGACCAGCGATTTAGGAAAGCGGGTGGTACGTCCCACCACTGCGCTCGCCGTCCCCTTTGACTTGCTGGGCAAGCTAGACGCGACTTCCCTTCTCGAAGTTTTGAAGTCCACGAACATCGTCCAACCAACTTCCACTCCGGAGCGTTGGGAAATCGGTCGCGATACGACGATCGCGTTTACGCCTCTCTCCCACTCGGAATCCTCCGCGACCGATCGAATGGAGATTTCTGGCGGGGAGTTTCGTGGGCAAGTGAATTTTTCCACGACTGTCGCCGACGCTTTTCCCCGACCGGACGGCATGTCGACAAGGGACTGGATAAAACGTCATTGGGGTGACCTGGAAGTTCAGGAGATCGGACGCGCGGAATTGGAGAGAACCATGGTGCGCGGTGCTCGCAGGGCCCTCGAGGTACTCGCTCCTTCCGAACGCTTGACGAAACCGACGGAGAAGAATCGAGAGGTTGAGCATGGCGAGTTGCGTTGGATCGACGGGCATCGTGTTGCCATCCTCCATGGGACGCCGGAAGAGATTGGCTCAGCCCACGCGGCACTCTTGAAATCCGAGGCAAACCGTTGCATCGACTCGGTTCTTTATGGATTTGGATTTGCACAGACCATCAACTCGGGCAGGTGGTTTCGGGAAGATCTCGATCGCGCGTATGAGAAGCTCAAGCCGCATATGCCCGAGCGTCACTTGGCGGAGACGCGAGCGTTGGCTCGCGGGCTCGATATGGACGAGCGATTGATCGAGGTTCTGAATGTGTTCCCGGAATTATTCCATTGCTCCGGCTTTGCCGTCTTCGGTTCTGCAACCGAGGGAGGCAAGCTGTATCATGGGCGGGTCCTCGATTACATGACGACGATCGGTCTTCAAGATGCAGCGACGACATTTATTGTCGCGCCGAAGGGTCAGATTCCGTTCGTGAACATCGGCTACGCTGGATTCACGGGAAGCGTCAGCGGTATGAACGCAGAGCGCATCTCCCTCGGCGAAATGGGGGGGCGGGGCGAAGGACAATGGGACGGAGTACCGATGGCAACGTTGATGCGTCGGGCGCTCGAGGAATGCGATTCTCTGGATGAAGTCAAGCGTCTGTGGCGCGACAGCCCCCGCACCTGCGAGTACTTCTATGTATTCGCCGACGGAGAAGAAAAAACAGCGGTTGGCGTCGCCGCGACTCCCGACTCGATTGAGTTCCTCGAACCGGGCCAGTCGCATCCTCTGCTCGGAGAGGGCATCGCCGACGCTGTACTTCTCTCAGCCGGTTCTCGTTTGCAGGAGTTGCGTCAACGAGTCGGGGCGATTCACGGCCAGATCAATGCCGATCGGAGCATGCAATTGATGTGTCGCCCGGTCGCCATGGATTCCAATCTTCACAATGTCCTTTTCGTACCGGAAGATGGCGTGCTCTATGTTGCCAACGCCAGCCACTCCCAGCCGGCCGCCGATCGTCCCTATGTTCGGCTTGACCTGTTTGCCTTGCTGAAGGAAGCTTCGGGCAAACCGAACCAAGTCGCTAGCAACGAAACCACATGGCGGTCCGAGGACACGCTCTGTCTCGAGTTGCACCAGGAGGACTCCGATGACGCGCGGCTATGCCTGACGGAACTGTCATGGAGTCCAGCGGCGTTTGACGTCGCCGTCGAGCCAGCCAGCGACTCGCTCCACGCGCAAGGTTGCGATGCCTTGGTACGGTTTGCTTCACCCATCGACACGGGGGATGCGGTCAACGATCTTGTAGCCATGGAATGGTATCGCGCGGAATCGAACGGCGAGGAGGTTCGAGATCGGCAGTGCCCTGCCATGGTCGTCGTTCACGAGTCGGGTCAAGGAATGACCGTTGGCCGCATGATCGCGCGAGGGCTGAGCAAGCAGGGAATCCACGCGCTCATGATGCAGTTGCCGTCTTACGGGCTCCGGCGCGGCCGTTCGGATTCCGGGCAGTCGGGAGAATCGCTCATCCTTTCGATCAAGCAGGGGATTGGCGACGCCAGACGTGCCTTCGATGCTGCGAGGGTACTCCCGGGCGTCGATCCAGAGCGTGTTGGGCTGCAGGGAACCAGCTTGGGCGGTTTCGTCGTCGCCACCGTTTCGGGCATGGACTCGGCTTATCATCGCTCGATCATCCTGCTCGCTGGAGGCGACCTATACTCCGTCTTGAAGAACGGCGACCGGGATGCATCCAAAACCCGCGAAGAGTTGGCCAAACGGGGATTAACCCTGGAATCGGTCCGTGGGATCCTGTATTCCATCGAGCCGTTGCGATTGGCTCACCGGGTCGCTCCCGCCAAGACATGGTTGTATTCAGGCACTCACGATACCGTTGTTCCGCCGGCCAGTTCAAAAGCGTTTGTGGACGCTGCTCACCTCCCGTCCGAGCAACACATCGAACTGCCAGCGGACCATTACTCCGGCGTCGTCTTTCTGCCCGGAGTGATCCGCCAGATCGCCGAGGTCGTCTCGGAACGATAGTCTAGTTTTTGTTTTGCAACGAATGCGACTTGACCAAAGCGGGTTTTTTACGTTAATAACGTGACCTCGCGCACGCCACTGACCTGATCCCCGAGTTGGATCGTGGGAGTGGAATGCGGGAGCAGGTTCATCCATCCATTATCAAGTTATCGAGGATTGCAAGAGTGACGATCACGCGAGTTGGAACCAACGAAAAGTATGCGAGCGGATGGGAATCCATCTTCGGCGGCAAGAAAGCGAAGTCGAGCAAAACGACGCCGGATGCAAAGTCGAAAACCAAAACCAAGTCCGTGAAGAAGGCCGCCAAGAGCCCTGCATCGAAGCCTGCGGCAAAGAAGGTTGCCAAGAAGGGGACAGCCAAACCTCTCGCCAAGAAGGCGGCCAAGAAGGGTCGCTAGTTGCCCCGTCGAGGCAACCCAACCTCGCGCGCGACAGGGACCTAGGCTTCAAACGAGCCGCTTCCGAGTGGTCGAGTTAGCGAGTTCAAAGCGCATTCGCAGGGACGGCGGGGCCGAAATCGGTTGTGGAGTTGAATTCGGGGATTTCCACTCCTGCGGGAAGGGTGTCACCGCGAAGGAGACCTTCCCATGGCCGCGTCGCATGGTTTGGCTGCGATTGAAGCGCCCAGACGCTAAAGCTGAGCAAGAATACCGCCGTCGAAAGAGGCAGGGCGTATCGATACCACGATTTCCCTGCCGTTGACGGCCGGGAAATCGGTTTTGGATGACGACGGTCCCCGATCGACGTGACGTAGCGCTGCACGGTCACCGAGTGCGCGAAATCCACCGCGACCGGCTCGAAGCTCGATGAAACGCGGCTCGGCGAGCCGAGACTCAAGGCCGTGGTCTGCTGGAAAACGAGTCCGATGACGAGGATTGCTGAAGCAAGGGACAACCACCTCATCGAGTCGCAATCGTTTTTGTGGCTAGCGCGTGAAGGTTTCATGCTTCCTTAGAATCCTGCAAGGTGGGTAGTGCGGCGACACCCAGGACCATCGCAGTCCTCGTGCCAGGGACGCCCAACCGTTGAAGTTTCGCGTCGATGGTTGACGTAAAGCTTTTTGCCCCTTATCTTTGAGGCCGATGGAGTTTGCCTCCGAGCACTGCTGCGATGCGCGACGCGTTGCGAAAAAGCCGCATCCCAAGTGTGGGGGTAGTTTTAGAATTGCGACAGATGTTGCTCGAAAGCAACATCCTCTCGACCAATCGATTTCCGAGGAAGCTTCCAAGCTCTTTGTGTTTTTGCCTCTCCGTATCAATAGGGCCTGAAAATGAAATTCAATGGGTTGTTTGTTGTGATCTTGGTTGCCGTGTTCGGCTTGACCGAAATACGACTGTTTGCGCAGCAGTCAACAACCTCGACAGGTGTCAAGGAGCCTGTGGCGGTTCCATCGCAGGATGCTGGGAGTTCCGCGTTGTCCCCTGCCGAGGCGGAGGTAGCGGCTGCGGGAAAGAAACTGATGGATGCCTTCAATCAAGGAAACGCCGCTCAGGTCTTGGACATGTTCCTACCCGATGCTGAGCTGATCGATGAACTTGGAAATGTCCATGTTGGCAAAGAAGAAATCGGAAACCTAGTGAAGACTTTCTTCGAAAAGTATCCAGGGGTCCAGACCGCGTCGGAGCTCGAGTCCATTCGAGTTGTATCCGGATTGGCTTTGCTCGATGGCAGCCGCACGATGGCCGACAAGGAAGGAAAGAGTTTCAGCCTGGTTCGTTTTGCTTCGATATGGAAGAAAACCGACGCAGGTTACAAAGTGGTCTCCCTGCGAGACATCTCGGAACCGATCCCACCGACTCCGCGGGAAGCCCTCGAGCAGCTATCCTGGCTGGTCGGATCCTGGGTGAATCATGGAACCGACGGCACGGTAGAAATGGATTATCGATGGGCGGACGACGCGAGCTTCATCGTGGGAGATTTGTCGGTCGTGTCGCCAGATGGTCGTCAGGTGATGAAGAGTTTTCAACGGATTGCGTGGGACGCGTCCGAAGGGACATATCGTTCCTGGACCTTTGATTCCGATGGCGGCTGGGGCGAAGCATTGTGGCTTGCTACGGAAAAAGGTTGGTCCTTGCAATCCAAGGCCGTCACTCCGCAAGGGTCTCGTGGATCCGCGACTGTGGCGATCGTACCTGAGAGCGAAGACAGGTTCGTCATCATCGGATCCAACCGCGTCTCCGATGGTGTAGCCGAACCGGATTATCAGCATACAGTTGTTCGGAAAGCCCCGACTCCAAGCAAGTAAACCGCGAGGAACTCAGGCTTTGGTCTGAACGTCTTGGCACTGCGTGATGTTACCATCCACCCCCCATCCAAATTTGGAATTTTCGACATGGTAAGGAAATTGACGAGCAAGTTGATTCGGAGTCGCGCTGCCCTCTGCCCGCTGTTCGGGTTGATCGTTTGCGCGGGTTTACTTCACACTCCTGCGGAAGCGTTTCAACGCGGAGGTCGTGGAGGCGGAGGCGGTGCTCGACCCTCGATGGGGGGCGGAGGAATGGGAGGAGCGCGTCCGAACATGGGAGCGCGCCCCTCGATGCCGCAATCGCGCCCTGCACCGATGCAAATGCCCACGTCGAGACCATCGTTCGGGAACGCAGGCATGCCCAATAGGCCCTCGGGTCAGATGCAGCGACCGATGAACATGGGAACATCTCGTCCAGCACCCCAGACCCGTCCTAGTCCTGGAATGCAGCAACGTCCCAACTTCGGCACAGATCGTCCTTCACTGGGAATGGGTGGAAACAACAAATTGCCTCCCGGGTTCAATCCGGGTGGGGGAGCAGGAATTCCGACCAATCGTCCAGCGCCAGGAAATCTAGGCGGCACGAATCCGGGCAACCGTCCGAATCTCCAACTGCCCAACATGCCCTCGGCAAACCGACCTCGTCCGCTTCCAGGCGATAGCGGCTTGGCCAATCGGCCAGGAATAGGAACCAATCGCCCCGCGCCGGGATTCGATCGACCCACGGGAGATCGCCCGAATTTGGGGGGAGGAAACAATCGCCCTTCCATCGGCGGCGACCGACCGAATTTGGGTGGTATCAATCGCCCCCCTCTCGGAGGAGATCGACCGAGCTTGGGAGGATCCAATCGACCAAGACCTCTTCCAGGCGATATTGCGGGGAACGGCGGGAACCGACCCAATTTGGGTGGCAATCGGCCTGGGTTTCCAGGAGATGTCACCATGCCTCCGAATCGGCCTGATTTCGGCAATCGCCCAACCACCAAACCGGCCCCACCCGTGATCGGTGGAAATCGACCCGGGCGTCCTGGGGGTGGTGGTCAAGGGACCTTTCCAGGTGTCAACAACCGGCCGGGTGGCGGGGGCGGTGGCATCAACAACGGCATTTACTACCGTCCCAATGACAATTGGAACCGCCCCAACTGGAACCGGCCCGGCTGGGGGAACGGAAACAACAACTGGGGTATCGGTAACGGCAACTGGGGCAACAACAACAACTTCAACAACATCAACATCAATAACAATTGGAACAACTGGTCCAACAACAATTTCAATCGTCCCGCCTGGGATCGTCCGGGTTGGGGGAACGGATGGGGAGGGAACTGGCAGAATTCTTGGCACAATAACTGCATCAATCCCCACTACCACGGCTGGTACAACGGCTCTTGGTCTTACTGGGGAAGCGCTTGGTATTCCCCTCTTGTATGGGGCTCGGTGGGATGGGGACTGGGTGCTTGGTCCAACAACGTATGGAACACGACGGCTTTCGTGAATCCCTACTATGTAGCACCCGTAGCCAACGTAGCTGCAACCGTACCTTACGACTACTCGCAGCCGGTCGTGGTCAACAATTACATCACCGCGGATTCCAACAGTACTGGCGCGGACGCAACCGCGACCAGCACGGCAGATCCGAGGGTAACGGCGCAGGTCGAACAAAATTTCTCGGATTTCGATGCGGGCCTGGAGTCTTTCAAGAATGGAAGTTACCAGGAAGCGCTGCGGTCGTTTGACACCGCGTTGAGGAAGAACGGAGGAGATCCTGTGTTGCACGAAGTGCGAGCCTTGAGCCTCTTCGCATTGGGGAATTACAACGAAGCAGCAGTCGCGTTGAATTCGCTGTTGGCATCGGCTCCGGGAATGGACTGGACAACCATCAGCAGCATGTACAGCGATACGGACGTCTACACGGAACAACTTCGCAAGCTCGAAGCCTATTGCAAAGCCAACCCCAAGAATCCAGCGTCTGCTTTCGTTCTTGCCTATCACTATCTGGTGACCGGCTCCAAGGACTCAGCCGTTCGGGCTCTTCGCGTGGTCGTGGAAAACCAACCGAAAGACGTTGTAGCGAAACGCATGCTCGAGGCTCTGGATCCCAAGCCTGTTGCAACCGAGAACACCGCCCGCACGGCACCTCCCGCAGCCGAAGAGCTTGCAAAGCCTCAGCCGGAAATCAACCTCATTGGAAAATGGAGAGCGGTGAACGGCCCCTCAACGATCGATTTGACCATCACGGACGAATCGGGCTTCTCGTGGAGTGTGATGGAGAGCGGCAAAAAGGTTGCCGAACTCACCGGAGATCTCGCAACCAATGGTGACGCTGTCGTCTTTGACACCAAGGATCAAGGTTCACTTGGAGGTACTGTGAAGGTGATCGGTTCCGAAGAGTGGATCATGTTGCCGCCAGGGGTGACCAAGGACGAATCAGGAATCCGCTTCAAGCGACCTCAGTAGGGTCCTGTCGCCTGCAATCAAGCCGATCTGGTCGAGGCACAATCCGACCGGATCGGCGAGAGATGTCAGGGCAAGGCCGGGTCAACCATGCCGAGTTCGGTGAACCCCCTCATGCGCAACAAGCATGAATCGCACCGACGGCATGGACTCCCTCCCTGGGAGGGATCGTAGCATGACGAAGTCAACGCGTAATCAACCCCCAAGTCGAGTCCCTTTCGGATGATTTGGGCCTTGGTCAAGTGGATGAGCGGTGCGTGGATCGTCAGCCGATTTCCCTGGACGCCGCTCTTGGTTGCTAGATTCGCCATCCGTTCGAACGCTTCAACATATTCCGGACGGCAATCGGGGTAGCCACTGTAATCCAGTGCGTTCACTCCGATGTAGATATCCGCGGCACCGAGTACTTCTGCCCAGGCGAGCGCGTAAGCGAGAAAGACCGTGTTTCGAGCCGGGACATAAGTGATCGGAATCTCGCTACTGATTTCCTCGGCAGTGTCATGCTTTGGGACCTCCAAGGCGACATCCGTCAGCGCGCTGGCACCGAAACCGCCCAGATCCAGGTCGACAACGATGTGCTTGGCCACCCCTCCGAGGGCAGCGATTTGTTTCGCCCGCTCAAGCTCGATTGCGTGGCGTTGTCCGTAGCGAAAGCTGATTGCAAAGGGAATGAAGCCTTCGGACCTGCAAATCGCGAGGCAAGTCGTGGAATCAAGGCCACCGCTGAGCAATACAACGGCTCGTTTTTCCTTCGAATGCAAATCCACAGTTCGCCGTTGCCTGAAATACGGGTCAACAAACAGAATGGCTGGCATATAATCCGACGCCATGGCTACCATCCAAGTTGATCAACTCATCAAATCGTATCGAGTCTACCAAAAGAAAGAAGGGCTCCGGGAAGCCGTTCGCGGGCTCTTTCGCCGCGAGTTCAAGACGATTGAAGCGGTCCGAGGGATCTCGCTGCGAGTCGACGCCGGGGAGTTTGTCGCATTCCTCGGCCCCAACGGAGCGGGTAAGACGACAACTCTCAAGCTTCTTTCGGGTGTGATTTCGCCGACGTCGGGGACGGCGACGGTGATGGGATATGTTCCCTGGCATCGGCGGCTCGATTACCGTCGCCGCTTCGCACTTGTCATGGGACAGAAGAATCAGCTTTGGTGGGATCTTCCAGCCCAGGAGTCATTCCGGTTACACCAGCAGATTTACAGCATTAGCCAGGAGACCTTCGACCGAAACCTCAACGAGTTGACCGATATGCTCGAGGTGCGTTCCTTGCTGGGACGGCCAGTCCGCGAACTTTCGTTGGGGGAGAGAATGAAGATGGAGTTGATCGCGGCGTTGCTTCATTCGCCCGAAGTCCTCTTTCTCGATGAGCCCACCATCGGCTTGGACGTGATCGCGCAGCGAAACATCCAACAATTTCTGAAGCACTATCAAGAGGAACGCAAGACGACGATCCTTCTCACTAGCCACTACATGAAGGATGTCTCCGCCCTGTGCCAGAGGGTTGTGGTCATCGCGCAAGGGAGCATCCAGTACGATGGTTCGTTGACAGGAATCGTCGATGAGTTCTCCAGTTCCAAGATGATCACCTTGGTCCTCGGCGCAACGCAAGACGGGAATGGTTTGGAACGGTATGGCGAAGTCATCAAAGTGGACTTGCCTCGCGTCACCCTTAAGTGCGGCAAACAGCAGGTTTCAAGAGTGCTTGCCGACATCCTGAATCAGTACCAGGTTGACGACATCGCGGTGGAGGATCCTCCGCTCGAAGAGGTCATTGCCCAGATGTTTCGTCGCGTCAGCATCGGGAAGGATCAAGCGTGAACCCAGGTTGGATGGAAGCCATTCAAACACGGTGGATGATCACCAAGACAGCGATTGCCGAACGGCTGGCTTATCGGGGAGATTTCGCCCTCGGCACTCTGATGCGATTTTTGCCGATCGTGACACAGATCTTCCTGTGGTGGGCGATCTTTCAGTCGTTGTCTCCTAGCGATCCCGAAAAAGCCACTCTATCGGGATATACTTTCCGCGACATGGTCGCATACTATTTGTTGACGATGCTCGCCCGGGCCTTCTCGAGCATGCCCGGGTTGTCGTCGAGCATCGCTCTCAAGGTCCGCGATGGGGAAATCAAGCGATTCTTGGTACAGCCCATCGATCTCCTCACCTTTCTATTCTGGTCGCGCGTAGCTCACAAATTGGCTTACTACGTTGTCGCGTTCCTGCCGTTCGCTGTTGTGTTTTTCGTGTGTCGCGACTTCTTCGGTGAAATACCTGACACGCCGACACTCATGTGTTTTGTCGCGTCACTCGTCCTCAGTTTTGCGTTGGGCTTCTATCTGGAAGCCTGCCTCGGTTTGGTCGCATTCTGGATGTTGGAAGTATCGTCTCTGCTCTTCGTATACATGCTGGTCCAGTTCTTTCTATCGGGCCATATGTTCCCGCTCGATCTACTTCCTCATTCCGTCCAGCACGTGGTTGGATACCTTCCCATCAAGTACTTGGCTTACTTCCCTGCGGCGGTTTTTCTCGGGAAAGTCCGCGGGACGGCATTGGCGATCGACATGGCGATGTTGGTCGGCTGGACGATCCTCTTCTGGCTCCTTTCTCGATGGATTTTCGAGAAGGGAGTCGATCGCTACAGCGGCTTCGGGGGCTGACGCATTTTGAGGTGTGCGAACCAGTAGTGAGTCGTTTTCGCAACGGCCGTGATCACATTCTTGATTTCTTTCTCGACACGGAAATCTGGGCCCGCTGGCAAATAGAGAATCGCTCCTTCGCGACGGACCAGGATATTCTCGACGATTATGGCGCGCAGCATCCATGCGGCCATGGTCTCGTCATGGCACTGCACCCCTACCCAGCCGAGGCTTTCCGATTCGCGCGTCGACAACCCACTGGCGAGCCCAATGCCGCGTCGAAGCTCCGCAACGACACGTCGGTAGTCATCTATCCGCAATTGGACTTCTTCCGGAGAAACATACCCAAGCAATCTGCCTCGGTGCGGAGGGCCGCCGGCCATTGCTAGATCGCAGAACGATGTCCAGATCCGATCCCAGGGCACCCGCCCGTCGGCGTCATAAACCAAGGTGGCGGACCCCATGGAGGATGGCGCAATCTCATCCAAGCGTCCCGCGTACTCTCTGGGAAGCAACGCCTGCTGCCGATCGGCCAGTGCTTTAAGCGATTGCAGGAGCAAATCATCTTGAGCATCGTCGACGAACCCGAGCGGGCTGGCATGCAAGGCATGCAGATAGCGTCCGATGATCCATGTCGCGAGGGACTTTGGCGACAACCAATCCCAAGGGCGGATCGCTCCGTCGCGAACCAGGACCGATCCGCATGCGGGCGAGCCGTCATCGAGCGAGTACGGTTGGGAAGAGAACGCGACAAGACCTTGAGAATAGGGCGTTGGAGCATCGGAATCGCGATTTTGATCTCCTCGAAGCCGACACGATCCGTTCGATCCCGTCCAGTACGCGATCGCTGCCACTCGGTCCAACGACTCTGGTTCCCGAGGCTCGGGTAGAACCAATTCCACTTGGGTATCCCTTTCCAGAGCGGCCGAAGCTGCCCGAATCCAGCCAGCGATTTCACGAGGAGTAGGAGGTTCCGCCAGGAAGATGGGTATCTAGGAATCGATTCCTTGGAACCACACCTATGCGCGAAGGTCATGCTTTGCAATTTGCGACAGAGCGAAGGGGACCACGACGACGCGCGCGATATCCGCGTGCATTACGGAAGGACCGAACCATCGCTCCTCGTCGTCACTCGGGTCACTCAGGCTGGCAACAACCGCTTCGGCTCCCAGTCTGAGCCGCAATTCATCAAGCGATTCTTGAAGGGTTTCCGGACGGACCTGCGGTGTTTCGCGCGTGCAGGCGATCAGGATCAAATCATGTTTTGACAGGGTCATGAGGTTTCCAGGTTTGAATATTCTTGATTCCATCCACCCGAAGCGGGCCGTTCCGAGGTCGACGGGGGTAGCTTTGCGCGATCTGTGCGGGATGGGCAGGGGAATGATTTCTGTTAAAGCCTTGAATTTACCCTTTTTCTTCGCGAAGCAGCAAATCTGACCTACCTTTCTCATGGAGTCGAATTGCTCTCGTAACTCCACACACTACGACAGGAGCACCGGAAAATGATCTCTACATGGCAGCTCAAAAGACAAGCAGAGACCTATCTCGGCCAACTGGAACAAATGCTGGTCCAGCGGATTCGGGTGAACAGCGATGATTCCCCACTTCGAGCGAACGATACGCTCGAGCACGAGCTTTCGGATCTTTCCCGGGAAATCAACGAAGAGCTGGAGAGAATCGAGGCGTTGGTCATGGAATGTGACGTTCCTGCCCGGATCGACTCGCCTACTGCATAAGCGAGTAGAGCAACATGTTCATGCCGATTCGGAATGCGTCTTCGCGCGTGTAGCCCCGGCATTGCAAGGAGTGCTTGCTCTCCATCGCACAACTGAGGTCATTGGGTGAGAAGAGCACCACAAGCCTGCCGTTCCACTCGAGGGCTTCGATTTCGGCCGGTCCTTCACGTCTGGCAGTTTGCAGATTCGCCCCCCCGGCCGACGGATCGATCAAGGCGACATTTCGCAAATCGAACCCCCCCGGTCCTTCTTTGAGCAAAAGCGGATGGTCGGGGGCCAGCGTCCGCCAGATTCCGTCCGGCAGTGCGCGTTGAAATTCTTTGCGCACCGATTCGGCAAACGGCTCAGCCCCGCAGACGGCATCACCCAACACGACGCCTCCATTCTCAACGTGGCGACGAATCCCTTTGAGTTCGTCATCCGAGAAGATGAACTTATTGCGTCCATGGATGTAAACGATAGGGTATTTGTCCAATTCGGGGCTATTGGCGGGAAGCTTCGGCGTTTTCGGCTGAACCATAGCCTTGGTTTCTCGGCGATACAGTTCCAGCAAATTGGCGACGGAGCGGGGAGTTTCGTCATCTCCTCCTCCGTGCATGATCTTTGCCACAGCCAGCGACCCCCGTTCGAGCGATTGACGATTGACATCCGTTTGCACGATTCGAATCGCCTCAAGTTTGTCCTTGAGTTCACGGCCTGTCGCATACGCAACCACATTCAATCCGATTTTCACCGCGTTATCGAGTTGATCCTTGACGTTCTTGGGGTAGTTCGGTTTGGCTCCGTAGGGTTTACTCAATTCCCATCGACAGGAGAGGCTAATAGGACTGTAGACCACGCTCGTTCGGCAACAAGCTTCTAGTCCATAGAGCCAGAACCCCTCGGGTAGAGCCTCTGGCAATACTTTTGCTTCCGCGGTCCAGATGGGATGGGTTGGAGGAAGTTTTTGGAGCGGCTTGTCGAAGATCAACTCCATTTCGCGTCGAAAAGATTCCTCGAAGGCGGTTCCGCGACAGCCATCGCCATTGCAAGCTTCTGCGAAGATAAACCCTCCCTGGTCGACGTAGTCTTTGATCAACCGGCGTTGTTGGGGCGTGAGGATAAACTCGTCGGCGCCGCTGATGAACAACACGGGGGTTTCGAGCAGATCGGCGAGTGTTGCCCGTTGAATGCGGAGCGATTGCCACGCGAGATCTCGTTTCCAGACTTGCTCCACGTGTCCCGTCAGATGTTGGATTGCACGACGGTGCCGATTCCAATCGTTGCTCTGCGGATTGACGCCATGTTGAAGGTGGCCAATGACAACTTGTCTCTTTCCTTTGGACAGAAACAGCAGCGCCATGGCCGTGGCAGCTACCTCGGATTCGGCATTACCTCCTCGTATTTTTCCGCCGACGGTATCTCGGCGTCGGAGAATGGCATCCGCACCTTCGCGATACCAATCGGCATTTCCTATAAAACGTTGACCGGTGAGTCTCCCGACGCGTTCCAAGGCGTACAAGTAGTACATATGCCATTCTCGAAAACCCGGGTTGTCGTTTACAGAGAAATTATCGGCCAGCCACTCGAGCGAGATCGCGGGATCATAATTTCGTTTGTCCGCGCCGCCGCCACAGCAAAGGATTTGCTCCCCGTCGACCGCGGCGTCATTGCTGACCAAAGCATCGTCGAGAATGACCATGGACGCGATCCCTGCGCAGGTCATGCTTCCGCGCGGCGTCCGTTCCCCGCGATAGCCCCACGTTCCTCCCGGCAACATCTCCGACAGCCAATAGTTTCTCGCTTTCTTCAGCGAATCTCTCGGAATTTCGATACCGAGTTTGCTCGCTTCCCAAAGCGCAAGGACTGCAAACTGCGAGTTGGATTCATCGGAAGCGCCGGGTTCCTGACCATAAGCCCAGCCGCCGTCGGCCTGTTGCGCACGGATGAGCCAAGCGATGTTTCGCTCCACCAGAGCTCGATCTCGTCCGGGTTGGCAAGCGCACATCGCCATACATTGCAGCGACGCTTCGTATACTTTGCGAGGTTTCTCGCGTCGAATGTAATCCATGGCGCGGGTGACCTCGGCATCGTTGGGACCGCGGCCCGAACTGAGCAGCGCCAGAACGATCAGACTGGTTAAGCCAGCACCTTGATCCTCATGCCCCTGCCATGCACCATCCCGCTCCCCTTTACTGCGAGTTTGGTTTCTCCGAAAATAGCCTGAGAACTGATCGATGGCCTCTTGGACTGCCTCAGGCGTTACCGATTGCGCGTGGGAGAGTTGATGCCATTCCCCCAGCAGAAGTATCGCGATCAGAACAACGATCCAAGACCACGCACGGCGTTTCTTGGCGGGAACGGGATGCCTGACAAAAATCATACAGACTCCATGCTCCATCGGATGATGAAAAACCCTCTCAGTGCTCTTGCGACCCCGCCCTTGTATGATACAGTCCAAACGTCGATTTGGTAACCACGCCGGGTGGAGTCGACGTCGTCGCGTGCGAGCTATTCAAGAACCGTTGTGTTAGATACTCCAGTCCACAATTATCCCCGCCGAGCCTTGATCACGGCGATCCTGATTCTCGCAGGGTTGTTCCTTTTGACGTTTAGCGTGATGCCATGGGACCTGAGGTGGTCCATGGGCGCGTCGAGGTTGAAAATCCCGGGTGATTTGCGACGCATGATGCAATTCGGCGAGGTGTTCGCGCATACGCTGGGCTGCTTTATCATCCTCGGTTCCCTCCTGTGGATCGATGTGAGGAATCGGGGCAAACTTTGGCTTGCGTCTGCGTTTGTGATGATTTGCGGAACCATGGCAAACGCCGCCAAGTACTTGATCCCCCGCCACCGTCCTTACACCTACACCGACATTTTTCCGGAGACCTCATGGGAGACGTTCGGCAGCCCGCTCACCAAATCCTGGCTCGACGAATCCATACGAAGTTTTCCCTCGGGGCATTCGGCGACGGCGGCCGCCATGGCGATCGGGCTGTCGTATGTCTATCCTCGAGGTCGATGGCTGTTCCTTTCTCTGGCGATTCTCGCTGCGGCTCAGCGGCTATTTTCTGGCGCCCACTATGCCTCCGACATCCTCGCCGGAGTTTCGATCACGTTCTTGATTGCCGTCGCTTGGATCTGGCTAGCGAGCCGGCAACACGTTGCCGCACGACGACGCTCCCACCCGTCCGAGGACGACGCATCGCAAGCCGCGCAAGCCTGAGCCAAAGGGTGGCCGTTCCTTTCCGCGAGGATGCTTGGCATCCTGCCCTTGCGCGGTTAAAAATCTGTTACGATGAATAGCGCCTAGGGAATCCGATCCTTGTGCCATCGATTGGATATACCTCGTCTCCGAACACTTTTCACAGGGTTTTCCGTCCATGTCCGAATCGGACGCCAATCAATCCGAGTTGCAACCCAGGTCCGATACCCCACACGAGCCCGAAAAAAAGCTTTGGGAGGGGGGGTTTTCAGCGAAGGCTATGTACGGGACATGGTTGATTTCAGCGGTCATATCTCTTGCGATCATCGCAGCGCTGGTCTTGTTGCCTTGGGGCAATATCGTCGAAGTTTCGCCATCCCTATTATGGACTTTCGGAATCGGAGCGATCGTTTTGTGGTGGCTTCTCGCCATCGGAACTTATTTGTACCGCAGGCTCGCCATCTTTTACGAGCTCACCTCGCAGCGTTTTATCCATACCAGTGGCATCCTCACGCGAACGACCGATCGAATCGATGTGATCGACATCGATGATGTCTCCTACACGCAGGGGATTATTCAGCGAATGTTGGGGGTCGGAACCATCCAATTGGTCAGCAAGGACCGCAGTCACCCTAGCCTCGTTCTGCGAGGCATCGACCAAGTAGACCGAGTGTCCGGGTTGATCGATGACGTACGCCGCAAGGAGCGCAAGAAGCGAAGCCTCCACATCGACGCGGGCTGACACGTAGCCTCATGGCGTCTTGGGCAATTATCGATCCCCCCGAATCCTGCATCGCAGTCCATCCCATCGAGCTAGCCCATCGGCTGGCGATTTTACGACGCGATTCGGATCTCGTATTCCGATGTTGGGCTCAAGTGCGCGATGAGGTATCTGAAACCGTCCATCGTGGGGTTCGGACAAGATACAAAACCCTGGTTTCCGAATACCCTTTTTTTGATCCCGACAACGACCAACCGGGCAATTACTTTTACGATCAACGCGAAGCCGAGTCGCACAACGCGCGCGAGATCATCGACATGCTCGACGCGTTGGCGAGACAAACGCAGTATCGCCGCTTGAAACCCATTGAGATCTCCCAAGCGCTTCGAACCGCGAGCGCGTGGGGACTCAAGTTGAAGATCCGATTCGAAGATTTCCGGAGACTCCGAGTCTACGCGCGAGGAGAGGGGCTCGAACGGAGATCGCGACGCGAATGGTTTTTGCTCTATCTGCGCCGCCAACTCTCCGTCGCGGTCTACCGTCAGATGCTGATTGTCTACGAACCTGGATCCAACGACACGGCACGAAAGTCCTGCGTTTACTTGCGGATGTTCAAGAATGTGCCGCACGCGGATTTGGATATGTTGTTGCCAGGGTCAGTGCGTATCAACTGGGCAGACTCTGGACGCATTGGAATTCCGACCGCCTGGGGATTTGCGATGTTGGTCAGCCGGCTGGTTCGCAATCTGTGGCTGCTAGCCCTTTTCAGCGCCGTCAAAGTGCTGTCGTCGTTGCTGTTTGTAATCGCCGTGATCATGGCCGCGGCTGTTTATGCCTTTAAACTGTTTTTCTCTTACCGTCATGCCCAAAACCGTCATCTCCTGAATGTAACCCGCCATTTGTATTACCAGACACTTTCCAACAATAGCAGCGTTCTGCTCCGACTGTTGGACGAGTTGGAGCAACAACAGATGTGCCAGGCATGTCTGGTTCTCCACGTCATGGAAACCGCTCATCCACAAATGAAAACGATCGGGGAGCTCGATCGAGAATGCGAATCGTTGCTTGCGCGACTCGCGCTCGGAGCAATCAATTTCGATATTCGAAGCGCTTTGGAGCTTTTATTGTCGATGGGTTTGGTCGAGTCGAATGACGAAACCTGGCGTCTGTCTGGTCGGGCTCTTGAAGCCATTTAAGGATCCTTTTTGCCGAGGCATTCCACGCCAGATCCTTCAATTCGTGAAGGGACAGCCACCGAACCTCCTTTGCATCCCTTGCTGAGTCCCAATCGTTCACGCTGTGGTGTCTCAGGTGACCGAAATAGCAGCGCAATTGAATGCGATATCGAGTGACGGCATGCCGACTGGAAACGTTCGAATCGGAAACATCAACGTCCAAGCGAAACCGTTTCCGCATCGCTTCCCGCAAGGACGCCTCAATTTCCGTCGGAGTCGCCAGGTTGGTGACGTCAAATCTGGGGAAATCCCACAGCCCCGCCCAGCGCTCTCCATCACCACAGCGCCGAACAAGCCACTGCGCCGAAGTGTTTTCAACCAGGACCACCGCTTCGGTCAAATCCGTGAGGGTTTTAGGAACCTTTGGGGCGGGAATTCGATCGGAATGCCCCTGTTGACCCGTTGGACACCAGCGAAACAGAGGGCAAGAATCGCATGCAGGTTTGCGGGGCGTGCAGATTTGGGAACCGATTTCCATCATGGCTTGGTTGAATTCCCCGCAGTTGCTGGCTGGAACAATACGGTTTGCGAAATCCCAAAGGGCCAACTGGCTCGCTGACGATTGTGTCGGCTGGTCCCAGTGCAACAGCCGAGCATAGAGGCGCTGCGTGTTGGCTTCGACGATACCCAATCGCTGATCGCAAGCGAAGCTTAGAATGGCGTGGGCGGTATATCGGCCGATCCCAGGTAAAGCGATCGCTTCCGAGAGTGTGGTGGGAAATGCACCCTCGTGGTTTTCTAGGATCTTTTTGGCTGCAGCATGGAGCTGCCGTGCTCGGCGGTAATAGCCCAGCCCTGCCCAGAACTGGAAGACTTCTTCCTCCGGGGCTGCGGCAAGAGCAGCGGGATGGGGAAACCGCTGAAGAAATCTCTCATAGTAGGGTATCACCGTCGCGACCTGCGTCTGCTGGAGCATGATCTCGCTGATCCAGATCGCATAGGGATCGCGCGTGCTCCGCCAGGGTAGGCGGCGGTGGTTCTTTCGATACCATGCCAGAGCCGGCCGAGCTAACTGCCTACTTGTGAGGGGGGCCACGTTATCGATTCAGCTCCGACGGACGCCTGCCCAGGGTTACTTCCACTTGCATCGGCGAGTAAGCGTCCAGACGCGGGCCGTCCGCATCGTTGCCGCGCGCATCGCCACGTCGGAATGTGATCAGAGGCCGTTCGAATTCCACGAGCACCTTTTCCCCATCCGCCGATTTCGCAAGCTCTCGACGCAAGTCATCGAAATTGCTGATTGCGACGCCATCGATTTTCAGGAGCTTATCCAAGTTTCGGATGCCAGAACGATCGGCCGGTCCATTTCGCACCACTTCCCGAATGATCAGGGAGCTTGGTTCGCACTGAATGCCCAGAAAACCGCCTCGCCCAACAAACACATTCGCAGAATCGATCCGAGCGACCAAATCTTTGGCCCCTTGAGCGCTGATTTTTGTCCCGAAAAGCTGCATATCTCCGTACACGGGGAGTTGTTCGAGAATCGCGATGCAGGAATCGTCGATTGGCGTGTACAGGATTTCGAGAAGCTTGAGGTCCGGAGCGGAGAGAAGGCAACCGAGGTCGCTGCCTGTGATGGAGGTATCGATGATTTGGAGGCTGTTCAGTTTAGGCAACTGAGCGACCTGCTGAAGGATCTTCTTTGAAATCGCCGGACCCTCTAGCTTCACGAACTGGACATCAAATAACCATTTCAGGAGTTCCAAGTCTCGTTCCTGGCCGGTGAAGTGGCTGTCGATCACCAACGCGTTTCTCACCTCGATGGTTCGCGTGAGGACGGAAAGATATCGGTTCTCGCATGATATTCCGACTTCTCGCAAACGATCGACAGCCATATCTCGCATTTGCACGGCGATGCTTTCGAGTATGCGTTGCGCGATGATTGCTCGATGCGTCATGCGGTCGTTGGCGATTCGCTCAAGACATTCGTAGGCTCTTTTTCCGGGTTCGGTGAGGGCTTCCGATGCGACGAATCCGAGAAACTGCAGAATGGACTCCGCCCGCGCATCGGGTGTTGTCTCGGCTGCCTCGACAAGCAACGGCAGTGCGCGCTCCATGTTGCGGCCGATCCTGCGGCTAGCCGATTCCCGAGCGGCGTAACTGTCACTGTTCAGTTCCGAGATCCACGCCTTGATTTCTTCATCGGTGGGCTCGTTGATCTTCGGTGGATCTTGCCCCTGCAGGTTCGCGAAACCCAACATCAGGGTGCAGATCAACCATGCGATGGTGAGCGCCGTTCCGCCGCGTCCGCAGCACGGAACCGTACCTGGAATTTCGAGCCGTTGGCTCGGATTCCATGGATCCGATGCGAGCAAGTTTTCTTTTTGGATCATAGTTCCTCCCCTTGGGGCAAGTCGTCCAATGACTGCAGCCCTAATATCTCAAGGAACCGCTCGGTAGTAAAGTAACGGGAGGCAGCGTTGATTTTTCCGTCCTCGCTTCGAACCAACCCTTTTTTGATCAAGTAGCTGAGAGTCATCCCCGCATTTTGTCGCCACTGGGTTTCCAGTTCTTCCTTGGTGATACCTGGCTGGTAGGCGATGAGGGACAAGCAGTCGATCGCGTTTTGCGATAGAGACGTGTCCTTCGGGGCGGCTTGAAGACGCTCCAACGCCAGTTCGATCGACTCGAGAAGTTGCATCGAACATTGCTCGCCATCTCGAACGATGTGCCATGGGTGTCCGCAACGGCGATAGGAATCGTTCAGTTCGTCGATGGTTTTCTCAATCTCCGGGAGAGACATTCCTTGGAGATTCTCCTTCATAAACGCGAGAGACACGCAGGCATTTGTCGGCGATCCGACGAAAAGGAGTGCTTCGATGATGGAAGCAGCGGTGATCTGGATCACGTCGGCATGCGGGACGGCCGTCGCTTCGGTGGACGATGGAGGAGACGGGTCCGTCTGCGCGATGTGCATCGCATCGGCAAAAGCTCGCCGCAAATCATCGAGTGAAATCGAAGCGGGCTGCTCCTGGGACGGGGTAATTCCGCCGGGCAGCGAATCCGAGCCTCGTTCCGTCTGCTCATCCCCCATAAATCCCTGACCTTTCATCCTGGAATTGTCGCAAGACGCGCGTCCGTTGGGAAGGATAGATTCGAACCCCAGGGCAATTCCTCGAAGAAAAATGCCTTGGTTTTCGCGGGCTTCCGAGGGGGGA
>JBKDPB010000161.1:0-26758 GCA_046342615.1 Planctomycetota bacterium | reverse complement strand
GTAGGGAGCAGGGAGAGATGGCAACCATCTTAGGGGTGTATCAGGGTGGGAACATCTCGGTGAGCAACGCCTTGGATCGGAAACGATTGTACTTGATTTCCCTCCGAAAAACCGGAGGAGAAGGTGGGTTTTTCAAGTTGGGACGCCGTGGTTTGAGCTCGAAGGGGGAAGAGACTCTTTTTTCGCATGGGGAAGCGAGTAGGATGATGCGTGGTTTTTGCCTTGAATTCGAATTTTGGGGGTGTCGAGAGATGGGATTGCGCTGTTCCTGTTCTTTGTTTCGATGGGAGACGTTTGTTCGTGGATGGGCAATAGTCCTTGGAGCAGGAATGCTGCTGGGCCAGGGCGTGGGCCTGCGAGCCCAGGAGTATCTTAACGGTGTGCAATGGCAGGCGCCTGTCTTGGTGGCTCCCGGGGAAACCAATGATGCCCCGCCGTCCGATGCGGTTGTTCTTTTCAACGGAAAAGATCTCTCTCGATGGAAGAACGCTGAGAACTGGAAAGTGGTCGATGGCGCCATGGTCGTCGGTCGCGGAGCGATCACGAGCATCGATGAATTCGGCGATTGCCAAGTCCATATCGAATGGTCGGCTCCCACGCCTCCCAAAGGAAGCGGCCAGGGACGCGGCAACAGCGGTGTGTTCTTGATGGGGATCTACGAGTTGCAGGTCCTCGATTCGTTCGAGAACCCGACTTACCACGACGGGCAAGCCAGTTCGATCTACAAGCAGACCCCGCCCATGGCCAACGCCATGCGCAAGCCGGGTCAATGGAACACCTACGATATTCTCTGGACGGGTCCGCGATTCAACGACGACGGGTCTCTCAAGTCTCCAGCCTACATGACGGTCTTGCACAACGGCGTTGTCACCCTCAACCATTTCGAATTGAAAGGGGACACTCCGTACAGCCGACCGCCTCAGTACAACAAGCACCCGGACAAGGGCCCTTTGACGCTGCAAGATCACGGCGACCCGGTTCGATTCCGCAACATATGGGTTCGGCCTCTCACACCCGTCGTCGGAAAACAAGAGCGCAAGCCGTTCCTTCGAAACGGGGACAAAGAAACTCCGATCCAGTAGCCCGCGCCGACGGGGTTCCGATGCGCGGCGCGGAACCATCGCACCAAGAATCGTTTAACCCGTAGCCGAAGGAGGGGTCCTCTAGCGGTTGGCGGCGCCTTGTTGCAACTGTTCAATCTCTTCCTTGAGTGGTCCCAGGTCGAGAATCGGGGTCACTTCGGGTTCCCGCGGGCCGATCGATTTTTGCTTGCATGTGAAGAACTCGGATAGGTAGTGCTGCATGGCTTGCTTCTCGGGAACCTTGAATCGGTCCCCTTTCTGCAGGATAGGTCGGTAGTCATGCATCTGTCCGAATTGGCGGTCGCCAGCGACCTGGCATGGAAACCAATGTCCTTTCCCATCGCGATCCTCGAGATAGAACTCAGGATAGCAGTGGTCGGGAATCCAGACGCAACGCGCTGGGATGCCGCTGGCACGACAAATCGCGATGAAGATACCCGTCATCTCCTCGCAGTCCCCTTTTTTGTCCTTCATCGCTTCACGCGTATTGCGAATGGGGCCGTTGGTGTACTCGATGTTCTCTCGAACCCAATCGTAAATCCGTTCGACATGGGTCCAGGCGTCGGGTGGTTCGGAAGCGGAGATCGTTTTCGCCAATCGCTTGATGTCCGATGCGCTGGCATCGATCATCGGGCTATTTCCCATCGCCCAATTCAACGCCTTGCCAGGCTTCTTGGGAATGACGAATACCGAGGTGTCTTCGGGCGGATTGATGAATGATTTTTCGATCTCGACATCGAAGAGAAATTCGAGTTCGCCACCTGCGGGGAGGACGGGGATCTGCATCACCAATTGGCGCGCCGTGGGTGCCACACCTGGAGGTAAATTTCGAAACTCCCAGAATGCATTGGGAGGAATCCGCGACTGGACAATCGACACGCGTTGTTCGGGCCAGTCGATGGGGAACGCGATGGTGGCGACGATTTGTGAACAGATGTTGTCGTTGGCTTCGAAACGCATCCCAAACTGCATGTCCAATTTGCGCGGTGCGAAGAGCTCAATTCCGGGGCTTCTTGTGTCGTCGCCTTGCCCGGTTTCCTCTTCCTGCTGGGCGCATACGAACGTAGGGGAGCCGATCCCGGTGGAGCATAGCAGGCCCAGGGTGAGCCCGAGGATTGGAAACCGTGCCATAAGTTGTGAGATCATGATGGAGAACGATCGTGCGGTTTCATGCCGAGCGGAAGGTATCGTGACTTCCTTAGTCTGTCTAAAGATGGTGCGGGTTGCACGTCGGGAACGTGGAAAAACAGCGGGAAATTTGGGAAGTGCGATCTCACCCGCGGTTTTCGAAGCTCGCGTAATTCCGATTGTGACGTTTTTTCCAAATTCCCACTGCGAACGCGGCGCGCGGAGTTGGAACCACCGAGAACGTCTCTGGCTATTCGGTTCCTTCTTTTTCTTGTATCTTTCAGGGGACTCGAGACTTGTTCCTCCCGCCTATTTCCATCCTGCGCAGTGGTTCCCTTTCCATCATGATTTCAATGCGGATTCTTCGATCACGATCCATCCGGCTCGCCTTTGTCGGGCTGGCGCTGTGCCTTGATTCCGCGCTGTTGCGAGGCGAAGACCCGACGCGTGCACTTCCCGTTGGCATCGAACAGATCACCGAGGAGCGCGTTACGGGGACCATCGCATTCCTGGCGAGCGACGAATTGGGTGGACGAGGCACGGGGTCTCCCGAATTCGACATTGCCGCGGCGTACGTTGCGGCTCGATTCCGCGGCGCGGGCTTGGAGGGAGGGGGGCCCGACGGCAGCTTCTTTCACGAAACGCGCACCGAACAAACACGCTTGCCGTCCGGCGCAAAGTTGTCGGGGACCGACGGCGCTCCCGTAGCCCATTGGGGGATGTTGGCCGCGGGCGAGTCGCAGCAGTCCATCGAAGGCAAGATCGATTCGGTGATACTCGATGCATGGCGCGAGGGACCTGTCGACGGAGTCAAGCTCGGGCCGATCGTTCGAGGCTCTTTGACCACCGACGCCAAGGGATCGCGCGCCCTGTCCCAACTCGCACGAGCCAGCAATCACCTGCAAACCGCGGGGGCACAACTCCTGCTGCTGGACGTGGAAGCGGACAGCGATTGGGTTCGGCAAAGCGAATTGCTTCGCGCTCGCCCTCGAGTCGCGCCCCGAAACAGCATTTCCATCCCCGTCGTCCTCATCTCCCCGGCGACGAAACTGACCGATGCGATTCGGGCGGAACTCCCGGGACTGTTGCGCGAAGCGAAAACTATGCGCAATGCGATTGGCATCCTGCGCGGGAGCGATTCCGAACGATCCAAGGAAGCGATTTTGTTCAGCGCTCACCTCGATCACTTGGGATCCAACCCGAATATGGACGGCGACACTATCTACAACGGAGCCGACGATGACGCGTCCGGAGTGACCGCTGTGTTGACGTTGGCCGATGCTTTTGCCGCCATGGAAAAACCACCAGCCCGGTCCCTCATCTTCATGACCTTCTGGGGAGAGGAGTCCGGATTGCTGGGCTCCAAGCAGTTTGTTGAAACCCCGACTTGGCCGCTCGAAAACATCGTTGCCAATGTCAACATTGAAATGATCGGCCGGCCCGAAGGGGGCGCTCGAGGCAAGATTTGGATGACCGGTTGGCAGGAATCGGATCTCGGTGCGATCATGCGCGATTCAGCATCGCGTTGGGGGACGGAGATCTTCGAGCACCCCAAGTTCAGCTCCATGCTGTATCGCGCCAGCGACAATTGGTCGTTCGTCCAAAGGGGTGTTGTGGCCCATAGCTTTTCTGCTGGCTCGCTCCACTCCGATTATCATCAACCCGATGACGAGTGGGATCGATTGGAGATCCCGCACATGACGCAAGTCATCCGCGGACTGATGCTGGGTTCCCTTCCCTTGATCGATGGGTCCGCGACACCTCAAAATTCGTCGAAAGCGTCGTCGAAGTAATCGCTTCCGGAGTCTGTGGGTATGGCATCCAAGAAAATTCTGTTTTTGGTCGGTGATTTCGTCGAAGATTACGAGATCATGGTCCCCTACCAAATGATGTTGATGGTGGGGCACCAGTGCTACGCGGCGTGTCCGGATAAACGCGAGGGGGACTTGGTTGCGACGGCCATTCACGACTTTGAGGGGCATCAGACCTACAGCGAGAAGCCCGGGCATCGATTTCGATTGAATATCGATTTCGATTCGATCGACCCCAGCAGCTTCGATGCATTGGTTCTGCCGGGGGGGCGAGCGCCCGAGTACTTGCGTTTGAATCCGCGCGTGCTGGAGATCGTCCGTCGCATGGACGCGGACAAGAAGCCGATCGCTGCGATTTGCCATGGCCCGCAGATTCTGGCTGCCGCCGGAATCTTGCGAGGGCGCCAGTGCAGTTGCTACCCCGCGGTCCAATTCGAAGTCACCCAAAACGGCGGCGCATACATCCCGCCGAGTTCGGATTTTGGATCCGCGCACACCGAAGGCAATCTGGTCACCGCCGCTGCCTGGCCCGCCCATCCGGCATGGATGGCAGCGTTTCTCCACTTGCTGGGGACCAAAATCCGTTTGTAGCCCTCGCGTCTTGGTCCATGAAAAAGAAGAGAAAAGGGTTTTCTCGATTCTCCGTTTTCACTTACCATGGCTTGCGTGATGTTCGTTCCGTCAATCCGTGTAGAAACGCATAATGGCATCGGGATCTCAAGAGAACAAGCAAGCGAGCGATGAACTCGGTGCATCGACCATCGACTTCACCTCCGAAACCGCCCGAGTTTCAGGGAGCAACGACAGCATTCAGGATTTCACCCATGCGCCGTTGGCCAGTTCCTCCAAGCCGGTCCATGTGGCTGCCGGCAACAAGATTGGCAAGTATGTCGTCCGTTCCCACTTGGGTGCCGGCGGCATGGGGACGGTTTATCTCGCCTTCGATCCGTTGATTGAGCGCGAGATCGCGTTGAAGATCTTGTCGTCCGAGCAGTCGGGCTCGGATCTTGCCGTCCAGCGTTTCATCCAGGAGGCCCGCGCGATTGGGAAGCTGGCGCACCCCAACGTTGTCGCGATCTACGACATTGATCGATGGGAGAACCAGTACTTCATTGTGATGGAGTTGATCTCCGGCGGCAGCCTGGGCCAGAAAGTACGCCAGGACGGTCCGCTCCCATGGCAGGATGCATGCCGTTTGATCATGGAGGCTGCAGATGGCCTGAACGCGGCACATCAGGCGAATCTGATTCATCGCGACGTAAAGCCCGAAAACCTGATGGTCACTTCGGATGGCCAATGCAAGGTCGTGGACTTTGGACTCTGCAAGGCGGCTGCAGTGGAGGAGGAATCCGACGTTGCGATCACCGGCGCGAACAATATCCTCGGCACTCCCCAATACATGAGCCCTGAACAATTCCAAGGGGCCGAACTCGACGCTCGCTCGGATCTCTACAGCCTGGGTGGAACCCTGTTTTATCTCTTGACCGGCAAGTTTCCGTTCCATCAAGCTCGAGGGCTTCTCCAAATGATGACGGCCCATGTCAACCAGCCTGTCGAAGCCGCAAGCCGCTGGAATCCACTCGTTCCCATCGAATGCGATCAGATCATTTCGAAGGCGATGGCAAAGAATCGGGACGATCGATTCGCGACTGCTGGGAGTATGGCCGCCGCCTTGCGCAGTCTCCTCGCGAGGGATCCATCTTCGGATTCCATCGATGACCCCTTGCTAAGCGTCGAACCCAAGCCGCTCAAGGATGTGCTCGTGGTCGAGCCTTCCAAGATGCAAGCGTCGGTGTTGTCGTCATCGTTGAGAAAGAGCGGCATCGAAACGGTTCGAATCGCGTCTTCTCTTCAGGAAGGAATGCAATGCCTCGACGCATCGAAACCGCAGGCTGTCATCACTTCTCTCCTCTACAATGACGGTACGGGCTTGGACTTGATTCGGCGGATCCGACAAGAGAACGAAATGGCTCTCGCGTCGGTGATCTTGAATTCGAGCGACTCGTCGATTGAGGAATTGATCGAGGCCTCGCCGAGAGGTCATGCCATTTTGAGTCCCAAAAAAACGAAGCCCGAGGATCTGCTTCGCATGATCCACGGAACCAGCTTCGTTTTTTCCGAGTCGCTGGCTGCCGGTAACCGAGCTTTCGATATCCAGCCGCGCCTGGTGGTCTTGACCGAGACGGGGGAGTTGTCGGAGCAACTTTCGAAACTGATACGTGAATTGAAGATTCTGGACGTGGTCGTCGACTCGGTGGCGGCCATGGCTACCCTGGAATCGCATTCCGGTCCCGAGTTGAGGCTCCTTGTTCGCCATGGGACCGGGACAACCATGAGCTTGTTTGCCAAGCTGGCTCAACAGTTTTCGTCCGGTTCCAGCTTGACGGCGGTCGTCCAGGATGCCGCGGATCAATTGCGGCTCAAGGCGGCTTGTTTTCGAGGCATGCTCGCTCTTGCGAACGCACCCTTGGACGGCGTCCGGATGCGCCTGTTATTCGAGTCGTGCCAATCGTAAAGCGACCGGCTTGATCCCTTGGGCCGGCAGGTCCTTGACTCTCGCGCCCAAGGCAACTAGCGTGTCCCAGGGGGATGTCTTCTGGAGGATAAAATGAGCGAAAAATCGGCTGGTTTTGGCGACCCCTCGGGGAACGTCATCGAGGCTCGCAAAGCACTGCAGTTTATCGGTTTTTTGCTGGATAGCCAGGAATATGCGTTTCGGATCGAAACGATCCAGGAAATCGGGATTCCAGGTCAAATCACCGTCATGCCGCAGGTTCCGGCGTACGTCGAAGGAGTGAGCAACCTGCGGGGGACGATTATCCCGATCATCGGCCTGCGCAGCCTTTTTCACTTCCCCGATCGCAGCGTCGGCGAAGAGGGGCGAATCATCGTTTTGAATGTCGGTGCTCAGAAAATCGGCTGCCTGGTCGACGCGGTCACCAAAGTCATTCGCGTCCAAAGCGACGCCATCGAGCTGGCGACCGAGGTCGCCCATACTCAAGGTGCCAAGTTCATTTCGGGTTTCATCAAGACGGGCGAAACGCCCGTCATCGTGCTGGATGTCGACGAGCTGCTCGACCCCGAAAAACTGGATGAGGTCCATCGTATCGCGAGGTCGCATCTCGAGCAGAAGACCCGCGGCGCGAGCGAGACCCTCCTTCCCAAACCTGCCAAGAACAACGCTTGAACGACAACAGGGGATTCCATTCCATGGTCCAAAACCGCTCTCGAAAAACGCAAAGCAAACCGGTGCCCGAAGCGCCCCCAGACCTTGCGGCTGGGATCGATTTTCGCAAAGTCCTGGAGGACTCCGTCGTTCGGGTGATCGTCGCGGATCGGGACTTCAACATTATCTACATGAACCGCGCGTCGCGCGAAACGCTCAAGTCGATCGAGCATCTACTCCCTTGCAAAGTCGAAGAGATCGTCGGGCGATCGATCGACATTTTCCACCGCAACCCGGAACATCAGCGCCGCATGCTGGCGAATCCTGCCAATCTTCCGCATCGAGCAAAGATACGTCTCGGCGACGAAGTGATGGACTTGAACGTCGTCGCCCTCCGCGATGCAAACAGCAATTATTCCGGCACCATGGTCAACTGGGAACTGATCACCGAAGCCGAGAAGACCAAGGAGAGGGAGGCCGCGCTGCACAAGGCTCAAGCCGAGGCATCGCAGGACTTGCGCGCGAAGGTAAACCAATTGGTCTCGATCGTCGAAGCCATCGCCAACGGCGATTTGACCCAGGCCGTCGCCGACTTCGGCGAAGGGGATCTAGGCACCCTCTCCTCGTGCCTCCGCAAAATGTCCTCGGACCTGCGCGAATTGATTGCTCAAGTCGTCGAGTCCGCATGTCAACAAAACGAGGGCTCTCGAGCCATCGCCGAAAGCTCTCAAAGCCTCAGCGAGGGAGCCCAGTCCCAGGCCGCCTCGGTCGAGGAAATGTCCGCCAGCGTAGAGAGTCTAGTCCACTCGATCCAAGTGATTTCGGAAAACGCGATTGAGGCGAAGAATCAAGCGGAAGCCAGTTCGGAATTGGCCAAGAGCGGTGGAGCGTCGGTTCAAGCGGCCGTCGCTTCCATGCGATTGATCCAGAAGTCCAGCGACCAGATCAACGACATCATCCAAGTCATCAGCGAAATTGCCAGCCAAACCAACCTATTGGCGCTCAACGCGGCCATCGAGGCAGCCCGAGCCGGAGAACACGGTTTAGGGTTCGCCGTGGTTGCCGACGAAGTGCGCAAGCTCGCTGAACGCGCCAGTCAAGCGGCGAAAGAAATCACCCAACTGATCAAGGAGTCGACCCGCCGAATCTCGGAGGGAGCACAGCTTTCCGAGGAGGTCGGCAAGTCCCTCAATTCCATCGTCGAATCGGTCAACAATACCGCGTCAGGGATTTTTCGCATCGCCGAGTCCACAACCACGCAAGCCGAAAGCGCCCAGGAAGTGCAGGCCGCAATCCGCATGGTCGGAAAAACGACCGAAGCCAACGCTGCCGCCGCCGAGCAAATGGCTGCCAGCGCGGAACAACTCGGCGCTCAAGCCAACTTCCTCCAGGAACTCGTCGCGAAGTTCAAGGTGTGATAAACCAAATTGCGTTGATGCGCCTAGAAACACGGATGGGGAGATGGATCACGATGGACAGTCAGCTGACCCAGGAAGAGTTCGAGCGGTTCCGCGAATTCATTTGGAAGCTGAGCGGTATCTGCATTGCCGAAAACAAGTTGACGCTGCTGACCAATCGACTCAAGCGTCGGTTGCGCGCCACAGGCATCGCGACATATCAAGCGTACTTTGACTATCTGAAATCGCGCGATGGGGCAGCGGAATTGCCAGAGTTCCTGGATGCCATCACCACCAACGAAACGTCGTTCTTTCGGACCGAGAAACACTTTGATTGGCTGTCCGAGGAATTCGTGCCCGAGATGATCGCTCGCATCCGAAAGCGCGAGCACGAAGAGACCATCAAGGTTTGGTCCGCTGCATGTAGTACCGGAGAAGAAATCTACACGATTGCGATGTGCCTCGAGGAAGCCCGTCGCAAGAACCCGGTATGGCAATTCAAGCTGCTGGGCACGGATATCAGTCAGGAAGTCCTCGAGCGTGCCAAACAGGGAATGTATAGCCCGGCAAACATCAAAGATATTTCAGAAGCGTTGCGAAAAAGGTACTTCGAAACGGCAAGCCAGCCCGAGTCCTTTCAAGTGAAGTCCGCGCTTCGGGATCGGACGAAATTTCTCCAGCATAACCTCCTCAATCCTCCACCCGAATCCGGCTTCGATGTCATCTTTTTGCGGAACGTGCTGATCTACTTCAATCGCGACAGCAAGCAAAAGGTGATCGAGCAAATCGTCAAAGCGATCCGTCCTGGAGGGTATCTGGTGATAGGCCCGTCGGAGGGAATCTTCGATATGTTGCCCATGCTGAAGCGGCGCCATCCATTTGTATTCCAAAAGGAAATTCCTCCCACATGAGAGCGAGGCGAATCGCGCACGAGCCATCTCGCGAGTTCCAGCAACCGATGCAGAAACCATGACCAACTCCTCCCAGCCCGACAATTCGAATCACGATGATTTCGGCGAGATGTCCGAATACATCCAGGTCTTCATCGATGAGTCGACCGAAGAACTCGATCACTTGGTCGAAGCCATGCTCGTCCTCGAAAAAGATCCGTCGAATACCTCAGCGCTTCAGAGCGCTTTTCGAATGCTCCATTCCCTCAAAGGATCCTGCGGAATGATGGGATTCGAGGCGGCAGGGAATTTCGCCCATCAACTCGAGGATCAATTCGAAAGCTATCGCAGTGGCGACAAATCGATCAATCGAGAAGCGACGACATTGATGTTGCGCAGCATCGACTATTTTCGCGACTTCGTCGATCGATTGAGGCAAGGGGAGAAACCCGATCGAGAGCCAGCGGATCTCATTCAAGCCTGGAAACGCCTCGACTCCGGCGAGGGAACTGCCAATGCACTCAACCCGGACCATGTTGCACCACCAGGCCAACTCGGTTCGTTCCCAGCGTTTTCGATCTCGGGAGGGGTGCGTTTGATCATCACCTTCCGGGATGGTCTACCCCTAGCCGATCTCAAAGCTCGGTTGATTGTCAATAAACTTTCCGCGATTGGCGAGGTGATCAACTGCGATCCTCCGATCGACGCCACCGACAGCTTCGAAGATTTGCGAATCTTCTCGCTGACGCTGGTGACCAGCCATTCCATCGAAGACGTCCGACGCATCGTGAAGGTCGATGGAGTCGAATCGATCGATGTCCAAGGCAACCAGGCGATCGTCCTACCCATCGAAGCGACGCGACGACCATCGCCTATCGAGCAGGATGCGAATCGAGTTCCATCGGATTCCGCAAAGACCGAAAACCCTCCCTGCCCACCGAGCGATACGCCCACCGTTTCGGCGCCCGCACCGGCATCATCATCGCCTTCGGCAGCGCCATCAGCTCCGGTGACACCCACCGCGAGCAACGGCGGAATCGATGCGTCTCCCAGCATCGATCGAGGGATCAAGGAATCCAGCAATCAGACCATTCGCGTGGAGACCGAGCGACTGGATCAATTGATGAATCTGACAGGGGAACTCGTCATCGCCGACGCCCGATTCTCTCAGATATCCGATTCGCTGCAGTCGCTTGTATCCGGCCGCTCCTCTTCGTTTCATGGTCGCGACCTTGTGAATCGGCTTCGCTCTCGCATTGAGGAATTCCGCAATTCGAATGCGGATCGAGCCGAAACCGATACCCACATCCGTCATTTCTTCGATGGAATCGATGAGGATCTCCAGTCTTTGGAGCAACAAGGCGAGAATTGGAACGAAGGATACCAGCGTTTCGATGAGATCCAGGATGCCGTCGATCAATTGGGGAGAATTTCCAAGAACCTGCAGCGATGCGTTCTCAAGACGAGAATGGTATCCGTTGCACCGCTCTTCAATCGTTTCAAACGGGTGGTCCGAGACTTGAGCGTGGAGCACGGCAAGCAGGTCAAGCTCGATATCGCGGGAGAAAAGACAGAACTCGACAAACAGATGATCGACGCCTTGGGGGAACCTCTGCTCCACCTGGTCCGCAACTGCGTCGACCATGGGATCGAGTCTTCCGAGCAACGGCGAATCGCTGGCAAGCCCTCCACGGGGACGATTTCCCTTCAAGCATCCCAGAGGGGGAATAACGTCTTCATCCAAATCAGCGACGACGGGGGCGGAATTCGTATCGACAAGATCAAGGACAAGATCGTTCGGCAGGGCATGGTGCCGCATTCAAAAATTGCCGAGCTGTCCGAGCAGGAGATTCTCGATTTTATTTGGGAACCAGGGTTCAGCACCGCGGATCGAATCACCGAGATCTCGGGTCGCGGTGTCGGCATGGACATCGTGCGCGATACGATCACTCGCCTCAACGGAACCATCGCGGTCGCCTCCAACGAGGGGACGGGCACCACGTTCACCATTCGATTGCCTCTGACCCTTGCCATCATTCACAGCCTGGTAGTCAGGGTGCGAGGAACGCTTTTTTCCGTACCCATGGATGATGTTCGAGAAATCGTATCGATCCGTCCTCAACAAGTGTTCCGAGTTCAGCATTCGAATGCGATCGAAGTGCGCAACCGCGTCATGCCTTTGCGCCGTTTGGACGAGGTCCTTTCCTGGAGCAGTGCATCCCCGAACGCCATGGAGCGAGCCGCCGACGAAAGTCGGTCTGGAGCAAGCCATTGCAACGTGATTCTTCTCGAAGTCCGAAATCGGATCGTCGGGTTGGTGGTCGACGAACTGGTGGGGCGGTCGGATATTGTCATCAAGTCGCTCTCGGAGAACTTTCGTTCGGTAAAAGGCCTCTCCGGAGCGAGTATCACCGGGGATGGCGAGGTTTGCTTGATGCTCGATCCCCTGGTGATTTTGGATCCCTCATCCGATACCATCGCAAGGTAAACCGGTTTCCGAGACCATTCATCCCCTGCAGCAAAAGGAATGATCTGTGCAACCAACCTCAGGTTCGGAGAATGCGGCTCAAGCATGGCTCAACGAGGGCTTGAGGCTTGCTGCGGAGGATAGTTCCCAGGCGCTCGCGCGTTGGCTGGGCGTTCCCGCCGTCATGCATGTCGACGAGATTATCCAGTGTTCGGTGGAACAAGCAATCCAATGCCTGGGCGACGACGACGAGGCCGTCGATGTCTGCGTGATGGGGCTCGACGGAACGCTCCGCGGCTTGATGGTGCTCGCGTTCGACGATAAGAGCGGATGGAAGCTTGCGGATCTGATTTTGTCTCGGTCCGAAGGGGATTCCGTTTCCTGGGGGGATGTGGAAATCTCTGCTGCATTGGAGTCGATGAATATCCTGGGCTGTGCCTACCTCAATCGACTCGCGGAGCACCTGGGGCAGCGAACACGGGAGCCTATCAGCCTCATTCCAACTCCTCCCGAGTTCAGCCGCGATTTTGCGGGAGCCCTCATCGAAACCTTGTTCATGGACCCGATCGCCCAAGGTTGCGAGGCGTTCTATGTTCAGACCCGGTTCACGGTGAGCGATCAAACCGTGAACTGGACCTTCTTGATTATCCCCGAGGAAGCCTCTCGGCAACGCCTCCTCGAGATCATCGGCCACCCGGAGCGCACGCATGGCTCCTCCTCATGAAAAGAAACAGCCCAAGGAAGCCTCCGATTCGGGGATGGATCTTCGCATCGGAATCGGTGAATTGGTGGTCTCGAAATCCCCGGCGGTCTTGCGTACCCTGGTGGGTTCCTGTGTGGGGATGACGTTGTACGATCCATTCAGGAAGGTCGGTGGCATGGCGCATATCGTGCATCCCGAGTCGAACGGCCGGGTGGATCAACCCGGCAAGTACGCCGATACGGCGATTCGGGAACTGATGCGAGAATTGGCCAACCAGGGAGGTGAGCAACGCCGACTCGTCGCGAAATCGGCGGGTGGGGCGAAAATGCTCAATGCATTCTCCTCGAACCCCATCGGGGATCTGAACGTCGAGATGATCGAACGGATACTCACCCAGCTAGGCATCCCAATCCTCGGCAGGGAATGCGGCGGAAAGCATGGCCGCAGGCTCGCCTTGGATTTGACGCGAGGCGTCCTCAGGATTGAAGCGGTCGGACAGCAGCCCTTGGAATTGTGATACAGAGAGCGAACGAAATATGAATCGCCTATTGATCGTTGACGATGCCTTGATCATGCGGATGAAAATTTCCGAGGTCGCCAAACGGGCCGGCTGGGAGGTCTACGGTCAAGCCTGCAATGGCAAGGAAGCCTTGGACATGTACCAGGAACTCCAGCCGGATCTGGTGACGATGGATATGGTCATGCCGGATGTGGACGGACTGGCCGCGCTCGAAGCGATTCGCGCCGTCTCGCCCTCGGCGAAAATTGTCATGGTCAGCGCGGTCAACCAAAAAGAAAAATTGAAGCGATGCATTGAATTGGGAGCCATCGACTTTATTGTGAAGCCGTTCGATCCCGAGGAACTCAAGCATTTCCTGGAAGTCCAGAAACGAGGCTGAGGATGACCTGAGCAGCCGATGCCTGACTCGCGTTGACCGATGCTACAATATGCCCACTGCGAAACGGGCTCGTCTTAGTGAAAATAATGAATTTGAGTGTTCTTGTCGTCGATGACTCCGCCCTCTTTCGAACGCATCTCGCCAATGCGATTCGCGGAATCGATGGTTGGACCGTGGTCGGATTCGCCGACGACGGCGAGAAAGCGATCGAGCAAGCTCGGCTGTTGAAGCCGGATGTCATTACGCTCGACATCGAGATGCCCAAACTCAATGGCATCGAGGTTCTGAGAAGGCTCACGGCCGAAGGAATCCCGTCCAAAATTATTATGGTCAGCCGATTGACCATCGAGGGTGCCCAGGAAACAACCGATGCGCTGCTGTCGGGCGCGTTTGACTTTATTTTAAAGCCGCAGGGAAGGGATCCCGTCGCCAATCGCGATCGATTGATCGAAGGCCTTCGCGAGAAACTGCAAGCCGCGCGGGCTTCGATCGAAGACCATGTCGTCGACGTCCAGCGGACTCCGTCGAAAACGGCCGCAGCGCCAGCCTACCAACCGCCAGCAACCAAGCTCTCTTCCGAGATCGCAACGATGCATTTCGAATGCGTCGTGATCGGCTGCTCGACAGGAGGCCCTGATGCGCTAGCGCGAATCATTCCGATGGTTCCTCCGAATTTTCCAGTCCCCATACTGATCGTTCAGCACATGCCGGTCGGCTTTACCAAGTCGCTTGCAAAACGGTTGGACGAGGCATCGGAAATTCGAGTGGTCGAAGCGGAACACGGCATGAGCCTTGAGCGAGGCACGGCCTATCTAGCACCTGGCGGTTGGCACGTGGCTCTTATCGCCTCGAACTCGGGGCCCGCGAAAATCATGTTGAACGAGGATCCGAAGGTCAATAACTGCCGGCCGTCCGTGGATTACACCCTGAAGTCGACGATCGCTCTTCTAGGAAGAAAAGTGCTGGCGGTGATCCTGACCGGCATGGGAAAGGATGGCTTGGAAGGCTGCCGAGAACTCTCCACAATCGGAGGATACATCGTGGCCCAGGCCCCAGAAGGTTGCACCGTCTATGGCATGCCCAAAGCGGTGGCACAAGCAGGGATCGCGAATCTCGTGATACCGTTGGATGACATTCCAAAGGCGATGGCAAAGCTTGTCGGCGCTCGTCGATCGAGCTTGTAAATGTGCGACCTGGGACTTCGTCGCCCCAGCGTCCATCATTTCGGCCCGTTGGGCCTGGGTTGATGGATGCCCTAGCCCGAAGGGCCAACACATGTCGGAGACGTGCTGCCCATCGCCTCGCGGATCATCGTGGGTTGGCGCGGCCTGTTCGTGTTCCTCAATCAACGCCGCAATCGTACAAGCTTCTGTGGATCCGGACCGGCATCGAACTGGAGTCGGTGCGCAAGCGAAAACGCTACGTTGCACCCAAGTCTCTCGCCTCGAAAACGAGCCACGTTCATGCCACCAAAAATCTTTTTCTTTTTCCTTGTGTTTATCGCTTGGTCCTCTTGCGCTTTTCAGGTATCGCGCTGTAGTTCCAGCATGCAAGACGCGAACGAATAACCCGAAGACTTGAGCACCGCCAAGCGAAGAGCTCGCCAGCAATTGAAAAAGCTGACCTAGCAAATCCTTCGCGACATCGCAACGCGGCCGTCCAATAAATCTACCGGAGAGTCGTGTACGCTCACGCCAGAACAAACAACTCGCACTGGTTTGGGTGACCGGAGCGAGTTCGGGGGAATGACAGGCCATTTTGAAGAGCGCATTTCTGAATGACGAAAATCATGAGCGGGCCGTGCTATCCAGCGGGATGAATTTGGATGGCAGATTGCTGATTCATGTGGTAAATTTTTGAAGGTCTGTTACGACTCAGTCGCCCTTCATTTTTGCCCCGAGGAGTCCTTCATGAATACCATTACCAGGAGAATCTATGGCCTCTGGGCTTTTGGCATTGTTTGACGATGTGGCAGCATTCGCCAAGATCGCATCGGCCTCACTCGACGATGTTGTCAAGATGTCGGCAAAGGCTGCAGGCAAGTCAGCCGGTATTGTGATTGATGACGCCGCCGTAACTCCGCGTTACGTGGTCGGCTTTACAGCAGACCGCGAGCTTCCCATCATCGGCAAGATAGCATGGGGCTCCGCACTCAACAAACTGTTTTTCTTGCTGCCCGGCGCGCTATTGCTATCGACGATTGCGCCTTGGCCGATCCTGCCGCTGCTCATTCTAGGCGGTGCATATTTGTGCTATGAAGGTTATGGCAAGGTGCGCGAGATGTTTGTGGCTGATTCGTCCAAAAAAACGGCTAAGCCGCTACAAGCAATCGACTCAGAAGTGCTTGAACGGCAGAAGATCGCAAGCGCGATCCGCACCGACTTTATCTTGTCTGCGGAGATCATGGCGATCACGCTGTCGACTGTCGGCGAAGCGTCCTTGGTCATGAAAGCTATCGTTTTGGCGGTGGTAGGAATGGGTATCACGATCGCGGTCTACGGTACGGTGGCATTGATCGTGAAAGCCGATGACTTCGGAGTCGCACTGGCTAGTCGCAATCGTCCCTGGTCGGCGATCGGTCGAGGTGTCGTGCATACCATGCCAGTGGTATTGTCGTCGCTAAGTTTGATAGGTACTTTGGCGATGCTATGGGTCGGTGGCGGCATCATCCTGCACAGTCTGGCCGAATATGGGCTCAGCGGGCCGGAATATTGGATCAAGGACGTCGGTGCATCGGCAGGATCGATGATGCCGATAGGAAGCGGGTTGGTTGCCTGGGTCGTTGGCGCTGCGTTGGCGGGAACGGCAGGTCTAGCGATCGGCGCGGCAGTGGCTCCCTTGAGCAAGCATGTGATTCGCCCTCTATGGCAGCGGCTATCGTCGCTGGTTTGATCAATTCTTGCCTGTTCTGAAAGCACTAGGTGTTTCCTATTAGGATGGAACAGCGATGCAATGCATGTCCCGGTTTTGTGCCTCCCCAGTCTGTCAACGGACTGGAAGTCCATTGGTAAATTTGAGCGGAGCTTGGAAGGGCGTGTTTTGAGGACCAAGGAGCGGACGCGTCTCTACGCCCTTCGCAGAGCCTCAGGGCGTGCTACCCGGCGTCTTGCGTCGTGCCGTGGGTTGAGTCAAAGGCAGGTTACGGCTGGGACGCTTTGTTGGGGATGACGCCTAGCACTTCGTCTTGCTTGATGTTCAAGGCCTGTTCCAGCGGGTCCAAGCCGAGGGTGGCTTGAAGTTTCGCGAGAGACATAAAGTACTCTCGCTCGGCATCGAGGAGCTTGATCTCGCTCTCGGTGACCTTGGCTTCCTGTTGCAGGAGGAAAAGAAAATCCCGGTTGCCGGCGGCGAAATCACGACGGAAGTATTCGAGAGTCTCGCGAGTCTCGCGCACCAACTGGGCCGAGCGATCGACCATCTGCTTCGAGAACTCGAGATCGTTCGCTGCCCGGCGCAGTTCGATCTCGATCTTGTTGATTTGAAAGAATCGTTTCTGCTCGATCTGTTGCATTTTTGCCAACGTGGAGTCGATCTTGCCCTGGGCCTTTCGGCGTTGGATCGGAACGCCCCCTTCGAATCCAGTTTCCACCATGAATTCTTCTTTGTCGTCGAACCGGGACGCGACGTCGCCGACGTTTTTGAAGGTCCGCAGCTGTGCATCGAACGTGGGGAGCAGTTGATTGCGAGCCAATTCCAAATCCCAGCGCAGTCGCTGAACATCGATCGCGATCAACTGCAGCTCGGGGCGTCTCTGCTGGGCGGCTTCGAAATCGACATCGAAGTTGATTTGCGGGAGCTGTTCCACAACGGGGAACCCCCGGGGTAACCAATCGGGGGCCGCGAGCATCGGCGCCCCGGCATCGTCCCGCAAGAAGATCGCTAACTTGATCGCGGCGTTGCGGAACTTCTGCTGCGACTCAAAAACCTTCAGCTGACGCTCGGAGATGGTCTGCGCGTTGATCGATAGTTCATTGCGGCTCGACCATCCTCGTTCAAAGAGTTTGAGCAGGATTTCATTGCGCTGTATCGCCAAGTTGAGAAGCTCCTCTTGGGACTTCAGCACATTTCCAGCTTCGACCCAACTCCAGTAGGCATAGGCAGCATCGAGGCTGGTCCACAGAACATTGAACTGGATCTCCGGTTGCACGGCGGCTTGATCGAGGTTGGCTTGGAACAAGGCGACCCGGTAGGGATCGATCGCGCGGCCTTGCAACAAAGGTTGCATCCATCCGACCGTGAACTCGCCCCCTTTGTCGGTCTCCCGTTCCTTGTACCACGGTTCGAAATCACCGCGTCCAATACGGTAACCAGCCATCGCGTAGCCACCCCACCACAATTGTCGCGCAACGCCCACGCCGTTGCGGAAGTTTTCATAGGCACCGATCGGTCGATTAAGCGAGTAATACTCGAGGTTCAGGTCATAGGCCCCTAAGGTACTCGTGACCCGTCCACGAGCCACACCCGACTCAAGCCTCGCGATCTCGATCTCTGGATAAGCGCGATACGTGGATGCGATGACATCGGACAGGAGCAACGCATCCCCCATGGCTTGCGCATCTCCTTCGGGAGTCGGGATGGCTTCCCGGACGACGGGACCAGGTGAAGGGATGACTTCTGGTGCCGTCGCGGGAGGCCGCAACCTGTCGGACTCAAGAAGCAACTTCTCCCGCTCCAGTTTCTGCCTGCGGATTCTCTCGTCGAGTTCCCGCATCCGCCGTTCCGCATCTTCAGTCTGAGGTGTTTGCGGAGGGTCTTGTGGCAATAATTCTTGCGATAATCCCCGTGGCTCGATCTCCTGCCCCCAAGCAACGATTGCATGCAATGCAAAAATCGTCGCAAAGAATCCGGCGAGCCAGCGGGCTGGTAGCCTTACTTCATTTTGGGCATTTTCGGATCTTTCTCCGCGTTCTTGCCCGAGTTCGGCTCCGAATCGCTGATGGTGATCGGGAATCCGTTCATTTGACGCCATATTTCAAAACCTAGCGGCACTTGATTCAAGATGACCCAACCGTTAGCTCGTACTCCTTGGCGTAGGTATCGACTATCGGGCCACCCATTCTCCGTTCGGTCTGCGTCGTCATGGAAGGAATTTTCCGATTTACTATCGATGTCGGGCCCGACAATAATCTTGAAGATCCCTTTTCCCGAGTCGGTGGGATTGATAGCAATCACTTTGCCTGGAAAGGTACCGACGGCAACGCTCGGCCAACCGACGAATTGGATAGCTGGCCAACCTTCGAATTGCAATCGAACAGGATCGTTGACTTTGATGAGTGGCGTGTCGACACCACGAACGGTAAGTTCGACCGCCAAGTCATCGGTTTTGGGAACAACCTCGAAGAGAAGATCGCCCTCTTTGACCGCTTTGGTTCCCGCCTGACCGCGGATGGCTTGGATGAATCCCGTGCTGGGGCTTTTGACCTCAAGCCGATCAAATTCGCCTCGTTTGGTGTACAGGTCCTGAAGTTCTTTTTGTGTGGTGTTGATATCGGTGTTTGCTTTATCAACTTTTTGTTGTGCTTCGCGAATCTTGTACCGGGCGAATTCCGTTTTCTCCTCGAGGGCACGCTGCTTCACGTTGATATCGTTGATCGCCTTTTCGGCCGCAGCGTGAAGGCTTTCCAGCTTTTTGAATTCCTCATTTTCCTTGTTCTTTAGATCCATATACTTGACTTCGGTGACGATGTCCTTTTCGAGGCCTTGGACACTCGTAAATTCGAACACCGTCTGGTTGTACTTGGCATCTTGAGCTTCGACCTCGGCCACTGCTTTATCATGGGCGGATCGTGCAGCAGCGACCTCGGATTCCGCTCCTCGGACTTCCTGTTTCGTAGCAAGTTCGATGGACTCCACTTGAGCGAGGCTGGCGTCGCGGATCTGCGTGTAGAAGTCGAGTTTTTCTTGTTGTGCTTTCACCTGTGTCTCCAGAATTCCTTCGGCATCTTCGGCGAAGGGTTTGATCACCATAATGATGTCACCTTGCTCGACCTCCGAACCTTCCCTCAGGTCATCCCCATAACGGTCTTTCCCAAGCGAGTCGATGATTCCCTTGGCGGGACTCTCGACTGGCTGAAGTCGATATTGAGGGAGTCTCGCGACGACTTGTCCTTCGCCGCGCGATGTTTGCTGCCACGGTAGGAAGATGGCTCCGATGACCATCAGGATCATCAGGACCAAGAGAGCTCGGGACAACATTCGTGCGAACCAGCCGGATCGAACCAAATGCATCGCCGGAAACTGGTCTCCCAATTGCTGGGTGGGTCTCAATCGGACCAATCGGCGCTCTGGGAGTTTACTGGCGACTGGGGCCTGGGTTGTTGTTATGGTTGTTGTCATGATGAAGCGTGGGAATGATCGTCGAGGTGGGGAACGAGTTCGAGGACTTTGTTGCAGTCCTCGATGATCTTCGAATCGTGGGTCGTCAGGATTAGGGTCCAAGGTTGACCGACGTGAGAAATCCTTTCCCAGATGCGATGGCGCATGCGTGGCGGGAGCAGGTCGAGTGTTCCGTCGATGAGGAGCAGTCTTGGTTTGGAGACGAGAGCCCGCGCCAGCATCAATCGTGCGCTTTGCGATAGGCTTAGCGGAAAACCGCCTGTTTGCAACATGGTATCCAAGCCATGGGGGAGCGCTAACACTTCGTCCCATAGTTCGACCAATTGCAATGCTTCGCGGACATCGTTTTGCGAGATCGAGATTCGATTGAGCGTGACGGCGTCTTGGACGCTGCCATTGAAGATTTCGATGCCTGCAGTAAAGCTGACCATCGAACCGTCAGCGAAACGATTCACATCGCGCGAGTCGATTCCGCCGATCTCGGCGACGCCGCCGAGAGGCGAACGTAAGCCGGCCAAGGTTTCGAACAGCATCGTCTTACCGCACCGGCCCTCGCCGATCACCGCCACGCGTTGGCCGGGGGCGAAGTGGAAGTTGGGAATGTGGACACCATGGTGCCCTCGTCCGACGCCCAGTTCGCGCGATCGGACTTCCACCGGACCGATCCCTGCATCGAGCGGTCGCGATGGCGGGACGGTTGGTAGATCGATCATGTGTCCCACTTTATTGGTGGCTGCCATCAGATCGTAGAACGTCTCGAGGCTTTTGCCGATCTGAGAAAAAGCGCCTACCACGACCGCCACCACCGAAACGCTGGCGACCAACTGGCCGATCGTGATCGCCTCGTTGATGACCAGCCATCCTCCCAGCGATAGCAAGGCGGAGATCGAGATCGCATACAACATCAATGCGAAAAGGGATTGACGCATGAGCACGACAAAGTGCTTGCGCCGCGCACCCAAATACTCGACCACCAATCGGTTGGCGCGATCGACGGACAGTTCGCCTCCACCGTGAACCTGAAAGGCGTTGGGACTGCCCACCACATCCTGCAGCCAATGGGCGATGCGGTACTTGATCAACGACTCCTCGATCGCCAACTTTACCGCGCCGCGGCCCAGCATATACAAAAACACGGTCATCAGCGTGATCAAAACGACGTCGAACAACAGCAGGTAGGGGCTGTAAACCGCCAAGAGCAGCAACCCCGCCAGGGTTTGGATCGACAAGGCGAGCATGTCGATCAGCAGCGATGCAGTGGCTTTTTGGAGAGTGATCACGTCGAAGAATCGGTTGGCCAGTTCCGGCCCGTGGATCCCATCGACGGCGCTCCGCTCCAATCGAGTGAATCGCTCCGACAAATCCCCCACGACGCGCACCATAATGCGGCGCTGCGGGATTTCAACGACAAACAACTGAAGCGCCTTGATGATCGCCGACAACGTCAAAATAGCGAACAGCGCCACCGCGATCCAGATCAGCGGCTGGATCACCATGGCGAACCCGATGGTCGTCACCATCTGCTCGACCGCCAAAGGAATCGCCAAATTGAGGATGCTGGCCACGACGGAAAAAATCGCCAAGGTCCAGATATCTCGCCTGTCGAACGACAGCAGCCTCAGGTAGCGTCGAAGCGGGGAGGGGCCGTGCTCGTGATGGTCCGGATCATGGGCGTCGGTGACCTGCGACAAGCTCGACTGCTCCTGATCGCGGTGCGAGGAAATCAAATCGCACGTCAGCGAAGGTTCAACCACATAAAAGACTGCGTTGGGATGTTGCGAAAGCAACCTTCGAATGGCCCTCAAATTCAGGGAGTCCGATTCTTTCCCGCGAGGGGTGAGCTTGGTGACTTCCGCTCGCCCCCCCGCAACATGGGACATGACCCAGGCGGAAGGCTCGCCCCGCGCGTCCTGGCTCACCATCGCAACCAGGAAATCTTCCAGCAGCAACTCCCAAACCGCCTCGGTCGTCACTTCGGTCGGTGCCAGCCGTAGACCGAGCGACGACCCGGCTCGCATCAACGCGGTCGTGGTTGCGTCCGAATGGACGCTGTTGCCAAGCTCCATCCCGACGTCATTGAGGGCTTGGACGATCGGCGCGTTTTCGTGGGCGACCTCCAAGCGGGTCAGCAGCTCGGCGAGCAACCCGCGAAGCAGCTCACGGTTCGGGTCGGTTCCTCGATTCGGAAATTCAGAATTCGTTTGCAACATGGCCTAATTGCCGGAAGTAAGCGCCCGGTCGCCGAAACGGGACCTCAACACCTGAATGAGAATAACGAAGGATGGAGCAAAGAAATGGTTTGCCAAATGAAATTCGCCTTTAGCACCACGCCAAAATTGCAAAACTGTAATTTATAGGGGGTGTCAACCGGTTTTTCCAGTTGCACCAGGGACTTCGTTCCCTGTACCAGGAGGCCCAACAATTTCGAGAAAGGGTCGGTGACAAATCGTCGCAAACCCCTACAATACTCTGCAGAGATTGTGAAAGTTTTCACAAAGTCCTTTCGACGAGGGGGAGTGCGGCGTGGCAGGTCAGTTGCCGATCTTGATTTATCTCATCGCGGTGATTGGGTTCGCTGCGGTCTCGTTGATCCTGCCCCACGTGGTGGCCCCTCGCAAGCCGACTCGGGTCAAGGACATGCCGTATGAATCGGGGATGGATCCCGTCGGGGACGCCCGGAAACCGTTCGACATCAAGTTTTACTTGATTGCGATTTTGTTCCTCGTTTTCGATGTCGAGTTGATTTTTCTCTATCCGTGGGCGGTAGCGCTCTTGGCTCCGGATGGGATTCCGGATCCATTCCGGTTACCCGTTCTCGCGGTGTTGCTCGTCCTGCTTACTACCCTGGCTTTGGCCTATGTGGTGGCGTATCGCAAAGGAGTTTTCGATTGGCGACGGAAATAAACAAGCAGCTTGGTGACAATATCTTCCTGACGCAAATCGATGCGGCGGCCTCGTGGGCTCGCGCCAACAGTTTGTGGCCGATGCCGTTCGCGACCGCTTGCTGCGGAATTGAGCTCATGAGTACGGCCGCCAGCAAGCACGACTTGTCCCGTTTTGGGAGCGAGGTGATGCGATTCTCGCCTAGGCAATGCGATTTGATGATCGTGGCAGGTCGGGTGGTGATGAAGATGATTCCGGTCCTGCAGCGGATTTGGCTGCAGATGCCCGAACCGAAGTGGTGCATCTCGATGGGGGCTTGCGCCTGTTCGGGGGGAGTGTTCGACACCTATGCGGTCGTGCAGGGGATCGATCGTTTTATTCCTGTGGATGTCTATGTGCCGGGATGTCCGCCGCGTCCGGAGCAATTGATCCGGTCGATTTTGGACTTGCAGGACAAGATCAAGAAGACCGGGACATACAACGCTCGGGAGTTTGCATTGCGGATTTTGCCCGACGGTCCGAAGCGATTCGACGAAGACGAACTGCTGCGCATCCGTGAGCGCAACGGGTTGAAGCTCGAAGATCCCAAGTACGACCCGATACACTGACCATCGCGCCCTACCGAGAATACCATGACACAAAACCCCAGCGGCGAGCCAACTTCTTCCTCTGCGCCTTCGACCGAAAGCAGCGATCTTCGCCATGCGATCGAATCGCGGATTCGAGATGCCCGATTGGATTGGTCGGTATTCCGCGACCAGCAGCGATTGGTGGTGTCTCCCAGCCACTTGATGGCGGTGATGCGCGCGTTGAGGGCGGTCGGGATGGATCAGTTGGTGGATGTCACCGCCGTGGATTTGCTCGAGTACCCCAACGCCACCGATCGTTTCGAGGTCGTGTATTTGCTGCTCAATACGGAGTCGGGAGAGCGCCTCATTGTCAAGACGCATGTCAACGAACCGCACTTGACCTTGCCCTCGATGGTTCCGATTTGGTTCGGGGCCGATTGGGTGGAACGCGAGGTCTACGACATGTTCGGCATCCGGTTCGATGGGCACCCGAACATGAAGCGACTGCTGTTGCCTGAGGAGTTCGAGTCGTTCCCTCTCCGCAAGGATTACCCGATCAAGGGACGGGGCGAACGCCACAACTTTCCGATCATCACTCGTGCCGAGAGCTAGTTTGCGACCCCGCGAGAAAGGAATTTGGACATGCCACTGGATCTGCTTGAAAGCCCAGGCCTGAAGGCCAACCAGCGCGAGGGTTTGTGGACATTGAACTTCGGTCCGCAGCATCCCGCCACCCACACGACGCTTCGTTTGGTGCTGCAACTCGATGGCGAAATGGTGATCGATGCCGAGCCCGACATCGGTTTTCTGCACAGCGGTTTCGAGAAACTGGCGGAGGTTCTCGACTACAACCAGTACGTGACGATTGTCGACCGGATGAATTACATTTCTCCGCTCGCCAATGAGATCGCGTGGCATCATGCGGTCGAAGCGATGCTGGGGATCGAGTTGACGCCCCGGTGCAAATACATTCGGACCATCTTCGCCGAATTGATGCGGATCCATGACCACTTGCTGTGTACGGGGACGTGCGTGCTCGACTTGGGTGGCGCGACGGCGTTCATGTACGCTTTCAATGAGCGCGAAAAGATCTATGACATCTGCGAACGCGCGAGCGGTCAGCGATTCCACACCTCGTACACGCGGGTGGGTGGATTGCTGTACGACGTGACGGACGACTGGATTCGCATGGTGCGGGATTTTTGCAAAACCTTCCCGAAGGCCTATCGAGACTTTGCGGGACTGGTGATGAAGAACCGCATTTTTGTCGAACGGACGCGCGGGGTTGGGGTCCTGACCAAGGAAGACGCCATCGCAGGGAGCGCGACCGGTCCGGTGGCTCGCGCCAGCGGCGTGGTGCGCGATCTGCGCCGCGATGAGCCGTACCTGGCGTACAACGATCTGGATTTCGACGTTTGCTGTGCCAAGGAAGGGGACTGCTACGCTCGGTTCCAAGTCCGGATGATGGAGATGCTCGAGAGTTTGAAGATCATCGAGCAAGCCGTCGACAACTTGCCGAGCGGGCCGGTGTTCGCCGCGGGGACTGGGAAAGAGGGAATCCCAGACAAGCTCGAGGTCTATCGCAGCATCGAAGGCTTGATCCATCACTTCGAGAACATCATGCCCAACCGTCAGATGCCCTCGCCGGTCGATTCCTATTACGCGGCGACGGAATCGCCCAATGGAGAGCTTGGGTACTACATCGTTTCCGACGGCGATTTTCGGGCATATCGCGCTCGGACTCGGCCTCCCTCCCTCCTTCATTTCTCCTTGTTTAGCCGCATGATCCGAGGCTGCATGCTCAGCGACGTGGTAGCGGTCTTGGGCAGCATCAACATTATCGCAGCGGAGTTGGATCGATGAGCGAACTGAGCGAACAGGCCAAGCAGACCATCGCGGAACATTTGCCGAGGTACCCCAACAAACAAGCGGTGACTTTGCCCGCGCTGCATGTGGTGCAGGAGGAGAGGGGGTGTGTCAGCAAGAAGGCGATCCACGAAATCGCGGACTTGCTCGAACTCTCCCCGGCGCAGATCCACGACACCCTTTCGTTCTACGGGTTCTTTCGCACGGAGGAGAACCCGCTGGGCCAAAAGCGAATCTGGGTTTGTCGCTCGTTGCCTTGCATGTTGCGAGGAGGCGAAGAGTTGCTGGCCGAACTGTGTCGACGATGGGGAATTCAACCCGGCGAAACCACCGCCGATGGCAAAGTCACGTTGGAGTTGGCGGAATGTCTGGGAGCCTGCGACGGAGCTCCTTGCATCCTGCTCGAAGACGAATTGCATCTTCGGGTTTCGGCGGACGATGTGCAGCGCATGGCGGATTAACCTGAGTCACCCTTTCTGAAAACCTCGAGGCAAAAAGTGAGTCAAACGGAATTCAAACCGGTGCTACTGGGGCGCGTGGGAAGGCCTGATAGCCAGTCCTTGGCGAGCTACCGCGCGGACGGAGGGTATGAGGCGCTCGCCAAGGCCCTCAAGATGACCAACGCGGAAGTCACCGAAGTGGTGAAGGCTTCGGGATTGCGAGGCCGCGGAGGAGCGGGTTTTCCAACCGGTCTCAAGTGGACGTTTCTGCCCAAGGATGTCAAAGGCCCCGTCTACCTGTGCATCAATGGCGACGAGAGCGAACCGGGCACGTTTAACAATCGAGTTCTGATCGAAGAGGATCCGCATCAGATCCTCGAAGGGATCGTCATCAGCAGTTTTGCGACCCGCACGACGACGGCCTACTTTTATTTGCGATACGAATACGGCCGATGCTACCGAGTTCTGAAGAAGGCCATCGACGAGATGTATGCCAACAACTTGCTCGGCAAGAATATTCTCGGCTCGGGTTATGACCTCGACATCTACCTGCACCGCGGCGCGTGTGCGTACATTTGTGGCGAAGAGACCGGTTTGATCGAAAGCCTTGAAGGCAAACGCGCATGGCCTCGAATCAAGCCTCCGTTTCCCGCCATCGAAGGGGCCTTTCGTCGTCCGACCATCGTCAACAATGTCGAGACCATGGCATGCGTGCCACATATTCTCAAGCACGGTCCCGAGTGGTTTCAAACCATGGGAGTCCCGAAGGACCCCAACAATCCGCGCGATGCAGGTTCGTATGGGCCCAAGCTGTATTGCATCAGCGGGCACGTGAACAAGCCGGGGCTGGTCGAGTTGCCCCTCGGGGTGACCGCGCGGGAACTGATCGACAAGCACGCCGGTGGCGTTTGGCACGGTCGCAAAGCCAAGGCGGTGATTCCCGGTGGGTTGAGCATGGGATTCATGACCAACGCGGAACTCGACACACCCCTCGACTTCAATGGTCCAGGGCGGGTCGGATGCTTGGGATTGGGAACTGCGGCGGTCGTCGTCATCGACGACGCGACCAGCATGGTCGACGTCCTGTACAACGCATGCCGATTCTTTGCCCACGAGTCGTG
>JBKDPB010000160.1:0-11515 GCA_046342615.1 Planctomycetota bacterium | reverse complement strand
AATCAACACTCTCGTTTCGTCCAACGTTGCCCGTACAGCGGTACTGAATATGGTCAAGCAAGCGACCGGAGGTGCGATGGTTCTCATCGGGGATTTGGCTGTTGCTCGACCCTATCGCGACTTCAGCGCTTACTTCGTCGGCAAAGGTGCGATTGAAACCATCGTTCGCTCGATGGCTGTGGAGCTGGCGACACGCAATTCGTCGGTTCGCGTCAACGGCATCTTGCCGGGACCGGTCATGCTCGATCCCTCGATCGACCAGGCCGCCGCCGAGAGGATCCGCCGGGCCTGCCTGCTGCAGCGCCATGGCCAGCCCGAGCATGTTGCAGCGGCTGCGTATTTTCTGGCCACACACGAATTCATCACCGGCGCTTGCCTGCCCGTCGACGGCGGTCGCACGATTTGGTCAGGCTATGAAACCGACCGGATTGCACACCCGACTTATCCTGCGAACAGCGATGAAGGGCACGGATAACCGCAACGGCTCGACCCTTCGAAAGCCATCCCTGACGGAGCGCGTCGAGCGTCGATGGCTTCGCGGTCTCGTCTACTATCCCCTCATCCTCCTCCTGGCAGCGGTCCTCCTCACGATTCACGTCGTCGAATCGTTTGGCATCGGATTTTGGGCCGTCTGCGTCGGGTTGCTTTTGGGATGCTCGGCTGTTGGGCGCGCGCTGCGCGGCGGACAAAAACCTCGAGATTCGCACGCCTCCGCGCCCTGGACGTCGCTGCTATGCATTGCGGCGATCGCTGGGGCGTACGGAGTTCTGCATCAATCCAGTCGAGACGAACGCCGGCGACAAGCCGACGTGTTGCGAACCGGGCCAGAGGATCTTCGTTCCGGGCCGGTCGGCGCCAACGCCTGGCAGCCGATTGCGGTCCGAGCCGTCATCGAGGAGACCTTGCGCTATCGGCGATCGACAACACCGCGCCCATCGATCGCCAGCGACTCCAAACCGGATGCGATTTCCGAGGACGACACTTCCGAGGAATCCGATATTCATTGGCAGACCCTTACTCGCGTTCGCATCGAGCAATCGCGTCAATCGGACGGCTGGCGCGCCAGCCGAACGGTCGCCTCGCTCGTCATCGACGCGAAGGTTCGAGGCTACTATCCGGGAGATCTGGTGGAGATCTATGGTCATTGGCGTTTGCCTCCCGAGCCATCCAATCCCGGCCAGTTCGATCTTCGGGCGCGTTATGCGGAACTGGGACTCTCCGCCCAGCTCCGCGCCGAGTCCGTCGAGCAAGTCGTGCGAGTGCGAACGGCGGAGAGCCTGCGATTGGATCGCCCTCTGGCGATCGTCCATGATTATGCCTTGGCAACCATCGAACGCTATATTCCCTTTGGCCAGGCTCCGCTGACGGCAGCCCTGGTCCTGGGCCAGCGCGAGCAAGCGCATTGGCAATTGCAGGAAGAATTGCTGGCGACGGGAACGATTCACATGCTGTCCATCTCCGGCATGCATATCGATATGGTCGCGGTGGCCTTGGCGGTGGCGGGACTGATGTTGAGATTGCCTCGGGCCCCCACGCTGATCGGTGTGGTCGTTGTTTGCGGTTTGTATGCGCTCCTGTGCGGGGCCAACCCGCCGGTTGCGAGGGCTGCGTTGATGCTGACCGCAGGGTGCATCGCGCGGTTGCTGCGATGGCAGTTTACCAGCCTGAATATTCTCGCCTGTGCCGCTTTGATTCTTCTCGTTCAACGCACCAGCATCGCGTTTGAGATCGGGACTCAATTGTCCTTCATGACCGTCGCCGTCCTGATTCTGACGTTTCCCATTGTTCATCAACGCCAAACGCCGCTGCAACGATTGGTGGAGAGCCGGCAGACCGGCAGCCAAGTCGTTATCGCGGGTGCAAAGCGTTTTGCATGGGAGTCCCTCCGCAGCAGTTTTTGGGTCTGTTTCCTCTCGGCCCCTTTGGTGTGGAGCGCCTTTCACATACTCAGTCCGATCGCGGTTCTGCTCAACCTGGTACTGTGGCTCCCTATGCTGGTCGCTCTCCTTTCCGGCTTGGCGCTCATCGTCCTGGGATGGCTGCCGCCGATCGCCGCCCTGCTCGGGATTCTCTGCGGCGGATCGCTCTGGGTGCTCACCCAAATGGTTTCGATCGCAGAATCGATTCCGCTGAGCCACTTCTGGCGAGCCGCCCCGCCCGCGTGGTGGCTGACAGGCTTCTATGCGCTGGCCTTGGCCATCGCCTTGTGGCGCGGGACGCGGCGCGTGAGCGCGCGCCGGCTGCTCTGGCGCTCCCTCGCAGCGTGGTTCGCGGTGGGACTGGTATGCGAACCCATAAGCCTGTGGTACCGCAACCGCGAGTCGCAGAGCGATCAAGGCAAACTCGCTGTTACGTGGATCGACGTCGGCCATGGTACGTGTGCCGTGATCGAAACACCCAACGGCGAATTCTGGCTCTACGACGCGGGGCGTTTGGGAGACTACGAACGAAGCTATCAACCGATCGCCAACGCCTTGTGGCATCTGGGATATTCCCGCATCGATCGCATGATCCTGTCGCACGCCGACTCCGACCATTACAACGCGATGCCCGGTATCGCAAAACGGTTTGCACCTCGTTATTGGTCGACCACGGAATCCGTCTTGAAAACCGACCATCCGTTCATTGTCAATCTTGTGGCGCAGCTCAAGCGACAATCCACACGAGTGGAACCCTGGCGCCAAGGAGATCATCACGCTGGCCGGGGCGGATGGCATGTCGAGGTCTTGCACCCTTCGACGGAACAACTCAGTGCACCGAAGTTATCGGATAACGCCAAGAGCCTAGTGCTCGCCATCCGGTTCGCGGATCGAACCATATTGCTTCCCGGTGACCTCGAGCCGCCCGGAACCCAAGCGATCCTCGCGCAAACGCCGCTGCGCTGCGATGTGATCATGGCTCCGCATCATGGCTCCCTGGCTGCACAAGCCGAGCGGGTCATCGCCTGGGCGAAACCCACATGGGTCGTCGTCAGCGGTTCCGCTCGGGCGGCAACGCCGCGGGTGATCGATGCGTTCACTCCCGCGGATGGTTCGCTCCTGATCACGGCCAGGGATCATGCCATCCGAGCCGAGATCGATGGTCGCGGAAGCCTGCGAATGATGCGGTGGAGCCAGTCGAGCTGGCGGATGATTCAAAACGCGCGAGACGATGCGGACAAGTGAAAAAATGCTGTCTCGAAGTTATGCATGGCCCTTCGCTCTCCAAGCGTTCCCGTCCTAGGGTTCGGGAAATGGTCGCAAGCGCGCGAGGAGTCTGATACACTTGCGCGCTACCGCGAACGAGTAGCACCAGGAAACCCATTCCCACGACGCCATGAAATTGCATTGTCTAGGTACCGCTGGTTATCATCCCAACGCAGTCCGGCATACGACGTCGTTCTTTCTCAGCGAAGCAAACCTCCTTCTCGATGCAGGTACCGGCGTGTTCCGGCTGCAGAACTTGATCCGTGCCCCGGAACTCTCCATCTTGCTGTCCCACGCCCACCTGGATCATGTGGTGGGGCTGACCTACTTTTTGGATTTCATCGCAACAACCCCCCTCAAAAAAATCGATGTCTACGGCGAAGCCGAAAAACTCCAAGCCCTCGAGCAACACCTTTTCCACCACGCGATCTTTCCCGTCCTGCCACCGATCGCTTGGCACCCCCTTGAGCCGCTCGCCCCGACTTGGCAAATAGGGCAAGCTAGCCTGACTTGGTTCCCTTTGGAGCATCCCGGAGGGAGCGTCGGGTATCGATTGCAATTCCCTGAGGTCAGCCTAGCTTACGTGACCGACACAACTTCTCGACCCGATTCCGCGTATTGGTCGAGGATCCAAGGTGTCGATTGGTTGATTCACGAGTGCAATTTTCAGGATGATCAACGCGAACTCGCGGAGAGAACCGGACACAGCTGGACCAGTGCCGTCTTGGAAAATTGCCATCGATATGGCATCCAGCGGCTGATTCTCATGCATATCAACCCCTTAGCCGACGATCGCGATCCCATCGGACTCGCAGCCGCAACCGCCCGGCTGGGAAATCGAACTCCAGCCCAAATCCACCTCGCCACGGATTCCTCGATCATCGACTTGTCAAGCCTTTGAATTCAGGTCGAGGAGACTCTATAATCATGCTGTTCGATGTGTTGCAGACGGCAATCCTCGTCCTTGGCTTTCACACCTTCGTTGCTCTTCGATTCGAGGATAAATAGCAAGCATGAATCCCTACGGCTCCCTGAGCGACGACTTCTACGCAAACGTCACGCTGCAGACCGAAATGGATTTGCCCACAGGGCGAGATTCGGTCCTCCATTTCTTCGAACAAATGCAGCGACGATTTCCCAAGCTGCAGCACTTCTATCAGCGCGAACGGGGTGAGTTCATCCTCGAAGAAGAGAAAGAACACGGCGCCTATCGCTGGGTCGCCGTCGAGTCGCGGCGGATCAGCAGCGGGGTCGTGAATCCCAATACCCTCGAAGAAGCCATGGGCCAGCATCGCGATGTTCTCGAAATGGCGCCCTATATGCTATCGGTCAGCCGTCTCGATTGCGAAGCTGTGAGTTTGATGTACGGATTCGACTACGCCTATCGCGGCAATCACAATCAACTTCTGGCCGACGCGATCGGCCTGCCCGCAGGACTCGAAGCCATCACGCAGCGACCCGGCTCGCAACTCATGGCCTACGAACCCATGGTACAAATCTCCCTCGACGACGTCTTTCGAACCCATGCTCGAATCAATTTCGAGCCGCGCACCGGTTCGTTCTCCCAACGCGGCCCCGAGCTCTCCGACGAACTCCTCAGCGTCTACATCACCGTTCGCCGATTCGATTCGCTCGGACCCGATGACTCCTACGTCGACGAGCTGCGCCGACTCGAGGGGCTCATGCGAGAATTGATGGACAACTACGTCGTTGAGCACATCCTCAAACCGTTGCAGAACTCCATCGCCATCCGCTAAGTCGCCATCCGCTAAGTCGCCATCCGCTCCATCTCGCCGCTCAATTTCTCAGTGGACCTTGAGCACCAGGATCGGGCATTTCGCCAACCGGATGATTCGCTCGGCAACGCTTCCAAGCAACAGACGGGACAATCCGCTTCGTCCGTGCGATGGGACAATCAGCAGTTCCGCTCCAATCGCTTCGGCCCGTTCGGAGACGATCGTTCCCGGGTCGCCGATGACGACTTCCCTGGCAATGCCAGCATACTTGCCGTCGGTGAATTCCTCCTCGAGCGCTTTTTGTGTGTATTCCAACCGCACGCGATCGTCGATCGCCTCGACAGGAAAACCCTCGGGAGCCAGCGGAACGAAGGTAGGCAGGACGTGGAGAATATGGATCTGCGACGGGGATTCGGCGATCTCCAAAGCCTTGTCCACCGCCACGCGCGAGTGAGTCGAAAAATCAAACGGCACGAGAATCGGTTCTTTAACGGAGAATGCCATGTCGGGAACCTCGCGGCATCAAGGGGAGGAAATTCAAAACGTCAACCCCCTTCATTGTATCGGGAACCGATCGGTCTAGCCGCGTCCCCGGCCAAAGAACCGGCGAATTCTCCATTGACCGCACTCGGGCGTTCTTCGATACTCCCATCGAACTCCCTTCCTTCCCCTCGACACCCCCATCGGGTCCCATGGCGATAGCAAGCAAAAACCAAGACTCCTTCCAGGCGGAAGACGTCGCGGGGTATTGTCGTCGACTGGGGGAGCGTGCCGAGCGGGCCTCGCGTCTTTTGCGGGACATGGCAACCGCCAACAAAAACGACTGGTTGCTGCGATCGGCCGATGGGTTGCTGGATCGCATGGGGTGGATTCTGGAAGCCAACGCGCGCGACGTAGCGCAAGCCAGTGAACTTGGCTTGACCCCTGCCGCCATCGATCGACTGACGCTCAACCCGGACCGCGTGGCGGCGATGGCCAAGGGACTTCGCTCGATCGCCGCCTTGCCGGACCCTGTCGGTGAGATTTTAGGGGGAGGGGTTCAACCCAGCGGACTCCAGATCGAAAAGGTTCGGGTCCCTTTGGGCGTTCTCTTCTTCATCTACGAATCCCGGCCCAACGTGACGGTGGATGCGGCGGCTATCGCGATCAAAAGCGGCAATGCAATCATTCTTCGCGGTGGCAAGGAATCCTTGCAGAGTTCTTCGGCCTTGGTTGCGATTCTCGCCGAGGCGGCCCGATCCGCGGGTTTACCGCAGGATGCGATGCAATTCGTCGAGACTCCCGATCGCAATGTGGTCGGGGAGTTGTTGCAGCGGAGCGATTGGATCGACTTGGTGATTCCCCGAGGAGGAGAGAGTCTGATTCGGCGTGTCGTTTCCGAGGCGAAGATGCCGGTGCTGAAGCATTACGCGGGGAACTGCCATGTGTACGTCGACGAGTACGCCGATTTGGCCAAGGCCTGCGAGATTGTCGTAAACGCCAAGACGCAACGCATGGGGGTTTGCAATGCAGCGGAATCGTTGGTGGTTCATGGATCGGTGGCGAGGCAGTTTCTGCCGATGGCGGCCGAAGCTTTGCGGAGTCGCGGCATCGAGTTGCGTGGCGACGCTCGTGTTCTTGAGGTTCTGACGGACGCGGTTCCAGCCACGCCGGCCGATTGGTCGACGGAGTACCTCGGTCCGATATTGAGCATTTGCGTGGTGGACAGCCTCGAGGAGGCGATCGAGCACATTCAGCGGTATGGTTCGCATCATACCGACGCGATCGTCACGCAGGACATCACGCGAGCGAGGCAGTTTGCGCGGCAAGTGGATTCCGCTGCCGTGATGATCAACTGCTCAACGCGATTTCACGATGGCGGAGAGCTTGGGCTCGGAGCGGAGATCGGTATCAGCACCGATAAATTGCATGCTCGTGGCCCGTGTGGCTTGAAGGAGTTGACGACGTACAAGTACATCGTAACTGGCGAAGGGCATATCCGAGGGTGATACGGCGATAGCCGTCTTCGAAGCGAAAAGGAGTTCGATATGTCGGAAAGCACACTGAGTCGCAATGACGTGGAGAGCCTGCTCAAGTCGCTCGAGGGAACCGCCGCCTCGGTCGCTGCCCCCACCCCTGCCGGTCCGGTGAAATCGGACGGCAAGAAGTCGCCCAAGGTTCGGGTCCTGAACTATGATTTCAAGCGTCCCGAGCGGGTTGGCAAGGAGCAGATGCGATCTCTGCAATCCTTGCACGATGGTTTCGCTCGCAATTTCGGCGCGTCGTTGTCCGCGATGCTTCGAAGCATCATCGAAGTTCGCTTGATCAGCGTGGACCAGTTAACCTACAGCGAGTTCGTATATTCGCTCGAAATACCTACCTGTTTCAATTTGCTCAAGCCGCTGCCGCTGGATGGAAATTGGGTGCTCGATATCAGTCCGTCGCTCCTCTATCCGATCATCGACCGCATGCTCGGTGGTTCGGTCAGCAGCGAATCCGTTCCCAAGCGTCCGTTGTCGGAAATCGAACTTCGATTGGCCGCTCGCGTCACCAATGTCTTTCTGAAAGAGCTGCAGATCGCATGGAGCAACGTCATCGAACTGGAACTGGATGTCGAGCGCGTCGAGAGCAACCCTCAGTTGGTTCAAATCGTTCCGCCGAACGAAGTGGTGGTAATGGTCAGTTTTGAGTTGATCATGGGCTCCATTCGCGGAACGATCAATCTCTGCATTCCTTTCAATACCATCGAACGCGTCGGGAGCAAGCTGTCGAGCAACAGCTGGATCGGATATGCGGCTCTTCGGACCAACGAACAGCTGGTCTCTCGAATCAGTTCGCGATTGGACGGTTCGATCGCGGATATGGTGGTAACGCTAGCGCGTTCGTCGATCACGACGGCGGAGCTGTTCGGATTGGAAGTAGGGGACATCATCTCGACGGAAAAAGACATCCATCATCCGCTCGAAGTCGAAATCGCGGATCGGGTCAAGTTCCTTGCCTCCGCCGGATCGTACAAGGGTCGCAAGGCGATCAAGATCGAACAGGTCGTCGGCAATCCGTAAGGCATCGTCTCCGGATCAAGCGCTGGCGGGGGTGCAGCTGCCGCAGTGCCCTTTGACCAAGACCTCGCTGATACGCGCAATGTTGTGTGAACGCCTGACCGTGGCGCTCGGGAGCGGCATATCCTCGATGCATGAAACCATCCCGCAATCCATGCAAACGAAGTGAGGATGGCAGCTTCGATCGTGATTGGGGTCGGCCAGAAGAAAACGCCAAACGTGGTCTCCGAGCTCGGTTCGGATCACCAAGTCGGCTTCAGCCAGATCGGTCAGGTTGCGAAATACCGTCGCTTTATCGAAACCGAGAGGCACCAGTTGATCCGCCAACTCGGCGTGTGTTTGCGGCTTGGAAGATCGTTTCAAGGCGTTGATCACGGAGATCCGAGCGGGGGTACTTCGAAGCCCCGCTTCCTTCAGGATCCGACGCGCTTCGAGCACATCATCCACCGGATTCTTCTTAGGCTTCATGTTCGACCTCTTGCGACTCGGGGCACAGGCATTTTGTCAAGCGCGCCTTGGTCTGTTCGGTTCGCAGCTCGAGTTTGCCAAAACCGTACTCCGCTCCTAGCGCCACCGCGGCTTCCTGGTATTCAGGATAATTGGTGATCAGCATGACTGGAATTGAACGAAGGGCCGGATCGGACTTCATGCGTCGAATAATCTCCAATCCATCGGAGTAGTCGATGTCCAGCTTGCGATTGACCAGCACCAGGTCGACGTCGTTGGACTGGAGAGCGGCGGCTGCGTCGATCCATTGATCCGCCCGCAGAATCTCGACACCAAAACCTTCTCGGAGCATAGCGGATAGGGCAGCGTGGTCGGGACCACAATTGCCGATATCTAGGACGGTCTTGGACATAGTCGATGGCTACTTCTGTTTCTGTTCGATCAACTTGACTTCCAGTTCGCGAACCAGATCGGTTTGCAGGTACTGTTGCATCAGGACCCGCGTGGTGTCGATCATCTTATCGATTCTTTCGGCTACGGGAGTGGGGATGTAACCCGAATCGGTGGCGAAGGCTCGGCGCTGTATGTTTTGGATCTGGGCCGACATGGTCTCGTAGTTCTTGACTTTCTTCAGCTCGTCGACCAACGCCGCGGCATCATCGAGCTTCCCTTCGTCGAGCTTGCGCCGGATACGGGCTTCCAGAATTTTGCGACGGACGACGACATCGAGGACTTCGCCCTGCAGTCCCTTGAGAAATCCTTCGGCCTGCAAACGGCGGCGGTCGTCGGGCAGGTCGGCTTTTTCCGTTTCGCGGTAGCCTGTGACAATCGGCAACCTGGCCAAAAGGGTGTCGCCGTTCTTGATGTAGTACAAGTAGAGCGGGACGTTGATGGCGACGGTGCTGGTCGGAGGCTTTTCGCGCCGACGTTTGAGCTGTTCTTCCTTGGAAAGTTCCTCCTGTTGGAGCGGCGCGCTCTCTTCCGGAGCGGATGGGCTTTCCGTCGAGGCGGTGGTCATTCGAGCTTTGGCGATCGAGGGTACGTTGCTGGAGGTCGGTTGCTCGTAAGTGATGGTCGGGGCTTGTGCATTCGTCAGGTCGATGATGCCCCGCCAATCGGTCCGGCCCACCATTTGAAGTTCGTCGGTACCGGGCGTTCGCAAGTAGACCTCGGCGCCGGGAACGGCACTGGAGGGCATTTGCCGTATTCCAAGTTTGAGTTGGCTGGCATCGAATCGGGGTTGGATCTTGAGAGCAACGCGCCGTGTTCGTCGATTCTTGGCAGCGACCAACGCACCGCGACTCGCTGCGAAGATCGCACCGTAGTAGCGGGCGGAGTCGATCGGTTCAGTGACGGCGATATAGGTAAAGGCGAGACTCTGCAGCAAGGTCGGGTTTCCGTTGAGATCGTCTCGGCGGACGAAGGGAGTGACCACATCTCCTGAGCGAATATGGATCGGCGAATCGTCGGAGGTCGCGAGTCCCGCTGCGCGCACCCGCAGTACCGCCGTCTTGTTGTCGTTGTCTTCGATGCGAGCCATGGGCGTAAAGGCGCGGCGCTGCAAATAAGCGACGGCCTGCGGAATCTCGCTGAGACCGCGGACCTCCATCGACTCCAGAAGTCCGATTCGGCGCACAAAAGCGTCGAGTTCTTTTACGCGCAGGGAGATCATCTCCCCTTGTCGATCGATGGCGACGAGAACAATTTTGTCCTTGTCTCGCAAGAGCGCTTCGGGTTGCCATGGGAATCGCGTCGGGATCGAGCGGGCCACTTCCTTGAACTTGGGCGCGTCGGATTTGGGGACAAGCGCCGCAAACAGCTTGCCGCTCTCAAGATCCTCGCGCAGTTGATCCGACGATCCTTGGTACTTCTCCCCTTTTTCCTGAAGCAGTTTCCAGTTCTTGATATCTCGTACCTTGCGATCGAGCAAAGGTTGCAGCTTTTGGATTTCGCGATCCAAGCGGGACAGGTCGCTGAGCACCTGGCCGAAACGTTTCGTGTCGTCGGAGTTCCCGATGGTCGGAGTTCCTTTCTTGCGAAACTCCAACGCTTGTGCCTCGAGCGTTTGTTTGCGAGCCAGAAGCGGTGCGACCTGGTCGGTCAGGACGGGGATGTCTTTATCGACGAAAAAGGGGAGCATGTCCCGCTGCAACGCACCGTAATCCAGACTGGTTACGGCAATTTTCGGAATTCGATCCATCACCGAATCGAGCGTTCGAACGCTATTCAAGCTCGCAGACCGCGCCTCGGCATCCTCTTTGGCCTTGAGGTCTTCGAGTTCCTTTCGGGACAGTTTCTTTTTCTCTTCCTCGGAAAGCACCTTGCGCTCCAAACGGGGCTGCCTTGCGAGAAACGCATTCTTGGCCTCGTCCGACTTGCTGAGCATCAGCACCAGTTCCCGCGACAGCATGCGTTCGACCGTGAGATCATCCAGGTGATAGAGGACAGATCCAAAGAGGGCATCCGGAGTTTCACCCACTTCGGTCATGGAGCTGGCACCGAATTCGATTTCACAGCATTCCGCGATGCGGCGATAGAGTTCTTGTTTACTCGATTCGGCCAAGCCCAGGGACGGGGACATGCTGACCCAGACCCGAATGCGATACGGTGAATATTCCCAAACTTCCTCGGAAGCGGATTGAGCTTGGAGTTTGCCGGAAGACAGAGCCAACATCAGGATGAGGGGAGCGATGGACCAGGTTCTCATGGCACGCGGTACCTCCACTTCTGGATGTCTTGGTACAAGCCGAGGGGCTTTTGGGCGACCCCGACCAATTCGCTTCGGTAGGCGAACGACTCGCCGACCTGCCACAGGGGCATGATCGGCAGATGGGCCGCAACCAAGGCGTGAAGATCCTGGCAGCCTTGGCGAACTTGAATCCAATTGCGGGCTTCGCTCAATTGCGCCAAGGCTTGGACGATGAACTGATTGTTGGTTTGGGCAGGTGCCCCGACTCCGAACAATCGTTCGGCGTCGGTTGCGGGTTCCCAGACCGACGCGGTCAGATACACGATGTCGACCGGGGACTCTTCGTTGGGCTTGGGAACACGATCGAGAATCACCAGGTCGGCGGGCACGTCGACCAGTTTCCACTGCTCGATAATGGCT
>JBKDPB010000159.1:0-40532 GCA_046342615.1 Planctomycetota bacterium | reverse complement strand
GCGACGCGAGCAGCTTCGTAATTGGGTACACCCAGCCTCAGCCTAGGCCTCGAGGGTGGCTTTTCCCCTTTCTTCTCGGCCGCCATGCGCAACTTGTTGTTGGTGATCAGAATCAGCACCTTGGCAAGCCGCGGATCGTAGGCCAGATTATCGACCGAGGTATTGTAGGCGTAGGCGATCGGATCGGTGTCGACGGCTCCTCGGGGGAAGGGACCGCTGATGACTTGGCTTTGGGCTGCTTCGCCCCCACCCAGGATTTCTCCTTTTAAGATGGCTTCGCGGTTGATCGCGTAGAGCAATGCTCGTCGGAATTCGCGGTCGTCCAGGTAGGGGTTGGAACGGCGAGGCACCAGCATATGGACCGTGGGGAGCGCGTAGTTCTCGACGGTGACCGTTCGGGCGATCGAGGCGCTGCGAAGCTTGCGTGCGTCGGCTGGGAAGAGCCGATCGATGATCTCGATATCTCCTCGCAACATCTCGTTGATGGCTTCGTTGGGATCCTTGAAGAGGACCTCTTGGATCTCGAGCGGTTGGAATTCGGCGGCAGTCGTGCTGGCCGACCACTCGAAACGGCGCACCTGGCCTTCGTCACCCTTGATTCGATAGAGGACACCGGGGGGCTGGGTTTCCTTGTTGATTCGCTCGATGGGCCATTGCAAAAAGGCCTGTGGCAAAACGTGGGGGCGACGAAATCGGAGCTTCAATCGTTCCGGGCCGAAGACCGAAACCGAATCCAGGACGGCCGCCCATCCAGGAGAATAATCGGGTCTGCCGATGGTCGCGCGTCGCAACAGGGATTGGGAGAGCGTCAGGCTCGTGGGGATCCCCTCTTGTCCCGCGTTTTGGATCGACATCTCCAGTTCGAATTGGTCGTCGCTGTGTTGGAACGAACCGAGCGAGAATCGGTATTGGCCACCTTCGGCCCCGGTGCCTCGGAACTCGAACAAAGGTTTGGCAATCAACTGGCCGGATCGGAAGGCAGGCCAATTGGCCAACGCGGCGGTGTCGGGCTCGTCGGCTTGCTGAAAGACCGCTACCCGAGCGATCGGATACTCGCGGAGCAGGTCGCGGAGCAATTGCTTGCCCCCTTCGATATCGGGTTCGATCTCGAGCATGCGCTTGGCCTCGCGCCGTGCTGCGAGATAATCTTTTTGATTCCGCAAATTGATGGATCGATCTCGAGCTTCGTTGGCCAGTTCCAGGAACTTGCCCTTCCACTTTTCCACCACGGGGAGAGGATCGTTCTTGTAATCGCGGTCCAATCGGGAGACCATGCTCTTGGCGGTCGCCAGATCTTTCTTGTCGAAATACGATTGGACGAGTTCATTGGAAACGGTGGTGATCAGTCCTCGCACGCGTTCCCGTTGGAAATTGGGGAACGATTTCTGCAACTCCTCCAGCACCGCCAAGGCGTGCGGCAGGCGTCTCCGCTGCAGCAGGTCTGCGGCGCTCTCGATCAGAAAATCTTGTCGCAGCGATGAGAGTCCGGCGGTTTGCGGATAATTCACCATCAAGAAATTGAGATGCTCAAAGGCTTCGCCGTAGTTCTTCTGAGCGACCAGGGTCTTGGCTCGTTCGAGGATCATCTGTTCGTACAGCCAAACCTTGGAGACATCTTTCCATGCGACTTCATAACGCCGCGTTGGAAACAGCAGGATCGTGACCTGCAGTCTCTCTCCCTCCTTGAGGTTCGTGGGTACGCGTCGATTGGGGAAGTCGATCGGAGCGACTTTCACGCTGCGACCGGACGCCTCTCGCGTGAGAGTCACGATATCGAAGGGTTCTTCGTCGAGCAGGGAAGTCGAAACCTCGACTTCTTCCAAAATCTTTTCCAAGGATTCCTGGGCAAGAGCCTGGATCGCCGTCAGCGCGAAGGCAATGGCGAACCAAAGCATTCGGCTCCACCGTGCGGGCGCTAGGTTTCCTGCGCTGGGATGCTTCATCGCAATGCGCCCGTCACGCTAGAGCCATCTGCGGAAGGGAACGGCATTTGAATCAACGTACCCTCATCGCCGGGAACAAGAACTCCCTGGGGCAGAACAAGCGGCGTTCCGCTGGCAGGTTCTCCAGCAACCGCCTTTCCAACCACACGGCCATCGGTCAGCGAAACGCGTATCAAATCTCCGAGCGTGCTCGCCAACAGAACGTCTTGCTCCAGGCGGACAGGTTGCCCAATCAAGACCATTTGGTCCAGCGGGACATTCCACAACTGTCGGCCTTGGGCATTGAATGCGACGAGCCCTTCGACATCGCTGAACGCCAAACCAGCCGATTGATCATCGATTTGAATCGCAAAAGGTCCCCAGGCGAATCGTCCCTCGAAGTCCAGTCCAGCGATCTTTTTGAATTCACCGCTCTCGTAAAAGTCGAGATGGTCGCCGGATGATCCGGGCGACACGCCGACGATGACGTCATCGAGAACCGCCAGCCGACCTTTGAGCGCGCGTTCGAGCGGTTGCGAATTGAGCATGCGGAGTTGCCGACCGGTGGATAGCTTGTACAAGTTGCGCTTTTGGTCCGCGATAACGACCGATTGTTTGTCGGACAGGAGGACCGGATTGAGCCATACAGGTTTTTCCCCTGCCGAAATGGTCGGCTGGAACGGAGTTCCGATCGTGTTTCCCGTCTCGGCGTCGATCATTATCAGCTGAGCGTTTTCCAAAGGCAACAAAAGCGAATTGCCGACGGCGACGGGGGGCGCGACGGGATACGAGCCCGCCAAGTCCAGGTTGATCAATCGAGTCGAGCTGCCCGAGCTGCGGTTTCGATCCGCCAGCAGGAGCTGGCTTCCCTGGGCTGAGTTGAGCAAGATACCTTTCTGTTCGTTGATCGGCGTTGCTGACGAGAACCACATCGACCGTTGATTGCGTCCCACGTTCTCGATCGACATATTGGGTGTCGCGAGTTCCGTGTCCAATTTGAAGGAGGCGTCGTTCACGGAGTAGGCAGCAGCCTGGGAGGTGATGGCGAGAACGCCTCGTTCGGATGGCGAGGCATAAACCACCGGGTTGCCGACATCCACTTCCCAAAACGGATTGCCCCCCTTGGAATCGACGGCTGCGACGCGAACGCCCGCGTTGCCTCGCACGACCCTCGAGTGGATCAGCACATCGCCGACCCGAACCGGCCGGGACGTAAACTCATCTCCATCCTCCTTGATCCACATCGAGTTGAGTTTTTGGCCGGTGACTTGGATTTGGAAGTAGGAGAGTCGATTGGATGCCAGCCACAGGTCGGTGCCAGCCATCAAAGGCCAGGTAATTTTCGGATTGGCTTCGTTGGAAACCAAATTGACCATCTTGAAAACTTTGTCCTTCGGGTTGGTGACTTCGACATCCATGATCGCGATCTCACCCAGGTTGGTCGCGACGGCCAGGCGTCGGCCCTCGACGTGGGGTTCGATCACGACGTGTCCTTTCAACCGAACAGGCGATTGAACGGCGTTGAGGCCCAAACCGTCTTCATTCGTGGACAAAACCCGCATGAGCGAGTAATCCGGTCCTGCATTTTCGAAGAGAATGGCTTGATTCAAAACCCACAGCGGAGGCACGGCAATCGTGCCAGGGTTGTGGCCCACGTAGTAGACTTCTTCGCATTCGCCATTCCCTCGGCTGAAGACATACAGGTTGGAGTGATTGCCGAGGACATATCGCTTGCGTTTGCCGGGCGAGCCGCCGACACCGACATCGATCTTTTGCGGGATCTGTTTGGACCACCGCGCTTGCCCGGTGATGCCATCCAGGCATGCCACCATCCCTTCGGTGCTGGCAACGAAGATATCATCGCCGTCGATTTGGGGAGGAAGAATTCGGTCCGGGTACTTGGCTTGCCACACCAAGCCTCCGTCAGATCCGCGATAGCGCGCGAGCAGGCCTAGGGACGGGACGGTCACAACGACATCGCTGTCGGCATTGGGGCTGATCCGTTGCGGATCGACGGTCCAATCCCGCCCGATGTACTTCCGCCACACCACTTCGCCAGTGGCGACCCGAATCGCAACAATCGAACCTTTGATTCGCAGGAACGCCAGTGCATCACCGCTGGTGTCGATCGGGTTGCCGACGCGGCTGGTGAGAAGCGCTCGGCGTTGATTGCCTGGAGCAGGCTCGTCGATCGACACCTCCGGCATGCGTTTCGACTTGGTGACCAACTCCCGTTGGATCGTCGTCGCGGCGACCATCAACTCCCGGAGCTTCGGATCGGGTTCCAGTTGCGGATAGCGGCGGACCAGTTCGCGTCGCAACTCGTAGGTTCGATTGACGTCCTTGGCTTCGATGGCGGTTTGCATCGTGGCGATGGTGGAGGTCAAATCTTCGCTGCGCTGAATTTCTCGAACGACGCGCTGTTGATCTTCTTTGATCTTGCGGATTCGGAGATCGTTTTGGTTTCGTTCCTGGGTTCCCACGAATCGGGGATCGTCGATCAATTGCATTTGCTCGCTCATCAGCGAGATCAAGCCTTTTCGATCGTCGATCCCGGCGGTGTTATCCGCTTTGCTGATGAATTTTTCGGCGATGCGAAGGAGAGTATCGGTGATATCCGCTCGGAGTTGGGTCAATCCCGGCTCGTTGACGATCTTGGGAAGTTCGGTCTGGGCAGCCTTGAGTCCAATGGAGGGATCGGCATTGCGTTCGGCTTCCTGCCGGACCTTGGACAGCGTCGATTTGACTTTGGCGACGCTGACGTTTTCGTCGGTGGTAAACGTCGAGGAGAACTTGTCGTACTGCTTGATCGCCCGTTCGTAGTCGCGATTCTTGTAAAGTTCTTCGGCGATGGCGAATTCATCCGCGGCGGAACCTTGTCTGAACCAAATGTACAAAGGGACAAAAAAGATCACGAGCAGCAGGAGGATAAACGAGACACCGACGATTCCGAAGGATTCCCACGGGCTCTTTTTGAGGGAGTCGCGAGCGGTTTTCGGAGCTTTGACCTCCTGGAAGTTGGATAGATCGCTCTCGAAGGATTGCCGGGATTTCCTCTTGGATCGCTTCTCTTTTGCGGGAACCACCTCGGCGACCACTTCTTCGGCGATCTCCGGCTCCTCAACCACTTCGACCACCTCGACATCGTTGGTGGGGAGCAAGTCATCGATGGAATCATGATCGCTGACCTGGTTTTCGAGGGGTTTGCCTCCCCGAAGCGCAGCGGTCGGATCATTGGACATCGGCCCCAACTTTTCATTGAGTTCCGTCACGAGCCGCGTGGCTTGAAACCGCGTCAACTGGCCGTTGCCGACGAGAAATTCCGCGAGATTTTCTGGCGTTAATCGGGACTTCGACTGTTCGACCTGTCGGCGAAGTTCCGCGATGATTTCAGGGTCGAGCAAGTTCTTGCTTTCGAGCATGTTGATGAACTGCAGTGCTCTCATTCGCTATTCAAACTCCTCGACCACAGTGACGGTAAAGCTGGTAAATCCCTTTTCACGCCCCGCATCGAGGGCTGCTACGATCGCCGCGTGGATGCATTCCTCATGGGCTTCGACGATCAACTTCAAGTTCTCATCTTCCTTGCCGGTTGCGACCTCGTTTTTGGCATCGCCCAACGCCATCAACAAATCTTGCTTGCTGCTCGCCTCGCGCTCGTCACCCGTGGGAAAGATGATGGTGTAAGCGTTGAATTCGTCGATCTGCACTCGAACGGAGTCGTAAACCTCCGGCGGGGTATCCGGGGGACGAGTGCTGGGGGTCTCCGACAAGGGAGGTGGTTTTTCAAACACCTTCTCGCTCGAAAACGAGGCGGTGATCATGAAGAAGATCAGGAGCAAAAAGGTGACATCGACCATCGGCGTCATATCCATGTCGTCCTTGGGCAACTCCTTGACCGGGAAGGCGACTTCTTCGGGTGGTTCGTCGACCGGAACGGGAGCCGGCTTGGCAGGGGCCACACGTTCGACTTGCACGGGATCCGAGACGACGAAGCTCCCTGATTCCGCCGGTCCCGGAGCGCTGCCCGGAGCCGGGGTTGGCAAAACTGGCGACTTGGCTCCCTCGGAGGGTTCGGGACGGGAGTCGACTTGCATCGAAGTCTCGACGCGAAACAGATGATCGCACGCCGGACAGCGAATCTCGCGACCCATCACGACCGGATTGGCGGCTCGGACGTTGGCGCACTTGGGACATCGGATCATCAACTTCATTGACCCACCTCTGAAACCGCGAGGTTGATCATTTTGCCTTCCATTTCGCCGAGGACTTCGCCGATCGCCAATTCCACTTTCTTCAGTTGTTTTGCCGTGACGTTCCCTTCGGCCCGAACCAAAACATCGGTCTTGCCCCCGGAATCCAACTGGATTTGGACATACTCGGCGATTTCGGCCGCTTGCTGCTCCGGATCGTCGGAAAACAAGGAGCCATCTCCCTTGGCGACGATCGGAGCATCGCCGATCCCGCGCATGACGGTCAGGACAACGCAATTCTTGGCTGCGATGGTGCTGCCATGCTTGGCAGGTGGCACTTCATAGGATTGTTCGGCCGTCATCTTGGAGGTCAAGATGAAGAAGATCAGCAACAGGAACGTCATGTCGATCATGGGCGTGATGTCCATCTCATCGTCCATGGGCGCGCGTTCGGGCAAACTCACCGGGGCGTCGTCGTCCATCTCTGGCGTAGCAACCGCGCCGAGATCGGGATCGAGCCCCGCAGGGGAGTCTGAGTTAGAGAATTTGGATTCCTGATCCATAGTCGTCGTCGCTTTGCGCTCTTGGCAATCGAAGGGTCAGTTGCGAAGACCGATCTTGGTCCTAAGCAGTCTGTCGCGTCCCTCGCTGCTCCTCGCGAGCCATACCGACCTTGAACGCGTCAAAAATCCTCGATAACCCGGACGCAACCAAATCCTGCATATGCCGAATCCGATTGTGAATCGCCGCCATCGCCATCACCAAAGGGATAGCGATCGTCAAGCCGATGGCCGTCGTTTCCAGGGCGACGCGGATGTCGCCCGCCAAGTCGGTCGGGTTGACATTGGTGGCCGATGCGAGTTTTCCGAACGCACCCATCATCCCGACCACCGTCCCGAACAATCCGAGCATCGGCGCGGTCTTAATCACCGTCACAATCCATGCGATGCTGTAGTCCAAGTCGGCGATAACATCGCGCTGAAAGCGATCGAGAGTCATCTGCCTGAGTTTCTGAAATCCGAACGAACGATGCTTGCACGCATACACGACCAACATCGGGAGCGCTCGCTTGTCCCCTTCGCAACGCTCCTGCACCGCGTTGAAGTTGCCGCGCCGCAAATCCTCTTCGATCGATTCGATGAAGTCGTCCTGAACCACCTCGGTCTTGAACCGCTTGGCATTCACCCGGGTCAGCACGAGGAACACATAATAGGCCCCCCACAATGCGACGGCGGCCAAGGCAACGTAGGACAGTTGGCCGACCACATTGAAGATTTCGGAAAAATCGGAGGATTGGGCCAGAGGCAGCACAGCAAGGGGGTCGAAAAAGGGCCAGGCAACCAGGGATTCCATGAATGACGACCAGAGTCCTAAAAGGGGTACAAACGGGATCGGCCAACCCACGGCGCGGCCGACTCTCTGGGAGGGCGTGTCACAGCCTCAATCATAACTTCCCCAGAGTCCTTTGCGCACCCTGTTTGTGAAAAACATCTGCAACCGTCCTCGCTGGCGCTACGGCAAACGAGCCGATTCTCCACCATCCAAGGTGAACATGGCTCGAAGCGACTGGGCGTCGACAAACCGGCTGAGAAACCGGACTGATCCATCGAAAAAGACCGCATTGGCTCCGCTGCCTGGCGGCATCCATGCATCGTCCATCGGCTGATCGATATCGAAATCGTCCGGCTTGGTCCACGGGACGGCCAGCTGGCCGCTCGCCTCCACGACCGCAATGGTGTTCGATGTCCCATCGGTGATGGTGGATATTCGGAAGTTATCCTCCGGCCAACCCGCATCCTCGCCATACGGGGCCAAGTAAGCCGTGTGGCCTGGAAGCGTCGCCACGCGAGGATTCGCGTAGACCGCCGGCATCCGCTCCAACAAGCGAATATTGTGCTCGGAATCCCACGGTTCATCCAAGTGAAATTCCTTGAACAATTCCTCTTCATCGAGAAAGGGCAGGACCATTACCCGCCAACTCAGCAGCGGTTGACCATCCTCGCTCTTCACAACCCGTCCCGGAAATTCTCGGTAGGCGCTCTCATAGTTGAGGAGGCTCAGCATGATTTGCCTCAGGTTGTTCGACGAGGACATGCGCCGCGCGGCTTCACGGGCGGATTGCACCGCCGGCAGCAACAGTCCCGTCAGGATTCCCACCGTGGTGTAATTGGACATGATCGAATTGGCAACCTTCAAATGAACGCGATCATCCTCGAGCGTCCAAAATTCCTGCTCGTCGAATACGTTCTGCATGCGCTGCGAGTAACCGAGAATCGCCGTTCGCATGGCGTCGGAAATGCTCTCGTCGTCATCCAGCTGGACCTCAAGGTTCTCTCGCGTCATTTTGAGGATCTCGCTTCGCAAGCGATTCATGCAATGCAAAAGCGTGTCCGCGTTCGGACCACTGGTAGCCCCAGCGCTCACATGAAGGGCTTCCGTGGACATCGGTCGCACCTCCACCAGAAAATTATCGATCAGGCTGATCATGTCTGCGATGTCATCGCGCATCGATTCAGGCACGTTTTGCGAAGCTTGCTCGTAGGCCATGGAAGCCAGGTCTCGAACTTTGGCAAAGTTCAATGCCATTCGGATCGGCGCCTCGCTCGACTGCACGAGCTGCACCGTCGTGCCTCCTGTCTGGATGCGCTGGCTCAACATCCGTCGCAGGGTTCCCTGGGTTCCCACCAACACACGCCGACCTTCTTTTTGCGCGATTCGAACCTGCGGCAGCTCGGCCACGTCGCGAAAGCGAAGGGACTCATCCTTGGGCGAGGTCTCGATCGGTCCGGCGATCTTGTCCAGCAAATCCACGATATCCACGTCGCGGTTGAACCGAATGGAGACCCCGACCTCCGGCAAGGGGCTCGGCATCCCGACCGTCACATCCACCGAATCGACCGACTCCAGGGAAAATCCCAGTTGCTCGCGGCAAGCCACGTCGGCGATCTCCCAAGGGATCATTTCGCCACTCGGGCTTTCGCGCAAGGCTTTCAGGTCGATGGAAGCCACCGCGATGGAATCCGAGGGGATATCCCCATAACGATCTGGAGGCGCATCGGCCCAGCTTCGACTCGCACAAACGAAAAACAGGGCAATGAGACAACACGCCTTCCGAGTCAACTGCAGGGACATTCGACACCTCGTGGAAACAGGAATGGGCAAGCGACGACGAGAACCACCGACGCGAGCTATCTAGTGTCGAGCTTGCCAGTATCCTGATCAACCCCGCGCCCACGAATTCCCCCAATATTTACAACCCCTACAACCCGTACAGATTCACCCGCCCTTGCCCGAATCTGCCCCCTTCTCACGCGACTCGAGCCGTGCTGTTGCAGGAATGGGGTAAGTTTCGACGGTTAAATCAAGTTGACCGACTTCGTTCTCTCTTCCACTCAGGCAACTTCTAGGGGGGCTACCATGCGAAAAACGAAATCCGCTGGCGACGAAATCGTCACGATGGATCGGAGATCCACGAAGGAGCGACGGGCCGAACCCCGCACGAAGACCGAGAGCAAAGCCGTCGAGAGCAAGGCCAGCAGCACCAAAACCGACGCGAGTAAGACCGCCGCGAGCACGGCCACTATCCGTAAACCGTCGGAACCCAAGCATCTCGAAACCAATAACAAGCGGTTCCAAGCGGACCGACGAAACCGGGAGTCGATCCCGGACAATATGGCGAAACTGATCGCCGAGGAAAGGCGCAAAGTCAAAGTCCAACGCCGTCGCCAGATCGACCCGACCACATGCGAGAGGGATTACTCCGACGACGAAATCGCTTTCATGCAAGCCATGGATGAATACAAGCGGAAGAACGGGCGCATGTTTCCTACCTGCAGCGAAATCCTCGAAGTGGTGCGCTCCATCGGCTACTCCAAGGTATCGCCCAGCCAGCCGTCGGCACCACCGACCGCCGAGGACTGATCACTCGCGCCAAAACGCAGGCGGGCCGTCGTTGCGATAAACGACCCCCATCTCCGGAGTTTCCACCAAGGCTCCATCGCGAGCCAGGGATTCCACCCCGCCGATCACCATCCCGGAAGTCAGCAACGTGCGCTCGACCGGGTACGGAGCGCGACCGGTCAGGACGAGGCTCTCGATATGCCGGGCCAAGGGGTTGAAGAAATCTGCGGTCGTTGAACCGTGCGTGGGCATCGGCAAGTACATCTGGCATGAAATGATCTCGCCATTGTCGGACCGCAACCCCGCATAATTGAAGTCTTGAATCGGGCAGAGGAACATCGTTGTTCGAAAGCCATCCCGGTGCTCGATGAAGTAGGCGATGATTCCCGGCATCGTCGTTTTGGCCCATTCGTAGCTTACCGGTCCTGTCGGAAATCCTCCGTCGACCGGCAGATTATGGCTTCGCGTCAGGGCAGCGACCAACAAACGGCGGGTATCGTCTCGACCGGGTCGCTCCATTTCTTCCCACACGCGATCCCCCTTCAAGGCCTTCACGGATCGAATGCCGACCTCGCCTCCTCGGCGCCGCTCCGACATGCACTGCGCGGTTTCTAAACCATGGAAGTCGTAGCTGTCGACCCCTCCATAACAAGCGCACACGCTCTCCTTGAGCGGCGTGTCGATCGGCATGTCGATGGATGGGAATCGCCATGTCACCGGGAGCGAGGAACCGGCGAGAAACGGAAAGCCGAGGCGCCTCGAATCATCGACCATTTCTTGGCATTCGCCCCACTGGGTCGAGAGATGCTTGTCGTTGAATACCGGAACGCTGCGGCCGCTGGCCTCGAACACCTTGACGACTTCCTTGAACCAGTCGTAACGCGGATACCGCGTTTGCCCTTTTTCGTTCTTCGGATAGTCGCCATGCTCGGCGATGATTACGACGCCATCCACAGCCAGTTTCGAGGTTCCGAGGGTCAGCGCCTCGGCAATCGTCGGGTATTCCTTGAGTCCGTACTTGGCAATGCGCTGTTGAGCCAGATCGCCTTCCTTCGGCTTCTGTGCGATATGGACCGATGCGACATCGAATCGAGGTGCTTGCCAACGACCGCCCCAGGTGTATCCCATGCAATGGCGATCCAGGAAATGCTGGCTGTGGGAATGGCGAAAGACCACGGTCCCCAGGAACGCGATCTTCTTGCGCGGGGGCTCGTCCAACGCGAACGCGGATGGGGCTCGCAGCACCGAGGCGGCAGAAGCAGCGGCGGATGCAGCGAGAAAATGACGTCGATCGATCATGGCGGGATTCTCCTTGGGCGAGAATAGGTGGGAAGGGAACTAGGTTTCGGGACGGTCGGTCGAGAATCGCTCGGGCGATTCTCGGTCGCTCGGCCAGAAGAAATAGATGGCGATCAACGGCAGGATAGGCAGGATGCTGATGATGAACAAACCGATATCGTAGTTGCCCGTACGTTCCTTGAGCCAACCGAACCATGGCTGCGCGTAGGACGACACGAGCCAGCCTCCCATGCCCGCTACCGAGGTGACTTTCCCAGGGTGCCGCGGGGAGACATCCTGGGCAAAGGAATAGTAAATCGGAAAAATCGCAAGGGCTCCCGCACCGGAGAGGAGCAAAATACCCAGCATCGCAAATTGCAAGGGTTCGAGCGCGAGAAACAGCCGCGCCTCCTCGGCCCAAGTGACGGTCTCCGATGGCATCGGAACCGCGATGGCATCGGTTAGGTTTTTGTGGGCTTGAACGCGATGATACAAAAACGGGACCGTTGCGATCGATGCGAAAAGAACGACACCCAGCGAGAGCGACAGCACCCGCGCGGACTTGACCGACCAACCGCGATGCGCCATCGTCAGCGCGATCAACCCCGACGCAAAACATCCCAAGTCGGTGCAGATGTACCAGAGGGAGTTGAAGATCAGGGTTTGCCGTTCGCTGAATCCATAGTTCTCTCGCATGATCAAAGGCAACCACGCACGGACCAATTGCCACATCGTGTTGATGCAGATCACCATCAGCAACACGATCGCGAATCGACGGGTAAAAAGGTCGTGCCACCAGCGGTGCTCGGTCTTTCCCGCGGCCGGCTCGGGTGGTTCAGCATGTTGGACGACGAGGTCTTGATCCCGAATGACATACAGCCACAGGAAAACCCACAGGGCTCCCACGATGGCGATGCCTTGGAATCCAAGCCGCCAGCTTCCCGGCTCGGGCGTGAGGATTGCGAGCATCACCAGGGGGGTCAGAATTGCACCGATGGAGGTTCCGCTCTGCAGGACGCTGTTGCCCATCGCCCGGCCTCGTTGGCTGAGGAGGGCCTGCGTCGTCTTGAGGCCGCACGGCCAGTGGGCCGATTCAAAGAAACCGAGAAACAGACGGCACCAATACAGCTCTTCGTAGCTTCGGGCCCAACCGGTCAGAAAACCCATCGAGGACCAACCCAGCAGCCCGATCGGATAGATCCATCGCACCGAGATGCGATCGACGAGGAATCCCCAAAGGAGCGAGCCCAATGCGAAGCTGTATCCGAAGACCGCTTCGACGTTTCCGTATTGCACATTGTCGAGCCTGAATTCCTCTTTGATGCGAGGTGCGGTCACGGACAGCGTCTGACGATCCATGTAATTGACCGCCGAAGCCAGCAGCAACAGCAGGCATACCGCTACGATGCGCGAACGCGGAATCGATGAATTGACTTCTTTCGGGAACAGCACTCGCGACTCCGATCGGCTTCTACCAATAGCGTTCCACGACGTAGTGGCCTGCTTCCGACCGTTTGTGCTTGCGCATGCCGCGCGCGTTGAGCATCGCTTCGACATCATCGAGCATTTGCGGATTGCCGCACATCATGACCGCACTGGTTTCCGGTGCCAGTCGCTCGCCCGCCATCTCCTCGAGCTTGCCGTTTTCCATGGCGGTGGTGATACGACCCGTGACACCGCGGCTGTGCTCGGCCCGGGATACGACGGGAATCGTTTTGAATCGACCCGAATGCTCGCGCTCGTAGGATTCGAGTTCTTCCGTATAGGCCAGATCGGTCGGATACCGCACCCCGTGGACGACGATGATCTTTTCATAGGTCTCCCAGATCTTTTTTTCTCTCAACATCGCGATGTAAGGAGCCAATCCCGTCCCGGTCCCCAGCAGCCAGATGCACTTGGCAACCGGTGTATGCTCGAGCGTAAAACCGCCCGTCGCCTTGATCGATACATCGATGGGATCCCCGTCTCGCATGCCCCACAAACGAGGTGTGAGCTCGCCATCGTCCACGCGGACGATGAAAAACTCCAGGGTGGGGCTGTGAGGAGAGGCAACGGAATAAGGGCGGTGCAGATGTTTGTCCTCCAGCGGCAAACCGACTTGCAGAAACTGACCGCATGCAAAAGGCGAGACCCCAGGGCAATCGATGAACAGGGTAAACAAACCGTCATGCCAAACATGCTTTCGCGCGATCCTACCGTTGATCCATTGCAGCGCCATCGCAAGGGGGTCCAATCGAAAAGAAGACGGAACGAAATGGGGAGAGAAACTCCACGATGATAGCACATGCGCACCTGCCAGTGGTGCTCGATCATTCATCCTCCCATCCCATCGCTTCGGATCGCCACAGAGCATCCAGGTCCACTTGCTGCGATGCTGCCGATTTCTCGATATTCTCCCGCTCGTGCAGGATCAGGCGCGTGATCTGTTCACGGGTGTCGTTGATCAGGGCCAGCAAACCGTTGAGCATGTGCGTGCCGTGCCATTCTCCGGCCGCGAATCCGCGAACCGCCTCCGCTTTCAGAGTGGCCAGTTCGCGCTGCAATCGAATCAAATTCCCGAGATCGAGCTTGGAAGCGACCTCGGTGTTGAGCGCCGACTGCTCGATGGCGATGACCCGCGTCATGAACTCCGCGAATCGACTTTCCCGCTGGCTTCGACGATGTTCGGAAAACCACTGGTAGAGGAAGAACAACGCTCCAGCCACCGTCGCCAAAATCGCTAGCAGGTTCTCCATGTAGTCGATGATGTCGCTGGCGATGAGAACCTTGTTGCGGTTTCGGTACAGCTCCACGCCCGGGTGGGTTTCGTATTCCGACGGCAGCTCCAAAGCCTTCGCGTCCAAGTCCAAGCTCGTATGCCGCGCGACGTCGGAGTCGAATATCGCGGACAAGAGTCGTTGGATCGATGGACTGGGCTGCGAACGATGCGTCGCCAGCAGCATGCGAGATCCGACCGTCGCCAGATCGCGGTCGGGGACATCGGGAGAAACACCGTAGGAGTAGGCCGGGATCGTGCACTCCGAAACCAACGAACGATTGAGATCCCGTTTCTCCGTCTGCTTGACCTGCGCTGGATCGGAGCCCTCGATATCGATGGTCCCCGAACGCGCGAACGCTCTCGCATAGGGGACCGCAACCAGCCGATATTCCTTCTCTTCAACGAGTTGATCCGCTACAGGAGAGGGGACCAGCGACACATGAAAAATCACATCGGGCAAGGTATCTTGCGGGGCATGCAATAAATCGGCATGGGTCCGAAACGCGTTCGCTACGACGACGGAATTGGCGTCGCGCGCCGGATCCGCTTCAATCGTCAGGCCGATGAAATCGAGCAGGTTGACGGCGAGAACATGGGTGCCGCTCGACGGGGATCCCAAGAACACGCGTTTCCCTCGGAGCGCTGCCAAGCCCTGATCCCGAAACGAGCGATCCCATTCTTTTCGGACCAGGACATGCAACGGCTCCACCTGCAGCGCGGCCAATTGTCTCACGTGTGTTCGGGCGCCGAGGTTCAATCCCCCTTGAATCAATGCCAGATCGATCGCGCCGTCGTTGAGCCGGGTCAGGGACTCCTCGGAACCTTCCGACGGGATCAACTCCAGTTCGATCCGTTGTTTGCGGAGATGTTCCGCCAAGGCGAGGGCCATCTGGTGCCGTGCACCGCTCGGTTCGCCAGCCGAGATTCGAAAGCGGAGGATCGGCTCGACGCGCCAAGGACCCCAAATCCATATTCCCATTCCGATAAATGCGAGCGCGGTCAACAGAAGCAGCAGCTCGCGCAGCCGACCCGGCTTCGCCACGACTGGGCCGACCAATGCTCCGCCCGTTTTCCGTTCCGGGCCCGTCGGCTCAGTAGTGGGGTGGGATTTCATCTTCGGGACGCCGAGGCTCTCGGTTCATGTCGCGCACCGTCCGGAAGTCGTTTGCCAGGCATCGGACTTCTCGCTCGAGATGCGCGATCCTGCGCGACTGGTCGACCACGATCTGGTCCAAGTCGTGAAGCGTGCGCTGCAAATGAGTAAACAGGGTTTCCAACTCGGTCAGTCGCTTTTCTGGGGATGGGTTGGGTCGATTCATGCCCCCATCTTAGAACGGTTCCGGCGGCGTTAGTAGTCATCCTCGAAAAACCTTCACGCCGATCCCGCCGCACCGGCGCCTTTCCGAACGGCTACACTGGGCAGATGCGATCCGAGCTCCCATGATGCCTGCCATGACCCCTGCCGTTCCTGAAATCCGAATCCGACCCGCGACCCGCGAACCGATCCAATCGCATGGGAAATACGTCCTTTACTGGATGACGGCGTTTCGGAGATTGCACTCCAATTTCGCCTTGCAGCGAGCCGTCGAATGGGCCGTCCAGCTTGAGCGCCCCCTCCTCATCCTGGAAGCGCTCCGCGTCAGCTATCCATGGGCATGCGATCGATTCCACCGGTTTATCGTCGACGGTATGCGGGATCACGCCCGGGAGGTCGCTTCGACCCGCGCAGGTTACCTCGCCTATGTCGAACCTCGTCGCGGCGATGGTCATGCCCTGGCGCAAACGCTCGCGGAACAAGCATGTGCCGTCGTAACGGATGATTTTCCATGCTTCTTCCATCCCGCGCTCTATCAGCGCATCGTCCGCAAATGGCGCTGCCGCGTCGAGTTGGTCGACAGCAACGGGATCCTTCCGATCCATGCCGCCGATCGCACCTTCACCGTGGCCCATTCCTATCGTCGGTACATGCAGAAATCGATCGCCGCCGAGGCGCCGGTCTTTCCCGCAGACGACCCGTTGAACCATCCGAAACTCCCTCCTTGGAAGGGCAAGGTCGCATCGCTTGCACCGAGATGGAAATTCCTCAGCGCGGCGGATTTGGATCGACACGACCTGAGCGCGTTGCCGATCGACCACTCCGTCGCGCCGACCGGTGAAAGGGGTGGTCGAGTCGCTGCCTTGGAGTGTCTCCATCGCTTCGTGTCCAAGCGGCTCGGCAACTACGCCGACGATCGCAACGAGCCCGAGGTGCAGGGCTCGAGCCATTTGTCTCCGTACCTGCACTTTGGACACGTCAGCCCGCACGAAGTGTTTCAAGCGGTCGCGGGAGCCTCGCCCGAATGGTCGCTCGACAAGATCGGAAAGCCCAACGGCAAGATGACCGGATTTTGGAAGCTGGGGGAGAACACCGAAGCCTTTATGGATCAGTTGATGACATGGCGCGAAATCGGGTTCAACATGTGCGCTCGCGAGCCGAACTATGATCGCTATGAGTCCCTGCCCGGTTGGGCGCAGGCAACCCTCGCCGAGCATGCAGCCGATCCCCGTCCCAAGGTCTACTCGCTTGATCAATTCGATCGCGCACAGACCTACGACCCTCTCTGGAATGCAGCCCAAACGCAATTGGTCCGCGAAGGGCGGATCCACAACTATTTGCGGATGCTGTGGGGTAAAAAAATTCTGCACTGGAGCGAGTCGCCGCAGGCGGCACTCGAGATCATGATCCATCTCAACAACAAGTATGCACTCGATGGCCGCGATCCCAACTCGTACAGCGGGATCTTCTGGGTGCTGGGCCGTTACGATCGGGCATGGGGCCCGGAACGCCCCATCTTCGGCAAGATCCGCTATATGACCAGCGAGTCGACGCGCTCCAAATACTCGGTCAAAGCGTATCTCCAGAAATACTCGTGACCCCCATGATCGCAGCGCTCGTCTACCCGCACCAACTGTTTCCCGATTCGACGTGGCTGCGCGGCGTCGATCGCGTCTACCTCGTCGAAGATCCGCTGTTCTTCACGCAATATCCCTTTCATCGACAGAAACTGATGCTGCACCGCGCCTCCATGCGATGGTATGCCGATCGGCTTCGCAAGAAGAAGTTGGACGTCCATTACATCGAAGCCGCCGCATTGAAGACCAGCGGCGACATCGCGCGAAAATTGCAAAGCGACGGAGTCGATCGCACGCGGATGATCGATCCCGAAGATTTCTACCTCGAACGACGCGTGCGCACGGCATGCAGCCAGCGCGGCATCGAATGCACCGCGATCGCCGATCCCCATTTTCTCACCCCGATCGAAACGATCGATGCCTTTGTCGAGAACAAGAAGAAACTCTTCTTCACCCAGTTCTACATCGACCAACGCAAACGGTTGAGCGTGCTGATCGATAAGGCTGGGAAACCCCTCGGCGGCAAATGGAGCTTCGATACCGAGAACCGTCGACGCCTGCCCGCCGACGAGGTGCCCCCGGAAATCGATTGGCCCAAACAGGATGCCTATGCCACGGAAGCCCGCCACTATGTGGAAACCCATTTCCCCCGCGCGCTGGGCGAACCCAGTCCGCTTCTCTATCCCGCCAACACGACCGCAGCCCAAAGCCACTTGCAGCAGTTCGTCGAGGAACGATTGAAGTGGTTCGGCGATTATGAGGATGCCATCAATCGCCAGCACCCGTTTGTGTATCACTCGGTACTGACCCCCATGCTCAATGTCGGTCTGATCTCGCCCGAGGAAATCGTTCAGGCAGCGCTCGGCCATGCCAAAAAAGTCCCCCTCAATGCCCTCGAAGGTTTCGTTCGGCAAGTCATCGGCTGGAGAGAGTACATCCGCCTGGTCTATCGCTCCCTGGGCGTCGCCCAACGCACCCGCAACTACTGGGCTCATTCCCGAGCCATCCCCACGTCCTTTTACGATGGCACCACCGGCGTCGAACCCGTCGACCACACCATTCGTCAGGTCCTCCGTTACGGGTATTGCCATCATATCGAACGGCTGATGATTCTCGGGAACTTCATGCTCCTGTGCGAGTTCCATCCCGACGCCATCTACCAATGGTTTATGGAGATGTTTGTCGACGCCTACGATTGGGTCATGGTCCCCAATGTGTACGGCATGAGCCAGCACGCCGATGGAGGCATGATCACGACGAAACCCTATATCAGCGGCTCCAGTTATGTCCTCAAAATGAGCGATTTCAAGAAAGGTCCTTGGTGCGAGTTATGGGACGCCTTGTATTGGCGGTTCATCGAGGAGCATCGGTCCTTCTTCGAGTCCAATCCGCGCATGAAGGTCATGACCGGCCAGTTGGATCGCATGGGGGAAAAGCTTGCAATCCATCGCCGCCGGGCCCAAACCTATCTCGAAAGTTTGGCGTGACATGCTCTCGGCGATCGGCTACGATAAGACGCCGAAAAAATATTAGGATTTCTGATCCCCTTAGAACGCTGGACCTGCATGTCTGAAACGCTTTCTCCGACCGCCGCCCCTTCGCCGGTTTCCGCCTCTGTCGCGGGTCACTTGTCGATTCCCGTCGAAGCTCAGCCGATCCGGATCTACTGGATCTACGCGCTGTCGCTGGGGTTGGTGCATGTGTTGAGTTTGTTCGCGTTGGTGCCGTCCTTGTTCAGTGTCAGCGGGTTGATCGTTTTGATCGTGACCCACGTGTTGTTCGACGGATTGGGGGTATCGATCGGTTACCATCGATTGTTGACGCATCGGGGGTTTCAATGTCCGCGATGGCTCGAGCATTTGTTCGCCATTCTCGGCATCTGCACACTGCAGGATTCGCCCGCACGCTGGGTGGCGGTGCATCGCATGCATCACCAGCACAGCGACCATCAGCCTGACCCGCACACGCCGCTGGTCACCTTCTTTTGGGGGCATGTGGGTTGGTTGTTGGTCGTCGATCGCCGGCACGACAGCATCTTCCATTTCGAGCGGTATGTCCGCGACATGCTGCATGACCGGTTCTACTTTGTCCTTGAAAAGTATCTTGGTTGGTTATGGATCTATCTCGGCCATGCATTGATCATCGCGGGCATGGGATACGGTTTCGGTTTGTTGTGGGGGATGCCACAAGCCGAGGCGGGGTGGCTGGCGCTCTCGTGGCTGGTCTGGGGAGTGTTTTTGCGAACGGTCTTCACGCTGCATGTGACATGGGCGGTCAACTCGGTTTGTCACACATGGGGTTATCGCAATTACGAAACGCGGGACAACAGTCGCAATTCCTGGTGGGTGGCCTTGCTGACGTTCGGCGAGGGATGGCACAACAATCATCACGCGGACCAGCGGAGCGCGCGGCACGGTCACAAATGGTATGAATGGGATGCGTCCTGGTGGACGATTCGGGCCCTGGAGCGGTTGGGGTTGGCATGGGACGTTGTCGGTCCCAAGCCGCAAATTCAGCTCGCGATCGACGGTGGTTCGTCGGAAACAGATTCTTAGCTGAATCTTGCGTCGGCTCGATGTATAATCGAGCCAGGGCGATTCCACCTCATGGATCCGGTGGTGCCCGGCCTTGAGCTGCCCAACCCAAGACTTTTTTCCATTTCGATTCTTTATGACTGAGACCCTTTTGGTCACCGGTGGCGCTGGTTTCATCGGTGGTTGTTTTGTGCGGCAACACGTTGCCCAGGGCCAATACCGCATCGTCAATCTCGACCTTCTGACTTACGCGGGCAACTTGGATTCGATTCCGCCGAGCGATGGGGACAAGCACGCGTTCGTGCTGGGGAATATCGTCGATCGCGAACGGGTCGACCGGCTGCTCGCCCAATATCGGCCCAGTGGCATCGTTCACTTCGCAGCCGAATCGCACGTCGATCGCTCCATCGACGGGCCCGCAGCATTCGTTCAAACGAATGTTGTGGGAACGTGCAATCTGCTCGACGCATCTTTGGCGTATTACCGAGGACTGAGCGACTCCGAAAAGTCCCGTTTCCGATTCCTGCATGTCTCGACCGACGAAGTGTATGGCTCGCTGGGTCCGACGGGCAAATTTACCGAGACGACCCCCTACGCGCCGAACTCTCCCTATTCGGCTTCGAAGGCTTCCTCGGACATGTTTGTTCGAGCGTATCGTGAGACCTATGGTTTACCAACGTTGATCACCAATTGTTCGAACAATTACGGGCCCTATCAATTTCCTGAAAAGCTTATCCCTTTGATGATCCTCAACGCCGTCGAACAAAAGCCCCTTCCGGTTTATGGGGACGGTCAGAATGTTCGCGACTGGTTGTTCGTTGAGGATCATTGTCTCGCGATCACGACGGTGCTGAGCCAGGGTCGTCTCGGTCATACCTACAATATTGGGGGCGACAGCGAACGGAGCAATCTTCATATTGTTCATACGATCTGTGATCTTGTGGATGAGTTTCTGGGGCGCGAAGCGGGGACATCTCGGAAGCTGATCCGCTTTGTTCAGGATCGCCCAGGTCATGATCGTCGCTATGCCATCGACGCCAGCAAGATCCAGAACGAGCTGGGTTGGAAACCGAGCGTGGTGTTGGAGCAAGGTTTGCGCAACACAGTGGCCTGGTATCTGCGCGAGAAGTCCTGGGTGCAGCGAGTCAGCAGCGGCGATTATCGACGGGAGCGTCTCGGAACCAATGCGTAGCGTTTCTCTAGCGACGGGATCTGGGGTTCCGGATCCCTTGGCGAATCTGGAGCAGGATCCATAATCCTCCAAGGACGCCGATCATCAGCGCGATGGCCTTCACCCACGTCGGTGACATCTTCGACGCCCCTTCGATTGCGGGAGGGGCGGCAGCCTCGAAGCGGTCGATGACCATCATGGGGCCGAGCTGCGACTCCTTGCCCTGGGTGGCTTCGCTCACCTGGGTCGTCTTGAATCGCCACATGCGATAGAACCAACCTGCGACCGCAACGCGGGTTCGGGGGTACCAGGCTTGTGTCTGTCCGGGGAGCGCGTCGTCGGCTTCGATCAGCAGGCTTTCGGGTACTTTCCGGGCGACCAAGGTGATCGGAAACTCCTTTTCAAAGACGAGGGGCTGGTCCGTTTCTTCGTAGCGGATGGTGATTCGGTTGGGTCCGATGTCGGCAAAACCATCGAGTTGGTAGTAATGATCCGCTCCGAGCCAATTCTGTTGGTCGGGATCGGAAACTTCGATGCGCTGAACGCGCCGGATCTGGACGGTGCCTTGGGCGCGATGACCCGACGAGGAGGTATCGTTCGCGGTGGATCTGCGATTGGACTTTCCGGTTTCCGCCCGTTGAATGGCCTGCATGACGCTGAGAACGAGTTCGGATGGGTCCGTCCCGGAGGCGAGGGGAGAATTCGAGCATCGCAGCAAACGATAGAAAGGCTCGGATTCACGGGCCGTCATCGGTTTGCCCTGAAGGCTCTCGAGCATATCGATCCAGTTCAGATTCCAACCCCGATCGAGCAAGGATTTCCAGCCCAAGGGCAAGTGGGGCGCAAGTTCGCTCGATGGTTCGTCGTCCGGCTTCCGCCATTCCAGCGAGGGGCTGATCATGAATTCGGTCCCCGAGTTTCCTTGCGCCTGAAAGATCAACCCCGTAGCGATAACGGGTTGGCGCAGGCTGGCCGCCTCGCGCCACAGGTTGGGGATGTGGTGTGTGAATACGATGCCATGGGAGCCTTCGTTGTCGTCGGGCGTTGATTGCAGCGCGCATGCGTAAAGTTCTTTCCATTGCCAGCCCGGGAACGGCTCCTTTTCGATGGCGATGCGGCGAACCTGGGTCACCAGGCCGCGCCGGGTCTTCAACGGCAGGGCGTCGGTATCGATCGGTTTCCAATTCGCTTGCGATAGAAGTTGCAACTCCTCCGCAACTTGTTGGAGTCCGACGAGGATGGCTTGAACCTGCTCGTCGCGCGCGAGGGTGTCGATGCGCTCGGGATCCGCCAGGTCGACTTGCATCAGATGCGCTTGAAGGTCTCGCGCTCTCTTGCCGATGCGCTGTTCGATCCGCTGAAGCGCTCCGCCGATATCCACAGGGGGTGTCCACGGTTTGGCCGCTTGAGTCTTTTGCCATCGCAGCGCCAGGGATTGTTGCTCCTCGGACAGAATTGCTGGTGTTGCCGGATCGCGAGGCTCGAGGGGTTGAAGATGGGAGGCGACGACGACCGGGGCGATATCACCACCTCGATTCGAGGCATAGGCTCGCCTCTTGGTCACAATGCCGCTGACGACCATCGAAGCGTCTTTTTTGATTCGATCCGCCGGGATGTCCAGGCTCGAGGGAACGTGAATGATGATCGGCTGGTTGCTCCCATCGTCGGGCCGGAGCCAGAGCACCTGGTAGGTGCGGATCTTCGGATCCTCGACCGCGAGGGAAGCATTCTGGTCGATCAAGGCGATGCGTCCCGAGATCCGCACAGCCCGACCGCGAAGCGCATCGATATCCCCCATCAGTTGCGGCACCGCGATCGCCGGCAGGATCTCCGGGACGAGTTTCCCGCTCCGGAACGCCTCTCCCAGCAAGACCGCTCGCTGCGTCGATCGCATCAAGGGATTGCGGTCGCTCGATCGCCATGGCGTGTTGTCAGCGAATTGTCCGACCAGAGCTCGTTCCAGCGCGAGTTGAAATGCGAGAGGCGCTTGCTGTCCCTCCTCGGGGACTGGGTCCTCGCGGGCGGACGACTCCGACATTCGGTCGAGGAAGGTCCAGATCGAAGAGAGCAGCTCGTGCTCGGCGGACATCGAGTCCGAGAGCTCGATCCAACGGGTGACGCGCTCCTTGGACGATGCCAACCATTCCGCTCGATCCCTCAGCTCGTTTTCAGGTATCGGTCTCGTCGGGATCTTGGAATCCCGGGCGATCAGATCCTGGTAGGCCATCGCGGAGACCAGGCCTGGTGGAGCCAAATCCATGAGCCTCTCGAAAATTTGTGCTTGCGTTTCCATCGCGGGCTGGGAGCTGACCAACGTCCATGAGACGAGCTGCGGATCCTCCGGCAGGTTCTCCTGGGACGCGGTGGGCAAGCGGGGGGGTTGCGGATCGCTGTTTTGGGAGGTTCGCAGAAGTCCGACGGCCGTGGCGACGCGCTCCACACGTTTGGGGTCCGAGACCTGGCGAATGGCGATCAGAGTCAAAACCAACAACACAATTAACGAAATAAGATGCCTCGAACCTTTCGAGGAATCCATCGCCCTGCGATGGCTGTGGCGCTGGCCTTCGATGGAGTACCAACGCTCCTTTCGCCGAGGTGACATAACGAATGGCTTCCTGAACAAGGACTCTCTACGAACGCGGCTGTCTCCGCTATACTACAGGCTGCTCATCCAGGTGAACACATGAAAATCAATCAAGTCGCGTCCTGTCCGCTTCGTTTCTTCCGCTGCATCGCGATCCTCGTCGCTCTCTGGGGTGGGGAATACACCCTGCGCTTGCGCGCCGAGGAACCGGCCTCCAAGTTCCTCGAGCGGCTCAAGGAAGAGGGACTGTACGATCAGGCGCTCAAGTACCTCGATCTGAGTATCAAGCGAAATCGCTTGCCGGAATCGATGAAGAGCGAGGTGGATCTCGAGAGGATTCTGCTGTTGCAATTGTCTCTCAAGGAGGTCCGCAACGACAAAGGGGTGACCGACAAACTTGCCGCGATCGAGAAAGGATTCAAGGATTTCCTGGCGGCTTGGCCTACCCATCCTCGACGAAGCGAAACCATGTTGAAGCTGGCCGACATGTACATGGCTCGAGGAGGTCAGATTCTCGATCAAATCAAACAGGAAGGAACGACGGAGAGCGCCGATGGAAAAATCGCTGAGCTGAGAGAACAGGCTCGAGTCGCTCTCCAACAAGCCTTCGACACGTTCGGTGAAACCACGACCTACTTGCGTCCGATCCTGGAAACCATGCGAGGAGCCAAAATCGCTCCCACCGAAACCGAGAAGATCGCGCTGCGCGACAAATTGCTGACGGACTACAAACAGGCTCAAATCCTCCAAGCCATTACCACCAAATTCCTCGCCGAGACTTACGATCCGAATTCCCCCGAATGGAAATCCAACCTGGAGGCCGCCGACAAGCAGCTCGGTGAGGTTGTCGACAAGAGCGATAGGCAGGCAGGGGCAAAATACCTGAGCTTGCTCAATCGCGGGAACGTGCAAGCACTTTTGGGCAAGATCGATGCTGCGCGCGACAGCTACCAGCGGGTCGCCGAAAACGAGGAGCCGGGTGTCTTTCGAACGTGGCGTGTGCAAGCGGTAACCGGAATCGTCCGACTGGACAGCTCTCCAGCATCGGGCAAGTACGAGGCTGCTGTGATGCGCGGCGAGGAGCTTTGGCGGCAAGGTGATATGCGCGAAAAAGAGAAAGCCGAATGGCAGGAACTGCAACTGGCTATCGCTCAAGCGCGAATCGCTTGGATGAATTCCCTCGACTCGAAAAATGAAGAGGGCAAGATCCGTAACCTTCGACGCGAAGCGCGCGAAGCCCTGCAGGTGCTCGTGAAAAAACCTGGCTCCACGCAAAAGAAGGCGGCCGATCTCCTCAAAACTCTCGGGATCGAAACCAAAGCTACCGAAGATACCCAGCTCCCCGAAGCAAAGACCTTCGAGGAAGCGACCAAAGCGGCCCGACTGCGCAGCGAGCGAGCCAACTCGGCCGTCGCCACCCTGCCGATCCTGACAAGCCAACTGGAAAAAGCGCCCCCAGCGGACCAACCCGTCATCGACCAGCAAATCCAGCAGCTCAAAAACGACGCGCAACGCGATCGCCAACAAGCCATCGAGCTCAACGCCAAAGCGTTCCAGCTCTACCGTGACGGCGACTCCCGGGACGATCTGCTTCAGGCAAGACTCCTTCAGGCTTTCCTTTACTACCAAAACCAAAGTTATCGGGAAGCGTATGCGATTTCCAACGTTATCTTCCGCACCCATCGAGGCACCGAAGCCGCCGAGCAGGCGGGCGACATCGCATTGGCGTCCCTGGCCGAAGCCATCGAGGCCGCCTCCAGCGACCAGAAACCAGCCCTCAACAACTTGCTCAATGGCTTGGCGAATAAATTTCTTGAAATAGCACCGGGATCTCCCCAGGGTGAAAAAGCCGCTGATGTCCTCGCGCGACTTGCCATCAGCGAACAGCGCTGGGATGACGCCGAGCGAATGTTGGCACTCAAAAAGGGGCAGCCCGGCGTCCTGGAATTCGTCTTGGGAAATGTTCGCTGGATCCAGTATCGCAACGCCTCGATCCAGCGCCGTCGCGATGGGCAAGAAGAGACAGCTGAAGATCTCGAATGGAGTCGAAAAGCGGAATCGCTCTTGACCAGTGCATGGAATGCCCTGACCGCCGAGACGGCTAGCAAGGCGACTCTCGAAGGGACCAACAGTCTCGTCGCTATCCAATTGAAGACCGGCAAGCTCGATGAAGCCATGCGATACCTCAATGAGCCTGGCAAGGGTGCACTGGCCCAGCTCGACGCAGTCCCGGACCTCAAACCCGAAGTGCGTTTGGAAACCCAGCGGCTCAATCTGCAGGCCATGGTCCAATCCGCCGCCCAGGGGCGCTCCGCCATGACGACCGAGCAAGTCGCCGTCTCGATTCAGAAGATTCGCGAATTAAGCGACCAGACAGGTGATCCCAACACCCTCAATCGGACGCTGAAAAACCTCGCCGTCGATATCCAGAACCAATTGGAATCCACCAAGGATATCGGCCAGAAAAACAAACTCGCCGACGCCTACAAAATCCTGATCGATCAACTGATCGAGGTCAGCAAGGATCCCTCGACCCTGGAGTCCATCGGAGCGTCGGTCACTCAGTTCGCAACCGCATGGGAAAAGGAGCCCAGCATGGCTGAGAAAGCCAACAGCATGCTCCGCGCTGCAGAGAAAGCGTTCGACAAACTGCGCAGCCTCCCCGCCGATCCCCAGCAATCTCAAAAGAAGCCGGAGGAACTTCTCCTGAGCATCGCACTCGCCAAACGAGGCCTGGGGAAATTTGAAGAAGCTCACCAACTCTTCATCCAAGCACTTCAAGTTCGACCGAACAACATAACCATCCAAATCGAAGCTGCCCGAAACCTGCAACTCTGGTCCAAAGGGCAGGATGCGGAGAAACTGAAACAAGCCATGCTGGGTGCCGAGCCTCAAGCCAACAAGAAGAACCTGATCTGGGGCTTTGGCCAGATCGCTCAATTGGCGGTGAAGGAACCGAACTTTCAATCGCAGTTCTTCGACGCGCGATGGAATATCGCACGCTGCCGGTCCCAGTTGGCTGACGTCGAAATGGACCCCGCCAAAAAACAGAAACTCTATGACGGATCCCTCAACGACATCACGCAAACCATGGTCCGATTTCCCGAACTCGGCGGCCCTGCCAAGAAGGCCGAGTTCGATCGCTTGGCGCGCGAGATCCAGCAAAAGACCGGTAAAACGCCCAGCGGACTCGCAGGGCTCGCCCCTCCAACCGAACCCAACGACGGAAAATAACCTGTTCCAAAAACCCAGATCCACCATGAAACACGCTATGAACTCAGCTCCTCGCATGCTCCGATCCATCGCGCTGTTCGCCGCGCTCCTGATCCCAGGCTCTGCACTTGCCCAGGATCGCGATCGCGTGTTCCCCATCAAGGGTGCCGCAGTCACTGGAAAAATCGTCGAGCGAAACCGCGACCGAGTCGTGATCGAAGTGCGAGGCGAACGAAAAAACTTTCCAACCAATGAGCTGCAACGCATCCTGTTCGAAGGGGAACCTCAAGCCTTCACACGCACCAAAGACTTCACCGCCCAAAGCCAGCTCGAACAAGCCATCGAGGAATTCAAAAAAATCGATGCCGGTTCGCTCGAATCCGACGACATGAAACTGGAGTACCGGTTCTATCGCGGTTACTTGGCTGGACTCATGGCACTGCGAGGCCGAGGCGATTCCGCCGCTGCCCTGAAACAGCTGGCCGACTGGGTCAAGGAAGAACCCCAGAGCCACCACTTCTATACCGCCGCCGAAACCATGGGAGATCTCGCCCTGGCCAGCGGAACGGTTGACCAGGCAGCCAAGTATTACGGCGGACTTGCCACCTCTCCGTTTCCAGAACTGAAACTCAAGGGGAGCTTTCTCCAAGGCCGAGCCCTTCTCGCGCAAAACGCCACGGCCGATGCCAAAGGCAAATTCGCAACCGTGATCGACGCCAAGCTGTCCGATCCCCTCTCCCTCAAGTTCCAGAAGCTCGCCCGCGTGGCGCTCATCCGATGCGATGCCGCCGAAGGAAAAGCCGACCAGGCCATCGCGGACCTCGAAAAAATGGTCGACGAAGGGGATTCCACCGACGCGGAACTGTATTCGGAATTGTTCAATACCCTAGGCTTATTATTCGAAGCCGCAGGTCGAAACGATGAGGCCGAATTGTCTTATCTCAAGACCGAACTCCTCTATCCCATGCAGGCCGACGCTCACGCCGAAGCGCTATACCACCTCTCCAAACTCTGGACCAAAATGGGGAATGCCCCGCGGGCTGCCGACGCCAAGCAGAAACTTGCGAAACTTTACCCCACCAGTCCCTGGACCAAGAAGTAATCGCCAACATCCTGAATCCGCAGACATTCTCCAGGAAGTTCGCTAAGATAATAAGTATCTCGTCCGCCCATCCTCTTTTACCGCAAGCTCTTTCGCCTTTTGGAGTCACTATGCATCCCCGCCGACGCACGTTGCGATACGCCCTGATACATCATCTGACGCTTGTCGTATCCATGATCTCGGTAAGCCTCTTGGCCGGCGGCAGCGTCTGGGCTCAGGAGGGCGCAGCAGCCAAGAGCGAAAACATGCTCCTCAAGACATGGAACGCCCTCGGTACCATGTATGCCGTCACCTTCTTGATCATGTCGATCATCCTGGTGGCCCTCGTCGTTCGCGCCATCATCGCCGTGCAAAAGAACAACTTTGTTCCGCCGGATCTGATCCAAGGAATCAATACCAGCCTCGATGAAAAGAACGCCCAGGCGGCAGTCGAATTGGTCCAAGCCGACGAGAGCTTCGTGGGGACTCTTGTCTCGGCGGGTCTCGGAAAGATTTCGAAAGGGAAGGATGCCATCATGGAGGCGATGCAAGTCGCCGGAGACTCGGAAACCATGCGGCTCGAACAAATGCTCAGCTATATTGCCCTCATCGGCAACGTCGCACCCATGGTCGGCCTGCTCGGAACGGTCCAAGGGATGGTGGCATCTTTCGGCACTATCGCCAGCAGCGCCCAAACACCCAAGCCCAACGAACTCGCATCCGGTATCGAACAAGCTCTTTACACGACTCTCGTCGGACTCTATCTCGCGATCCCCGCTATCGCCATCTACAACATTCTGCGCAATCGAATGCAGCGCATGATCCTCTCCGCGGGCTCCGAAAGCGAAGAGATCATTGAGAAATTCCAATCCCTCGGGAAATAACAGCGAAGTCTGGCCATGGCTGTCGTCAAAAAATTCGATACGAAACTCGCCGAGGGAGACATGACCTCGATGATCGACAGGGTCTTCCAGTTGATCATCTTCTTCATGGTCCTCATCAACTTCTCGCAAGAAGATCAAAACGAGAAGATCAAACTTCCTTCCAGCGAATTGGCGAAACCCGCGGAGATTCCCTTGGAGCACCCCATCGTGCTCAATCTCGACTTCAGCGGCTCGGTCTACATGGGTTCCGAGACGTCTTCCGTCGAGGGGTTGCGCCCCCTGTTGCAACTCGAAGCCGATGCCCTCAAAGCCAAAGGGCATTCGGCCAAAGATGCCAACATCATCATCCGAGCCCATCAAAACACCCCCGGGGGCAAGGTGCAGGAATTGATCAAGAAATGTCAAGAAGTCGGATACGAAAAATTCGCGCTCCGAGCCCGCGAGGATCGACCTTAACATGGCAATGAAATTCAAGACCCACGCCCCGGAAAAGGTCGAAATGCAATTGACGTCGATGATCGACGTTATCTTCCTGCTCCTGATCTTCTTCATTATGACGTTCAAGATCTCCGCCCAGGAAGGGGATTTCAACGTCAAGATGCCGATCGGCGGCGGCCAGGGAGCGATGGATACGACCAATATCCCGATCAAGCTTCGGTTGCGCGCCAATGCAGACGGCGAACTCGTGGATATTGTGGTCGACGAATCCCGATCGTTCGGAAACGACTTCAGCAAACTCCGTGCTTACATCCTCCAATTGACCGGTGGGAACGCTCCCCCTAATCCCGAAGAAGGTCCTGAAGTGGAGATCGACCTCGACTACAACCTGCGTTACACCCACGTGATCGGTGCTATCACCGCGATCACCGGCCAACGCCAGGGAGACAAGATTGAGCGCCTGGTCGAACGCATCAAATTCGCCCCTCCCCGAAAACCGAATTAGTGGAACCAGCCGCGTTGATCTTCACGCGATGCCCTAGGGTTGCAGCCAACGGACCATGGTCTTGGTGACTTGGTCGGCCGCGTCGTGTTGGACGAAGTGATCGGCGCCGGGGATCGTTACCAGGGTCAGGTCCCGATCGAGCCACTGCCAGGTACCGTTCAGGGCGTCGGATAACAAGGCCTTGTCTTTGAGTCCGTGGAACATCAGGACCGAGCATCGTACGCGCGGGCCAGCGTCGCTCGGTGCCGTGTAGGGTTCTCGAGGATAGTTGGCCTTGTAGTAATTGAGCATCCCCTCCATGCTCGATCGCTTCATCGCCTCGAGGTACTTCCCCTTTGCCTCGGGATCTTGAACCCATCCGATCAGCGTGTCGGCTTTTACGATCTTGGAGGCTTCCGCTGTTTGAAAAAACCGCGCGTAGGCGCTGTTCTTTTGCTGTTCCGGATTGTTCGCGAGCTCGCGGCCAAGACCGTTGGGGTGGGGGAGATTCAGGATGATCAATTGGTGGGTCGCATCCGGATAACGCATCGCGAATTGCCACGCCACCATCCCACCCCAATCATGACCGACAACGATGGCTCGATCGCGCTGGAAATGCTTGACCACCGCTAGCACATCGTCGACTAGGCGATGCATCGCGTAGGCTTCAACCCCTTCGGGTTGGTCGCTCCAGTTGTAGCCGCGCTGATCGATGGCGACCACTTGATGGTTCTCGGCGAGGGCCGGTATCTGATGGCGCCAGGTGTACCAGAAATCGGGAAACCCGTGGATCATCACCACGAGCGGCCCGCTTCCCTTGGTCACGTAATGAATTTTGATCCCGCCGGAATCAGCATAGCCATGCACCCCGAGGTCTCCCTCGGCGGGATCCCCCGCGGCAGGCTTGCTCTCCTGAGCATGGGCCCATGACCCGGGAGCGATTGCAACCGCAGCCAATACCACCAACCAACGCAAAGAACGGACCATCATCCACGACCTTGTCATAGAAATTCTCGACCAACGCTCGCACGTCCGAGCCTAGCATGAAACATGAAGTGTACCTCTTCCTGCGCGTCCCCGAGACATGCTTCTCGAAATGGACAAAGATCAGTCCTCGCATTTTTCGGTCTCGCATCGCGATTGCCAGGAAAGTTCTCTGCGGTTTCCTCGGTTTGAGGTTGATCGCGGAATGCGGATGCCAGTCCATGGAGCTACTCCCTCCAGCTTCTCCTCGTGGATGTCTCGAGAAACCCGGGGTGGCATTGCCCGGTGCATGGTAAAATCCAACCGGTATTCATCGATCCGTTGGAACAAGGAAAATTGCGATGTGGAAAAGGGTAGTGTTCTTTCTGGCTGCGGTCGTTTCGTGTATCCCGAGCGTAGCCCAGCTTCCGCCCGATGCCAGACGGGTCCTCTTTCTGGGTGACAGTATCACGTACTCAGGAGGCTACATTGCAAGTCTCGAGTCGGCATGGATCGTGCAGCATCCCGACCGACCGATCGAGTTCTTGAACTTGGGCCTTCCGAGCGAGACCGTCTCGGGATTGTCAGAGCCAGGTCATGCAGGAGGCGCGTTTCCCCGGCCTGATCTGCATGAACGGTTGCAGCGCGTCCTGGAGCAAACCAAGCCGGATTTGGTGATCGCATGCTATGGCATGAACGATGGCATCTACTATCCGCTCGGCGAGGAGCGTTTCCAAGCATTTCGGTCGGGTATGGAACGTCTTCATGACGCGGTGGTGAAACAGGGAGCCGGAATCATCCATCTGACGCCGGCGTATTTCGATGCGCTCCCAATCCGTGATCGCTTGCTTCCCGCGGGCCGCGATGAATATCGCCAACCCTACGAAGGTTACGATGACGTTTTGGAGGCGTACTCGCGGTGGTTGCTCGACCAGCGCCAACGAGGCTGGGTGGTTTATGATGTCCATGGTGCGATGAAACAGGCCGTGCTCGAGGCGCGAACGTCGAATTCGAACTTTACTTTTGCAGGCGATGGAGTGCACCCCAATGCGGAGGGTCAAGTGGTCATCGCTGGCCCGCTCGCCAAGGCCTGGGGACTCCGCTTGAAGGCGGACGGTTCCCCTGATCATCCCGAGGGGAAGAAGATCTTCGAACAGATAGCCAAGCGGCAAGAGATTCTCAAGCATGCATGGCTGACCAAGACCCAGCACGTCCGACCTGGGATAGCCGAAGGATTGCCGCTCGACGCGGCCCAGAGGCAAGCTGCAGAGATCGCAACGCAGATTCACAAGCTCATGAGCACTAGCCAGCGTTAGCGAAGGTAACCGCGATTCGCAGCGCCGTCATCAGAGTGCTCGCAGTCGCAAGATCGCTTCCTGCTCCTCGCTGGAAGTCCATCCGCTATCCATAAGTTCGATCAGCAGGTTGATCAGCGATGGCGAACTTCCCTTCAGCGACCGAAGCAAGCTATCGGAAGCCCGGGAGGTGTATTCATACGCGACATCATCGCTATCGGATGGATGGGCGTCGCGCAGACGCTCGAAAACGGGTTTCACGCGCGTAGGGTTGTTCCCTAAACGGATGAGGTACTCGGCGAGCCCGACTTCATCCATACTGGCGGTCAGGCCAAACGAGCCCCATCGAAATCGATTCACGATGAACTCGGCGTCGTGCTGCATGTAGCGAGTGAAAGCGTGGTCGCAAACAAAGCCGATCTTGGAACTCGACAAATCCACGCGGAGATCCAACCAGCTCACCGGATCGAATGTGAATGCGTTATTGACTCTCGAGATACCCGGAGGCCAGTAACGGCACGGAGAACCGAAGCTGTGGACCTCGATATCTCTCAGCGCGTCGACTCCGAGCGCAAGTGCCACCGCGGTGAGTGCGTTCGAGGTGATGAGATTCCCCTGGCTGTGGCAATAGATCGGCGTCGAACGGGGGATTCCGCCTTCCCCTGCGAGCAACCCATAGAGGGCATAGGTCGCCGCATTGTCCTGGATGAGCGAGCCGACGAAATCGACCAAGGTAAGACTGGGATTGAAGCGTTGAGACTGTTGAAACAGAGCTTGGGTCGCAGATACCCATTGTGCAAAATTCAAATGGCCGACCTCCGCCTGAATATGCACCAGTCGCGCTTTGTCGGTGATGCATTGGCCCAAATCGGACCAAAATCCATCTGTCCGATTGTAGACGCCGATGACAGGACATCCCTGCAGCAGCGATAGCGCCGTGGCGCTGTCGCGATGGTCCGACGGGGAGTTGAGCATGCCGTTGACAAACACCACGCGGCGCTGCGGGTTGAACCACGATTGTTCGCGCGCTTCGCCGGAGATGTAAAGATTGACCTGGCCGTCGGCTCCAGGAGCTGCGCCGCTGGTACGAATGTTGGGTGCCCGCATCGCGAAACCTCATGCCAGAATCTTCTGAGCAACGCATCCAAAAACGATCGATGTTCATGAATCCAAGTGTGCCAGGATAGGAAGGGCGGCTTGGGACTGCAAGACTCTAATCACTTAGCGAATGTTTTTTTGGCGATCTGTGGCATGAGGCTGGGCCGGATACAAATCGGTTGCCGTCGACAAAGAATCGATACAGCAATTCCGCTCCGTGCCGGATGCCAATGCGAGGGGACCGGGCGATTTGAAAGGAGGGAGGCGATGCCGGTTGCTCGATCCAGAGGGAATCGTGCTCCACCAGATCGATACTGTCGTGTTGGCGATGGATACCGAAGGCTTGGCAAAGTTTTCCCGGGCCGTTGGTCAGATTCACGCGATCGGAGACGGGGCGATGCACCCGCATATGTTCAACGCCCTGGATCGGTTCGAGCGCACGGATCAGAACGGCCGCACCGCGCCCTTCGATTTCGCTCACCACGTTCATGCACCAGCAGGAGTGGATGCAGTACACGTAGAGCGTCCCGGGCCGAGCGAACATCGAACGGTTCTTGTTGGTCATGCCGCGGGCAGCGTGGCAAGCGGGATCATTGCGCCACAGGTATGCCTCGACTTCGACGATCCAGCCCGACATTCGACCTGCGTCGGATTCGTGCACGAAATGCTTGCCGAGAAGGCTTTTTGCAAGTCGGATTGTCGGCTGGGAAAAGAACGTGCGATCCAGACGCATGGTGAGGCGTTCCGTTTTACGGAAACTTCGGCGGACGTTTTTCGCTGAAGGCAGCCAGTCCTTCGATCGCCGCTTCGGTGCTGCAGGCGGTCGCCATGACCGCCGCGCCTGTCGCCAAGTGGGTCAGAAGATTTTCGCCGATCATTTCGTTGATGAGCCGTTTGGTCATCTGAACGCTTTCCTGGGCGGAGAGTGCGATCTGTTTTGCCCATTCGTTCGCGTTGGCCCACACCAGGTCCGAGGGGACCAATCGATGCACCAAATGAATGCGATGGGCTTCGTCGCCGTCGATCGATTCATTTCCTAGCAGGATACGCGCGGCCGCCGACCCTCCACAGCGAAACATCAAGAGCGGTGAAACCATTCCCGAAACCAAGCCGCGCTGGGGTGCTGGTGCAGCAAAGGAAGCTCGCTTGGTGGCCACCACCAGATCGCTGGCCAGCACGAGGGCCAGGCCCAGGCCTAGAGCGGCACCATCGACGGCGGCGATGATCGGTTTGGGCAACCTCAGCATCGACTCGATCAGTTCTTGGATTTCGTCGGCAACCTCTTTCCACAGCTCCAGGGCATCGAGCTCTTGGCTGGTGGTTTGCCACTCCTTGAGATTCGCTCCTGAACAAAATGTTGCACCGGTGGCCGAAAGGATGATCGCTCGGACCGACTTGTCTCGGTGGAAATCCGAGAAGGCGTCGATCAACTGCTGAATCATCTCTCGCGACAGAGCGTTGTGGGTCGCGGGCGCGTCGATGAGAATCGTACCGCTGGGCGCAGCCTTCTGCAGCCGGATCATGGCTGGCGAAGTCCGAATTGTTTTTGAAGGTTCGAGAACCAGGCGGGGAAACTCAGTCTCGCTTCCAAGTTGGCGACGTTGCGAACACCCGTCGTGTTGGGAGCGGCGGAGAAACGGGTGAGCAAATCTTCCTCGTTCGGATTGAAAGAAGCGACTTTGACCACGTAATAAATATCCTTGGCCGCATCGGGGACAACGATGGTCTCCCCGGCTTGAGCGCTGAATACCTTTTCCATGAATTCGTTGTTGATGGGTTGCAGGCCTTCGATGTTGCTCAGCTGGATTTCGAAGTTTGCAAACATCGCGTTGAACCATGTGAAGGGAATTGGCCGGACGACCAGGGCGCGTTGGTTCTCGTCATCGAGCGACTCGGCGATCGATGAGGTTCCGACCCGGGAAGCAACCTCGCGGGCTTTGGATTCCGCCAATTCGCTGGCTCGTTGCAGCGTCCATAGTTTCCTGACTTCTTCCTTGGCCGCTTCGAACGTGGGAGTCGATGCCTCTTTGTGCTCGACTTTCCAGAAAATGAAGCGGCTGGACAAACTGGAACTGGCCAGCGGGGTGTAGAGATTGCCGATCCAATCGCTCTCAAAAGCATTGGGAGAGACCATTGTCAGCCGAGCGAATTCGATCGGTTCCATCCGCAAACCGCGAGTCACTCGGGATAACCCGATCGGAAGCGTGCTCACGGTGCGGGCGTCCACCAAGCCGGTGCGGCCGTACTGAAAACCGTACTTGTCTGCGATTTGCTGAAGATCCAGCTTCTCGGGGGCCTTGGCATTCTTGTCCTTTTCTTCGACGGCTCGCTCGTAAGCGCGGCGATTCACCGAATAGATCTCCATCAAGTCGCGGATTTCATTGGCGCGCTGTTCGAGACTCTTGTAGGCGGCCCCCATCGCCAGTTCGCGGGCGATGGAATCCTTGACTTCCTCAAACGTTTGCGTCCGCATCTTGGGCAGGGCTGGCGCATCTTGGCCCGCAGGTGCCGTTGGCGCTGCCTCGGCCGCTGGTTCGATGGTCAGCTGGGGTGCGCCTTGGGCAGGTTCTGCGGCGGCCGGATCGGTCACCGGCGCGGGTTCGGTCGGCACCGCCGGGGGATCCTGGAAGCTCACCAACCGTGGCGATGTTCCGTCCCGCTTTGGCAAGAGCGAAGAAGAGGGTGGGGGTGCATCCTGGGCGGGGTTTTCGAGCGTAGGGGGACGTGTGACTTCATCGGAGACCGGAGCGCGTTGCTCCGGAACGGAGGGCGTCGTATCCGGCGCCGCGGTTGCTGGCATTTCCGGAGCGGCGGGCGTTTCCGGATCGGCAGTTGTGTCGGGAACAGCCGTTGTGTCGGGAACTCGGAACTGGTTCTCCTTGACGCGTCGCTCGTATTCGGCTCGCAGAACTTCCTCAGAGATCTTGGTCTTCTCCTCGTCGATCAGTTGATCGATATTGACCGACAAGAACTCGAAATCGGCCATTGGGGGAATCATGAAGGCGGGTTGGGTTTGGATAGGAACTTCGATTCGAGATACCGACTTGCCTTCATCGAACAGCGCCCGCAGTTCGCGATCGGTCGGAGTCGCCGAGACGGTTTCGGTAAAGTCCCTCACGAAGACCGGGTAGGCTTCGATGGTGGCAGCGCGGTTGAACCGCAGGAAGTATTGCCAGTTCTTGCTCGGCGGGCTCAAAAGTGCGACCGGTAGTCCCTGAGAGTTGATCCGTTCTTCGTAGCGAAGCGTGGAATTGGACAAGCGAAGAACCGCGTTCTTGGCCAACTCTTCCTTCATCAGGCGATAGAAATCAATCAGCGTCATTCTGCCTCCGGATACCTCCCGAAGGGTTTTCTGGATTTGATCTCCACTGAGTTTGCCATCCACGAAGCGAGCCAAGAAGGTCTTGACCGACTGATTGTCAAAAAAGATTCCCAGTCGTTTGGCTTCTTCAACGAGGAGTTTGCGTTGAACGATGACCCCTGGATCGCGGCTTTCCTGAGCGATTCCGACGTAGGACAAATCAGGGGACACTTCGGGGACCATGGGAAGGCCGCCCTTTTCCCGCACATCGACGGCCAGTTTGCGCAGAAACGTGTTGGCGATCGCCAGTTGAGTCAGTTCGGACTCCAATTGGTCCTGGGTGATCGATCCCCCGGACCAGGAGGCTGCGACGCTTCCGGCCCCGGGGCGAACCCCACGGCCGTAACCGGAAAACGATTCGAGCATCGGAGCGACGACGAAGGCCAAAATGGCGATCAGGACGGCGCCAGCCATCCAGAGGCGCTGGTTCTTGCGAAAAATGGAAAATGGACTGGCCATGAAAGGTGAGTTCCTTGAATCGCTGCCGAGGAGTCGCTGCCGAGCGGGTAAACCCTGGCGAAAAAAACGCCTGGGCAGGGGAAGATTGTAGGTTTTCCGTCCTTCCACGCAATCGCAGTGTTGGGGGGAGGGGGACTTGACAAATGGCGGATCTCCCGATCACAACCTCATTCGGTCCGGCCGGAACCATCGGTCCGGCCGGGCGTCTGGTTCATCCTATCCTGTTGCGAATGCCAATGAGCGAAAAGAAATCCCTCGTCATCGTTGAATCCCCTGCAAAAGCCAAGACGATCTCGAAATATCTGGGAAGTCGGTTCCAGGTCGAGGCTTCGATCGGCCACATTCGCGACCTGCCTGGAGGCTCCAAGGAAGTCCCGGCGGAATACAAATCGGAACCTTGGGCGAGTCTCGGAGTCAATGTCGATGCTGGCTTCGAGCCGCTCTACATCGTCCCCGCCGACAAGAAAAAACACGTTAGTTTTCTAAAATCCGCCCTCAAAGATGCCAAGGACCTCTACCTGGCAACGGACGAAGACCGCGAAGGGGAAGCGATTTCCTGGCATCTTCGCGAGGTCCTCAAGCCCAAAGTCCCCGTTCATCGCATGGTTTTCCACGAGATCACCAAGGAAGCCATCCAAGAGGCCTTGAAATCCACCCGACAGATCGATGAAGGGCTCGTCAAGGCTCAAGAAACGCGCCGCATCCTCGACCGACTCTACGGATACGACGTTTCTCCGCTTTTGTGGAAAAAAGTCCGGCCCGGCCTTTCCGCAGGCCGCGTGCAGAGCGTCGCGGTTCGGTTGATTGTCGAACGGGAACGGGAGCGCATGGCCTTCCACAGCGCCACCTACTTTGACCTCGAAGCCCATCTCAAAACGCAAGCGGGCGAAAGCTTCAGCGCGATGCTGGTTTCCGTGGCCGGTCGGCGAATCCCCTCAGGCAAGGATTTTGATCCGGCCACCGGCAAGCTGAAGGATCCGTCTCTTCTCCTCTTGAACGAAGGGGCGGCCGCGAGCTTGCGAGATCGATTGCGATCGACCCCCTTTGTCGTCAAGAACATCGAGATCAAACCCTACACCGAGCGCCCGAAAGCTCCGTTTACCACCAGCACGCTCCAGCAGGAAGCCAACCGAAAGCTCGGGATGACGGCGCGCGATGCCATGCGCGTGGCCCAGAGCCTCTATGAAAACGGCTATATCACTTACATGCGTACCGACTCGACGACTCTGAGCAAGGAAGCCGTCAACGCAGCCCGCGAACTGGTTCGCTCCCAGTACGGTCCCGAGTTCTTGTACGCCAGCGAACGAACCTACGCGACCAAAGTCAAGAACGCTCAGGAAGCTCACGAGGCCATTCGACCCGCAGGTCATCCATTCCAGCTTCCCGAAGCCCTCCGCCGCGAGCTCAATTACGATCAGTTCCGGCTCTTCGATCTGATCTGGAAACGGACGATCGCTTCCCAGATGGCGGACGCGCGCAAGCAACGCGTGGTGATGACGATCGAAGCCGGGGACGCGGTCTTTCAGGCGACCGGTACCTCGATCGAATTCGAAGGCTTTCTGCGAGCCTACGTCGAGGGGAGCGACGACCCAGCAGCGGAACTGGCGGAGAAGGAGCGTCTGCTGCCCGCAGTGAAAATCCATGAAGGCTTGGATTTGAAGAAGCTCGAGAGCCTCTCGCATACCACCCAGCCACCGGCTCGATTTACCGAAGCATCCCTGACGCAAGCTCTCGAAGAACGCGGGATCGGGCGACCCAGTACGTATGCCGCCATCATCGACACCATCCTGCGGCGCGACTACGTCTTCAAGAAAGGCAATGCGCTGGTGCCGAGTTGGACCGCATTCGCGGTGATCCGGCTGATGGAGGATCACTTCGCCTCCCTCGTCGACTACCAGTTCACGGCAGAGATGGAGGACTACCTCGATCAGATCAGCCGCAACGAACGCGAAAACCTCGACTACTTGCAAGACTTCTATTTCGGTGAAGCATCCACCACCAATAGCGCAGCGCCCGGGGGCATTGGGCTCAGGCCGCTGCTCGAACAAAAAGTCGCCGAAATCGATCCTCGCATCGCATGCTCGTATCCATTGCACGACGAGGCATCGGAGCTGGCACCCGGTTCACCGCCGGTGGTCGTGCGCATCGGCCGCTACGGTCCCTATGTCGAACGCGGAGAGAAGCGAGCCAGCATCCCCGACGATATGCCCCCCGATGAATTGACGTTGGCCGTCGCGATCGAACTGCTCGAAAAACAAGAACGAGGCGAACAGCCCCTCGGTTATCATCCCGACCTCAACAAACCGATCTACATCAAACAAGGCCGATTCGGTCCCTACGTGCAGATGGGCGCTGCAGATGATGAGGATAAAAAGAATGCCTCCCTGCCCAAGGGAGTCGATGTCGAGAATGTGACATTGGACTTGGCGGTGAAGCTCCTGAGCTTGCCCCGAACGCTCGGCAACCATCCCGACGATGGGGAGCCCGTGATCGCGACCCAAGGTCGCTTTGGACCATTCCTCACATATGGCAGTGACTCCCGCTCCTTGGGGCCCGGCCAAGATCTGCTCGAGATCACGTTGGAGGAAGCCCTCGCACTCCTGGCTCAACCCAAAGCGGCGCGAGGACGAGGGCGTGGAGTTGCCGCCCCACCGATCAAGTCTTTCGATCCTTCCCCGGTGACGGGCAAACCGATCGAGCTGCGAGACGGCCGTTACGGTCTGTATGTCACCGATGGCGAAACCAATGCCTCGCTTCCCAAGGATATGAACGCCGACGATTTGGGTTTTGATCAAGCCGTCTCGCTTCTTGAAGCCAGAGCCGCCGCAGGACCGAGCAAGAAGAAAGGTGCGCGCGGAGCCAAGAAGAGCGGAACTCCAAGTGCCAAGCCCAAAGCCGCGAAAAAGGCCTCCAAGAAAACCACTTCGAAAAAATCGACCAAGAAGTCATCCGCAAAGAAATCAGGTAACCCGTCCGACTAACGCCCAGCCCCGACCCTTGCCGTGAACCAAACGCTCGAAATCCCACTCGCCAACCGCGATGTAGCCCGCTTGGAACTCGCCATCCGCGACGCGCTTCGCTCCCTGGCCCGACCACCTCTTGCTGAGGACCCCGAACCCCCCGCGATTCATTTCACAGGAGCCTCGGGTCAGGATTTTTTAGGTTCAGGTCTCAGCGATTTGCCTTCGGTTTCCTTTTCGGGTTCGGCGGGCAAATTCGCGTTCTGCGGTATGGATAATTGCGAGTGCACGCTGGAAGGAGATGCAGGGCATTTCTTGGGGCACTCGCTCTCTTCCGGATTGCTGATCTGCCAAGGATCGGTTTCCGACGGAGCCGGCGCGATGGCGCGCGGCGGCCTGGTCGCTATCTACGGAAACGCCGGTGATCGAACTGCGGTGTCGCTCCGAGGAGCGGATGTGCTCGTCCGCGGGAGCACCGGTGCCTTGGCTGGCCTCGACATGCGACAGGGCACTTTGATCATCGGTGGCTCAGCAGGCGAAGGGCTCGGTTCCGGCATGCGCGGCGGTGTGATCTTTTTGCGAGGAGACGCCCCCAAGATCAGTTCGGATATCGAAGAGCACCGACTCCGCGAACCCGATCGACTCAAGCTGGGTCTGCTCCTCCTCAAAGCGGGCATCAAAACGACCGTAGGCAAAGAGTTTCGCGTCTTTCGTCCTCGCGCGGAGTCCGCTTGATCATGCCGAAAGAAAACGTAACGCCAAACATGCAACCGGAAAGGCTGAGAGTACCCAGACCTCTCGCCGATCGCGTCGGCTCCATCCCCGCTGCAGCCTCGAACCCTAAACTGTTCAGCCGATTCGGCGTCGACGTTATCCTCAACGATCCGTTCCTGTACTCCTTGTCTGAAGCGCAACGGGATTTCGGGTTGGAAATCTATCCAGCGACGCACTCGGGAAGTGCGAACGAGATCATCTCTGATTTCGCCGATGAACCCTTGTTGCCGCAGCGCATGCGCGAGGCGCGTTGCATCGAATTTCAATTCCTCCCTTCGACGGCCGAACGC
>JBKDPB010000158.1:0-8515 GCA_046342615.1 Planctomycetota bacterium | reverse complement strand
CCTCCTGCCCCTTTCCAGGTACACTGGACACGATCTCAGTTTCCGTGATCCAAATGGGAGATTCGTGGTTTGTCGTTGTTGAATACATTTCGTATTGCCATCGCCGCGCTCAACAAGAACAAAATGCGAGCTGGCTTGACGATCTTGGGAGTGGTCATCGGCATCGCTGCGGTGACGGCAATGGTATCGATCGGTACGTCCGCCAGCGAGTTAGTCCAAGGGGAATTTCGAAATCTCGGCACGAACGTGATTGTGGTTTCTCCCGGGAGCCGCCAAACGCGAGGCGCTCGGTCTGGCCAGATTCCTACCTTGACGGCGGCGGATATCCAGGCGATTTCCAAAGAGTGTCCCAGCGTACTGGCTGCATCTCCCATTGTGGGGGCGGTTGGGCAGGTGATCAGCGGAAACAACAACTGGCGCCCGCGCGAGTTGGTGGGAGTCGGCGCCGACTACTTGATGGTACGCAATTGGCAGATTGTGGCAGGTGCGTTTTTTTCCGAGACGGATATCAACAACGCCAACAAAGTTTGCGTGATCGGCGCAACCGTGGTGAAAAAGCTGTTCCAGACCGCCAACCCCTTGGGCCAAACCGTACGAATCAAGAATATTCCCTTCGAAATCGTGGGTGTGCTCGCATCCAAAGGGGCCAACATCGTCGGAGACGATCAAGATGATGTCGTCTTGATGCCCTACACCACGGTTCGGAAACGATTGCAGGGATCGAATTTCAATAATGTCGATGTGGCTCTCGCATCCGCCAAATCGACCGACTTGATGAACGCCGCATCCTCAGAGATTCGTTCCATCATGATGGACCGCCACCGGATCGGGATGGGACAGGCGCCCGATTTCGAGGTGGCCAACACGACCGAAATCGCCGGCGCCTTCGGGATCGTGACCGGAACGCTGACGGCCATGTTGGCCTCGATCGCGGGGATCTCGCTGGTGGTTGGCGGAGTTGGGATCATGAACATCATGCTGGTCTCGGTCACGGAGCGGACCCGCGAAATCGGAATTCGGATGGCGGTCGGGGCCCGCCCCACCGATATACTCCTGCAGTTCCTCGTCGAAGCCATGGTTTTATCCGTGATCGGCGGGGCGATCGGCGTTGCGTTGGGAATCGGGGGCTCGGTGGGCCTGACAACCGCCATCAATGCCATCTCCTCCGGTCGCGACTGGCCGATCATCATCAACTACCTCGCCGCAGTGGTCAGCCTGATCTTTTCCGCCTGCGTCGGGATCGGCTTCGGTTTTTACCCGGCTTGGCGGGCGAGCCGCCTCGATCCCATCGATGCCCTCCGATACGAATGACGGGAAACTTTGCGTCATGGCGTTTGACAAACTTCGATCCGGCGCGGACCATGGTGGGTCGTGGGTGGTCTTTTGCCGCAAAACGGAAAAAATCCAACGCTTGTGAACGACGAAGAAGAGCTGATCCAATTAGCCCTCGAGGGCCAGAGTGCGGCGTTTGAGACGTTGGTGTTGAGATACCAAGACCGTCTCTACACCGCCATGATCAGCATCGTCGGCAACGCAGACGAGGCGGAGGATGTCGTCCAGGAATCGTTCATCCAGGCCTATCTCAAGCTCGACACGTTTCAGCAGAACAGCCGCTTCTTTACGTGGGTCTATCGAATCGCGTTTAACTACGCCCTAGCCCGTCGCCGACGCAAACGCGGGGTCGTTTCGCTGGAGGAGTCGAGGGAGAATACGGGAAATGATCCGGTTGCCAACGGAGAATCGCCTGACGATCGCATGTCCCGCCATGAAGACGCACAACTGGTCCATCAAGCCTTGGCATTGCTCTCGGAGGACCACCGATCGATCTTGGTCCTCCGGGAAATGGAGGACCTTTCCTACGAAGAAATCGCCGATGTCCTGAGCATCTCGATCGGTACCGTCCGATCCCGGCTCAACCGAGCCCGCGCGGCGCTGAAACTCCAGCTGGAAAAATTCCCGGAGTGGAATCCGAAAGGGTGACGGTGGCTCATCGGGCGGACGGCGGCTATCATCATCTTCTCACGGTATCCGTCATGCAACCTCGATCAGGAGCGTAAACCATGGAGAGACAATACCCCGGTGATGTATCGAAACTCCCGTCGGATTGGGATCGTCGCCGTTTCTTGCAAGCCACATCCGCGGCCGCGGCTCTTGCTGCCACCTTGAACGCCGATCGCAGTATCGCCTCTCAGGAAACGGGAAAACCCCCGGAAACTCTCGTCAAGGTTCTCTACGATTCCTTATCGCCTCGACAGAAGGAAGTCGTCTGCTTTGATTGGCAGCACACCACCAAAGACCAGGGTCTTCTTCGAACGCGCGTCGCCAACAACTGGAAGATCACCCAACCAACGATCCTCAGCGATTTTTACACGCGGGACCAGCAAGCGATCGTTCGCGATATTTTCCTCGGCATCATCCATCCGGATTGGCACGACCGGTTCGATCGGCAACTGAAGGACGACATGGGAGGCTTTGGCGTCGGACAAAGCCTCGCTATTTTTGGTACTCCAGGAAGCCAACACTTCGAATTTGTGCTGACGGGACGCCACACCACGCTACGCTGCGATGGAAATACCCAGGAGCATGTGGCTCTGGGTGGCCCCATATTCTATGGTCACGCAGCGGGAACCGATGACGAATCGGCCAAGCACCCTGGCAACGTCTTCTGGGAGCAGGCCCTGGCGGCCAATCGCGTCTACAATATGCTCGACGGTCGGCAACGAAAACGAGCGGAGGTCTCCGAATCGCCCGACGAGGAAGCAGTGGGTTTTCGGGATCGAGGATACCCAGGCATTCCCATCTCTGAACTTGCACAAGATCAGAAAGCGGAGCTGATCCAAACGCTCGAGAAATTAATCGAGCCGTTTCGCACAACCGATCGAGAGGAAGTTCACCAGTGCCTGGCCAAGCAAGGGGGAATCGATCGACTGCACCTCGCCTTTTACACCGATGACGATATCGGCGATGACGGAGTTTGGGATAACTGGCGGTTGGAGGGGCCAAGCTTCGTTTGGTATTTCCGCGGCGCCCCCCACGTTCACGTCTGGGTCAACATCGCCGACAACCCCAGCATCCCCTTGAATGCCTAGTTTCCGGCGAACATCTCAGCGGATAGCCTTGAGCTCAACACAGAGCAAACAGTGAAACTCGCGCGCGAAGTCGACTGAGACTCGCGCATGGACTGCGCCTTGCTTGTCGAAAAATCGATTCGAGCCTTGCATGGGAAAAATCCCTTCGTGCCAAATGTCGGGATGAATGTACAGCCCTTGATCGCCCGAAAACCGGAAACAGACGAAATCATCTGGCTTGACATCGTCTCCTGGAAGAGCCAGCGGCACCAGGTAAGGGTGTGGTTCCAGCGGAAAGAACAACTGGCCACCATCCGGATGGTAGTTCGCATGCCAAAGCAGAATGCGTTCCGGCAGTCGATCGTGCGCCTCGCTCGCCGTACCGGGATCCGCTCCGTAACCGAGGATGTATTCGCCACCGACCGCCTCATTTTTGCCATACAGGAGGTCTCCTTTCCACTCCGCGGTGAAAACCCCTTGCTTGGTCCCTCCTTCATCCCCGCTGTCGGTGTCAACTGGCCTCCATCCTCCTGCAGGCCAGCGAACAATCTCGATCTCGCGACCATCCGCAGCATGGACCAACTCCCCGTACCCGCGCAGCGATTCGTTGGTTGCGTCAACCACGGGCATGTTGACCCACTTCAATCCAGGAGGGATCCCCGGATTCAGGTAATTTGGATTGGAGTTCATCGGTTGAATGAGTCCTTTGTTTCCAAGCAATGTTTGACAGATTCATCAACTCTTCATATTGAATCGACCGCGTATATCCCTGTGACCTCAACCCGCCAGGATCCGTACAGCAGCCTTGCAATCGTGCACGACGAATTGGACTCGGTTACACTTGGTACGTCAACGTCTAGTCCGAGATGACGTTCCCCCAAATCCTGCTAATCGAGATCATGAAAATGCGAATCCACATCGCGCTACTGCCGGTTGTTGCGGTATGCCTCTTTCTGCCGAGAGCGACGCTGCGTGGGCAGGACAATCCGCCACAAGAACTGGTCGGCCGCAGCCAAGACCGCTCGATCATGACGCCGGTTCATCAGCGCATTACGCCGTATGGAAATTGGGTCGAACTTCCCGGCATGCGTCCTCAAGCCGTCGCGATTTCCCCCGACGGCTCGCTTGGGATCACCTCGGGCAAGACCAACAAACTCGTCGCATTCGATCCGCGAACCGGCGACGTGCTCTCCTATGTCGAGATGCCGAACGAATCCCAAGCCATTGATGCATCGCCTGCCGCCCCCAATAACCTCAAGCCCGAAAACGCTCCCCTTCTTAGCTTCACTGGTTTGATCTTTTCTCGAGACGGCAAGCAGATTTACCTGAGCAACGTCCAGGGATCGATCAAGGTCTTTTCGGTCGAGGAGGGGCGAACGGTGAAACCGTCCCACGTGCTGCGTTTGCCGGACGCGGGAGCCCCACAGAGGAAGCAGGAGATACCGAGCGGGCTTGCATTCTCATCCTCCGGTGACCGACTGTACGTTTGCGGAAACCTTTCAAACCGGTTGCTCGAGCTCGATCCGGCGAGCGGGAAAACACTGCGTGCCTTCGATGTCGGCGTTGCGCCATATGACGTCGTTCTTGCTGCGGGCAAAGCATACGTCAGCAACTGGGGCGGTCGGCGTCCGCAACCTGGTGATACGGTAGGCCCTGCGGGCAAAGGCACCACGGTGCGCGTCGACCCCGTGCGACATATCGCCAGCGAAGGTTCGATCAGCATCATCCAGCTCGACACCGGCAAGACGGTCGAGATCCTTGTCGGCCTACATGCGTCTGCTCTCGCGGTTTCACCCGATGGGCGATACGTGGTGTGTGCCAACGCCGGGAGTGACACCCTCAGTTTCATCGACACGGCGTCCGACACCGTTGTCGATACGATCTTCGTCAAGCAGAATCCTGCCGATTTATTCGGAGCATCGCCGAACGCGCTCGTATTCGACCGATCTGGCGAACGCCTTTACGTAGCCAACGGAACACAAAATGCTATCGGAGTAGTCCATTTTGAGCCCGAGGATCGAGGTGAATCTCGCTTGCTCGGTTTAATCCCTGTGGGCTGGTTTCCTGGCGCCATCACCCTGCAGCCCAGCGACCGGACGCTCGTCGTCGCCAATATCAAGGGGCTCCCCACGCAAACGAAAAAGCAGGGGGAAGGGGAAGGATACAACTCCCATCAGTATCAAGGGAGCCTATCGATTTTTTCGATTCCCAGCGATGACGAACTCCCCGCGTTGTCGGAGCGCTCGGCTCGGAACATGCGCTATGACGCGATGGTCAAGTCGCGGCTGCCCGCCCGTCCGGGCCAACCACCAAGGCCGATTCCCGAACGAATCGGCGAGCCCAGCTCCATCGAACATGTCGTCTATATGATCAAGGAAAACCGGACCTACGATCAAGTATTCGGGGATCTCGCTCGGGGCAATGGCGATCCGAAGCTGTGCATCTTTGGACGAGACATTACACCCAATCAGCACAAACTCGTCGATGAGTTCGTATTGTTGGACAACACTTACTGCTGCGGGATTCTCAGTGCAGACGGTCACAACTGGAGCACGACCGCTATCGCAACGGACTATTTGGAAAAGAGTTTTGCAGGCTTTCCTCGCAGCTACCCAGATGGAATGGAAGAGAGCGATATCGACGCTCTCGCCTACTCGCCAGCGGGTTTCATTTGGGACAACGCGATCAAACACAACATCCGCATCCGCAACTATGGCGAATTCATGATGCCCGCCGTCCGTTGGCGAGACCCGAACCGCAAGGGGCCTGTGGACTACATGAGTTGCTTCAAGACATGGAAAGGGGTCGAAGATCTGGTCATCTTTGAATCGGTTCCAGGGATCGAGAGCATCCGGCCATTTTCACCCACGGGTTACATCGGCTGGAACATGTCTGTACCGGATCAAGTTCGTGCCGATTACTTCTTGAAAGAGCTCGCAGAATTCGAGAAGTCCGGCTCCTACCCGCAGCTGACCATCGTTTGTCTACCCAACGACCATACGAGCGGCACCGCAAAAAACTGCCCCACCCCGGCATCATGCATGGCTGACGGAGATCTTGCGGTGGGACGCATGGTCGAGGGATTGAGCAAGTCTCCGTTCTGGCCGAAGATGGCCATCTTCATCATCGAAGACGATCCGCAAGCGGGTTGGGACCACGTCAGTGGTTACCGAACCACTGCTTACTGTATCAGTCCCTACGCGCGTCGCGGCGCACTGGTCAGTACCCAATACAACACCACGAGCATGCTCAGAACGATGGAGCAAATCCTCGGCATGCCACCTATGAATCAATTCGACGCTAGCGCAACCCCGATGTTCGACTGTTTTCAAGACACCGCCGACACCACTCCGTTTACATCGGTCCCAGTATCGATCCCCTTGGATCAAATGAACCCTGACTCCGTCGCTCTCCGCGACCCGTTGCTACGACTCCATGCCGAATGGTCGGATGAGATGAATTTTCGAGAGATCGACCGAGCGCCCGAGGAAAGACTGAATCGTGTTCTCTGGCACGCCATGAAGGGGAGCGACGCCCCATATCCGGAATGGGCGATCTCCGTCCATGGCGACGAGGACGATGAGGAAGAGTGGGAACTGAAACCGGATGAGTAATCAGGGCATTACTTGATAGGCTGTCGCATGGGCAACGTGATACGAAACGTGGATCCGACACCGACCTTCGATTCCACGTCGATCTTTCCGTGATGCAATTGCACAACCAAGTCGCAAATCGCCAAGCCCAGTCCACTGCCGCCAGTCCGCCGAGAACGGGCCTTGTCGACTCGATAAAACCGCTGAAACAGATTCGGAATTTCCTCCTTGGGAATCCCAATCCCGGTATCGCAAATCTCGAGAACGATCGAGTCCACTTCGGGTTTCAGCGTTACTTGGATCGATCCCCCTTCGCGATTGTAAAGGATGCTGTTGAGCAACAGGTTCGCGACCATCCGTTCCAAAACCCCGGCATGCCCAGCGAGGACGCATGACTCGAGATTCGAGGAAATCGAAACCTGATGCTGTGTTGCCAGTTCTTGATGCAGCTCCAATTGGTCGCGACACAATTGATCCATCACGACCGGTTCCATGGCGAGCGTTTGACCGGACGCATCCATTCGAGAGAGCGTCAGCAAGGCTTCGACGAGCGATTTCATGCGTTGGGCTGCCCGCTGGCATTTTTCCAATTCGGCGCGGTAGGCCTCAGGCGTTCGTTCGCGGCTGAGTGCCAACTCCGTGCTCGAGAGGAGAATCGCTAAAGGAGTGCGCAATTCGTGCGAGGCATCCGCCGCGAATTGCCGCTGTTGCTCAAACCCCGCTTCGACGCGATCGAGCATGGCATTAATCGATGCCGTGAATTCCGCGAGTTCGGTGTCGATCGATTCGGCGTTCAAACGCTGGTTGAGATTGTCGGTACGGATCGTGCTCGCCGTCTCCTGCATCCTGCGCATGGGTCGAAGAGTTCGTTGGAGACACCAAGCTCCTCCTCCCAGCGCTAAACCGCACACCATCAATCCCGCGCCTGCCAACAGCCCCAACAAACGGTTAAGCCGATCAAGCTCAGGCGTTACGTCGATCCCGACGCAAAAAACCGTCGAACGTCTCGGCCCCACCAAATACGCTTCTCGAAACATTCCCCGTTGTCGAATAGCGACGCTTCCTTCCTGAAAACCTCGGGTGGCGTCGTTCACTTGTTCCCACCTCGGCCCATTCTCGACGCTACCGGATTGATGGATCACGGTCGAGTCCATATTCCAAACCGCTCGATACGAACCGCGATCTGGCCGGACGAGTCGAAAGGGTGCTATCCGGTCGAAGGCGGCCCAATCGATCATCCGAGGCGGCCCTCGATCGCGGGGCGGAAACCAGCCTTCCTCTCCGTTTGGCGGCGGGAATGGCGGAGGAGGTGGCATGTGCCTGTCATTGAATTCCCGCCCCCCCTCGCGATCGCGCAACTCAGGTCGCCAGCCAGGATCCTCCTTCGAAAACGGAGGCCCTGGATTCCGAAACGGTGGAGGAGGCCCGCGCATCGTCCCTTCGAGAGCTCGAACCCCGCCGGTCAAATCGCCATCGATTTCTCTCCACAAGGCGCGAGCCGATTCCCAGTAAAGCATCGTTCCAAACGTCAAGAGTGACAGGATCAATATCGCTGCATACCAGGCTTGGATCCGCCATCGCAACGATCGCAACCAGGGAACCCAACTCCATGCCGCTTCAGCCATCGATGAGATACCCTTGTCCGCGACGCGTCTCAATGCAGTCCTTGCCTAGTTTCTTTCGGATGTGCGAAACGTGCACCTCGACAATGTTGGACAGGCTATCATCGTCTTCGTCGAAGATGTGATCGTAGATCATGCTGCGGGAGACCAGTTTCCCTCGATTCAACGCGAGCAACTCGACGAGGGCATACTCTCGGGCAGTTAGCGGAATCTCCTGGCCTCCGTCATGGAC
>JBKDPB010000157.1:0-16611 GCA_046342615.1 Planctomycetota bacterium | reverse complement strand
CCCCCTTTGTCAGGACATTCTTCGGATCAATGGACTGCACCGCGAATTTCAAGTCTACCTCGACTATGTTCAAGCCCTCGGGAGCTTCTCGAAATGACTTTCGATCCTCCCCCCCCTCTCGAATCACTCCCTTCTGCTCTTGGCGGGGGGCTAGGGCTCCGCAGCCCGCTTCGTCCTATTCGGCCGGTCAAGCCTCAGGCGGGCACAACGAACAAACTCGGGGAATCCCTCGTCGGCGCAGGGATCATCAGCGTTGACGATCTGGAGTCGGCGCTGCGCTCGCACGCGAAAAACCGCAATCAACTCGGAGAGACTCTGCTTGAGATGGGGATCGTCGATGAGGTCTCCCTGTTGCTGTTCCTGGGCCAGCAGATCGGTGTGCCCGCTGTTCGTCTGCGGAACGGGTTGGTGGATCCGATCGCGGTTCAACGGATTCCGAGATCCAAAGCGGAGAACATGTGCGTTCTCGGTTTGTTTTTGGTCCGGGACACGCTCACCGTGGCGATGCGTGACCCCAAGAATCTTCGTCATATCGACGAACTAACTCGTATCACGGGGTTGAAGATTCGGCCCGTGCTGGCGATGCGAGGTTCGATCGAGCGAACGCTCAAGCATTGCTACGAAGATAATTTTTCAGTCGACGAAGTGACTGCGGATTTGGATCAGGATTCGCTGTCCATCGATTCCGAAGCGATCGACGTCTCCTTGTCAGATGTCGTTTCGTTGACCGACGGAAGTCCGGTGATCAATCTCGTCAACTACATCATCGTCCAGGCAATACGCCAAAAAGCGAGCGATATCCATTTCGAACCCTCCCAAAACGCTTCGGTGGTCCGATACCGGGTCGATGGCTACCTGCGGGAGATCCTGCATCCCAAGCGCGAGTACCATGCAGCCATGGTCTCCCGCATGAAGGTGCTCGCCAAACTCGATATTTCTGAGCGCCGAGTCCCGCAAGACGGACGAATTCACCTTCGCGTCGATGGCCGGGAGATCGATCTTCGGATTTCGACTCTTCCGACGATTCTCGGTGAAAAAGTCGTGATGCGAGTGCTCGACAAAAAGAATGTCACCTTCTATCTCGACAAACTCGGAATGCGAGAGGAGGTGCTGACGACGATCAAAGATCTGTTGAAACGTCCGTATGGACTCCTGTTGACCACCGGTCCGACCGGGAGCGGCAAAACGACGACACTGTATTCGGCTGTCGAGTTGATCAAATCCGTGCAGCGCAACATCGTCACGGTCGAGGATCCCGTCGAATACCAGTTGGATATGATTAACCAGGTTCAGGTCAGCAGCAACAAAGCGATGCAGTTCAACGATGCGCTCCGCTCGATTCTGCGTCAGGACCCGGACGTGATCATGGTGGGTGAAATCCGCGATGGCGAGACCGCGTCGATTGCGATTCAGGCTGCGCTCACTGGGCACCTGGTACTCAGTACCTTGCACACCAACGACAGTTTCGGAGCAGTCACTCGGTTGCGAGACATGGGGATTGAACCGTTCAAGATTTCTGCCTCTCTGCTCGGCGTCATCGCGCAGCGCTTGGTGCGAACGATTTGTCCGGCGTGCGATATCGCCTACTATCCCGACGCCCAGCAACTCGATGCGATTCGTTACTCGGGAGACCGTCGCAAGCAGTTTCATCGGGGGCAAGGGTGTCGGGAGTGTTTTGATACCGGATATCGTGGCCGTACCGGGATCTACGAAATATTCAGTCTCGATCGGGCCGCGAGGGAAATGATCACCAACAATTGCACCTCGGACGCGTTGAGGGCTTACCATCGCAAAATGGGGCGGGGTTTGTTGATGGACGAAGGGATTTGTCTGGCAGAGGCTGGAAGAACGACGATCGATGAGGTTTTGGAAGTCGCTTACTGCGATGAGTAACACGTTTGCACGGACTCTAAGATGACTCTTCCGCAAAGCAAAAGCAAATCAGGCATCATGGTCCAAGGGGCCAGAGATCGTACATCCCAGATTTCGTCGCGAGGCTCTATGCGTATCGCAGGACTGGCGCCGTCGAATCCCGAGCGGATCTCGGGGCTCCAAACCAGACCCGCGATCCAACTCGCTCGCAGAAAAGGGAACGCGAGCGGTGCTTCGCCAACTGCCTCCTGGGGCTCGTTTTCGTTAGCGACAAAAAAGCGGGTCAAAAAGAGCGATCTGGTGGTCGCTTGGTCCCAGTTGTCGATCATGATCCAGTCCGGGGACGATCTGGCCAGCGCACTCCAGATGGTAGCCCAACAATGCAAACATTCCGGGCTTCGCGAGGTTCTCATCGCGATTTACCGCGATGTGCAAGAGGGAACAAGCTTGTCGGCGGCGATGGCGAAACACCCCAAGGTGTTCGATGTCTCCATGGTGGCCGTGATCGATGCCGGAGAAAACTCCGGCAAATTGGTCCAAGTTCTCGAGCGCATGACAACATTGATGCAGCGAGACCAGCAACTCAAGAGCAATGTGTTGTCGATGCTGACCTATCCTGCCGTACTGTTGTTTATCACCAGCTCCGTCATCTCCTCGATGTTCTTCTTCGTACTCCCGCAATTCGCCAAGGTCTTCCAGGACATGGAAAGGCCGGTTCCGCCGATCACTTCCTTCTTGCTCGCCATTGGGACGACACTGCAGACCCATTGGATTCTGATCGTTTGCTTCGCCGGCGCCTTGGCAGCCGGATTGCTCTATGCGCGACGATTGCCTCAGTGGCGCTATGTTGTCGACTACATCGTGCTCAACATGGTTGGTTTCCGTCAGGCAAGCCGCCCTCTGATGGCAGGGCGTATCTTTCGATTGATGGGAACCATGATCGAAAACGGTGTGCCGCTCTTGGAAACGGTCCGGCTGACCCAAAGGGCAACGCAAAATGTTTACTATCGCGATATGCTTCGATCCATGGAACGTGACATTCTCGAGGGGAAAGGGATCGGGCCGGCCGTCAGTGCGTTTTCCTTCTTTCCATCGGGCGCTGGCCACATGCTGGAGACCGGCGAACGCTCCGCGAAGCTGGCGTTCGTCCTCCAAACGATCGGCGATTACTACGAAAACGAGGGTGAGCAAAAACTGCGATGGTTCGTGAAGCTGCTCGAACCTACAATGATCATCACCCTAGGAGGCGTAGTCGGAACGGTGGTGATGTCGATCGTGCTGCCTATGCTGGATATAACGACGGCGTCTTGATGCGGAGAGGCGGTTTGGCTGCGTTCGAATCTCTGTGATTGCGTATCGAGAACTACGCTTCCTCAGTATGTTTGCCAAACCCATCCAAAGAATTACGAATCTCTTCAAGAACCCGCGATTGGGCTGGGTAGGGCTGGATATCAGCCGAAATGCAATCCACATGGCCCAGGTGGAAAAGCTCGGCAACCAGTACACGTTGGATGCCCGGTGGACTGCGTTCCCGAGCGCTGCTTCCCACAGCGCGATCGTCAACGGCGATTCGCCCGGGGAGCCGGGTCCGCAAAGAGCCATGCAGAGCATGATCGAGCAGGCCGAGAAAGCGAGATCGTTGTTCAGCCTCTCAGCAACAGCCTTTACCATCGGGGACGAAGCGATCGACTACCGCGAGTTCGACGTCAAGGCCAAGGACTCGGAAGGTCTCGATCAAGCTGTCGAGTCCGAACTGGAAAAGGATTCGAGTTTCGATTTCGAGGCCAACCTCGTCAAGGCGTGGGAACTGCCCGTGACTCGGCGTACGACGGAAAACAGGCGAAGCGCGGCTGTCGTTTCGGCGGATTATGCATTCACGATTTGGCTCGGCGAGATGGTGACGCGAGCTGGCTACACGCCTGAGGTGCTCGATGCGATCCCCTGTGCACTCGCGAGATCGGCGGAAATGGTTGTCGCGGTACCCGAGCAATCTTGCCTGATGGTGCATTTGGGAGACGCGTGCACGACACTGACCCAGGCCCAGCAGGGATTACCTGTCGTAACGCGAGTCCTCAGCCATCACGGTTTCGAAAATGTACTGCTGCCTCTGGGACGGGAATTCGCATTGAGTCCGACCGAGGTATACCTGCTCATTCTCAAAGCATCCCAGGCATCCCAGGACATCCACCATCCATCCAGCGAATTGCTGGAAATCGTTTCCGAGTATCAGGTCCGATTCGTGCACTCGCTCGCAGCCGAGATCTACCGTACCCTCGAATACCTTCGAGCGGAACAGTATGGAGATGATCCAACGGAAATCCTCGTATGTGGAAGTGGTTCCGTAATGCCCAAGGTCTGCGAGCAGTTGGAACAGTTGGTCGAGTTGCCCACGCAACGATGGACTATTCCTTCGAGCCATGAAAGCAGCCCCGGTTTGCCAGCCAGTCTCTATACGGTCGCCGCCGGTTTGTCGGCTATCGCTTGGGAGAGATCCTGATGCACGTCAATCTGCTCCCACCGGAACTGGTCTCGCAAAGTCGGTTGATCCGGGCCACCAAGAATTGGGGGGTTGCAATTGCGGTCTGGGCGATCACCTTGGTGGCGCTTTCTGCTCCCTTGAGCATCCAGTCGTTCAAACTGCAGCAGGATCTGGAACGGCTGAACAAAGATGTCGCCCCCTTGCGATTGAAAGAGAGCAAGACGCAGCAGATCCGTGTCATCACCGCAGACGTAAAAAAACGGAGCCAGCGCATTCGAGCCGTTCTGCCTCCCAATCGAATCCCTTCCTTACTCGGGATTTTCGGAAAGACCTTTCAATCGGACGATTCGCCGATCGCCCTGCAGGACCTGCAGGTCTTGATCCAGAGCGAATCCAAACCGAGCGGATCCGCCCCGGCTGGAAAACCGGTTGCCGAAAAGAAGCCGTCAGGCGCGTTCACGACCCAAATCGTGGCTCGCGGATACACAGGGACCAGTCCTACGGTCGCCGAAGTCGTCCAGAGGTTGGAAGAGTTTGGGGTGTTCCAATCGATTCTGCTGAAGTCCGCCCGGGATTCGATCGTGGCAAACCAGCAAGTCGACGAATTCGAATTGGAGTGCACGTATGCTGAATAAATGGAAACTATCGCATCCCGTCCTGGAACGTTTGCGTTGGATTGTTCACATCGCAGGAGTCCTCATGATGGGGACGCTGGGCTATCTCGGATGGCATGTGCGAGAGTCGATCCAAGCATGGCATAGCCGGATGGAATACGAGGTCCAGCAAGATTCGGAGCTTCTCGAGAATACCGCTCGAATCGAATCTCAGCTCGATGAGGCCATGAAAGACCGCGATCAAATTTCAGCATCGTTTCGCAGGCTCCGAGAACGAGTTCCCGTTCGGCTCGTGGATTCCGATATTCTGCGCGAGTTGGAAAAGGTGGTTGCAGCGTGCCATTGCAAACTGAACGATTTCCGCCCCGTGGGCAACCAATCGATCGACACGAAGGATCTGAAATGCAAGGTGCGATCCTTTCAATTGAGCCTGAACGCATCTTACGCGGGACTTTTCGCCTTCGCTCGATCGTTAGAGGACTTTCCATTCCTCGTCTACTTGAAAAAACTGCGATTGATCACACCTACGGCCAACAAAAAGGGATGCACCATCGATTTGGAGCTAGGCATTCTCTTTGCTCCCGAGTGGAGCGAGAGCGAGCTGGTTTCGGTGGCTCGAACCTGAAAGAAGATCATCGATGTTTGCTAAATCTCCTAAATTCAAACTTGCACTCATCCCTGCTCTGGCAGCCCTTCTCGGATTGGTCCTGATGCAGGACGCGAGCAACCCGCCGATTTCGCCCGAGATGGAGACCACAAGTCGGGAGACATTGGTGACGACCAAGAAAAAGGTCGAGTGGCCGCAATACGATTGGGAAGAGATCGTATTAATGCAACCGTTCCCAAGGTCGAAAGAGCTCGAGGAGTCGACATCCGCGGATGAACTTTCGGAGAATGACGCGGCGAGACCAGAGGTTGAGCAAGAGATTGTGCCTGAGGATCCGTTGAAAGTTCGAGCCGTCTTTCAAACGCCGAATGGGGCATCGGCACTTCTGGGCGATCGCGTGATTCGGGTGGGAGACGTATTGCCCAATGGGAAACGGGTCACGGCCATCCATTCCGACGGCATCGAAGTCGCGAAGGACTAGATCAGCTCAGGATTGGCCGAGGATTTGCCGCGCACTTGCCAGGGTCCAGCGTTACAATCGCGGGATGAAATCCGCCGACTGTTTTATTTCCCGTCGATCGTTTCTTGCTGTCAAGCTCTTTGGGTTGTGTTTCGTAGGCGATGCCTCGGCCGACTCGACTACGAACTTCGTCATCTGCATCGCTGACGATGTCAGCTGGAATGACCTGGGCTGCCGATCCTGTGGGATCTCCAGCACACGCGTCCCTGCGAGCCGCACGCGACGCGCAGGAACTGACTCCTGCCCAGGCCGATGTATTTCTCGCGCTAAGCCCCAGCGACGAGCTTTATTTCACCCACGACGATCCGGATCAACTCCGCAACCTCGCCGAGGATCCCGAGCATGCCGCAACGGTCAATGCCCCCGGTCCTCGCTGAGATATCCTTGCAAATTATCATGACCGCCATGCGCATCCCTGCTGCTCTATACCTCACCTTTCTGATTGCGTCGGTTGCGTCGGCGCAGCAGTCGAGCGTCCTACTCATCATGGTCGATGACTTGCGCCCCGCGCTGGGATGTTACGGAGATGCGGTTGCCAAAACCCCCAACATCGATGCGTTTGCCAGCACCGCCCGCGTGTTCGATCGTGCCTACTGCCAACAAGCCGTTTGCGGCCCCTCGCGTGCATCTCTTCTGACCGGTCGGTTGCCCGATAATCTGCGCGTATGGCACAATCGCAATCTCTTTCGAGCAACCCAACCCGATCTAGTCACGCTCCCGCAGCACTTCAAGAATCATGGCTACCATACCGCAGCCCTCGGCAAGGTATTCAGCGGCGACGAGCGCGAATTGGATCCTGCGTCCTGGTCCGAACCTGAAATCATCAAGCAGCCGGGATGGAGAAATTCGCTGGTGGGCAAATCGGGGCAGGGCAAAGGTGCTGCCTGGGAAGCGGCCGATGTCGCCGACGATGGCTACCCCGACGGCAAACTAGCGAATGTCGCCATCGAAAAGTTACAGGAGTTGCAATCGGCAAGAAAACCTTTTTTCATGGCGGTCGGTTTCTTCAAACCCCATCTTCCGTTCAACGCACCCAAGCGGTACTGGGATCTGCATGATCCATCGGTATTCGAACAACAAGACGACGGTCGAACCGTTGAAGGCGTTTCTGAAAACGCTCCGAACGACCATCGCGAATTGGGTGGATATCGCGATATACCGGACGATGAACATCTCGATCTCACGACGACACGCACCCTTAGGCATGGGTACTACGCCTGCGTCAGTTACACCGATGCCCAGATCGGCAAATTGCTCTCCGCTCTGGAGCAAAAAGGCTTGGCAGGCAACACGATCGTCGTGTTGTGCGCCGATCATGGATACGCGTTGGGCGAAAAGGACCGATGGTGCAAAGGGACCAACTTCGAACGCGATGCACGCGTGCCGCTCATCATTCGGTCCCCAGGGATGAAGCAACCGGGAGCACGAAGCAACGGGCTAGTCGAACTCGTGGACCTCTACCCGACCCTCGCCTCCCTGGCCTCGCTCCCTGTCCCGGACGGCCTCGATGGCCGAAACCTCAAGCCGATGCTCGAGGATCCCCAGGCTCCGGGACAGTCCGCCGTCCTGAGCCAATTCGCTCGCCCGTTCAGCCCGAACCAGCCGCGATTCATGGGCTACTCGCTGCGTACCGATACACATCGCTACACGCGCTGGATTTCCTGGCCCGATCGCAACGTCGTCGCCGAGGAACTGTACGATTATCGCAGCGGTCCCAGCACCAGCCGGCGAGGGAGCCTATCGATCGAGGAACGGAATATCGCGGGCGATGCTGCGCAATCCGCCACGCGGGAGACGCTCGGCCGGCAACTCGATCAACTGCTCCAGCAGCGTATACATCCAGGCCCTCTGGAACCCCCAGAGCCTTCTGCGAACCCCAAGAAAAAGAAGAAATCGAAAGGCAACTGATGAGCCTTTGGCGATCCAATTGTCCCCTCGCGATTGCAGCGTTGCTGGCAACCTCGTTGCTTCATGCACCTGTAGCCATGGCTACGGAGCCTGCATCGCGTCCCAATGTCATTTTCATCCTGGCCGATGATTTGGGATGGAGCGATACCTCGCTGAATGGCCAAACGCGATTTCATCAGACTCCGAATCTGAACCGACTCGCGCAGCGCGGCATGACCTTTACGCGAGCCTATTCCGCGAGCCCCCTCTGCTCCCCAACACGATCCGCGATTCTTACCGGCATGAGCCCCGCGCGCACGGGGATTACCGTCCCGAATGGACATCTGCCGCAAGTCGTCCTCGGAGCCAGCGTTGCAAAGGCAGGACCTCCCCATCAGAAAGTGGTCCAACCGCAATCGGCAACTCGTCTCAAAACCGAATACCACACGCTTGCCGAATCTTTGAAGGAAGCAGGCTATGCGACGGGCCATTTCGGCAAGTGGCATCTCGGTACCGAACCCTATTCTCCATTGCAACAAGGCTTCGACAGCGACCTGCCGCATCATCCCGGGCCTGGACCGGCTGGTAGCTATGTTGCCCCGTGGAAATTCCGGAACTTTCAAGAAAATTCTGCCGGTGAACACATTGAGGATCGGATGGCTCGCGAAGCTGTCGCGTGGATGGAGAAGCATCGCGATCAACCATTCTTCATGAACTACTGGATGTTCAGTGTCCACGCACCCTTCGATGCAAAAAAGGAATTGATCGAGAAACATCGTGCGCGCGTCGACCCTAACGATCCACAACGATCCCCCACCTACGCAGCGATGGTCGAAAGCATGGATGATGCGATCGGGACTCTTTTGGATGCGTTGGACCGCTTGGAATTGGCCGACAATACCATCATCGTTTTCACCGCCGACAACGGTGGCAACATGTACAACGTCGTGGATGGCGTCCCCCCCACGAGCAATCGCCCCCTGCGCGGTGGCAAGGCAACCCTGTTCGAAGGTGGAACCCGCGTCCCATGCGTCATTGCATGGCCTGGCGTCACGACTCCAGGCAGTCGCAGCGATGCGATGATTCAGAGTGAAGACTATTACCCGACGCTACTCGCTGGACTGGGTCTGATACCTCCTGCTAGCCAACCCATCGATGGCACTGATTTCTCTCCCGCATTGCGAGGTGACGACTGGAATCGCGAAGCTATTTTTCAATACTTCCCCCACAGCCCCAACGTCCCCGACGCTCTACCACCTGCCGTATCGATTCATCGCGATGACTGGAAAATGATTCGCATCTTTCATGATGGTGAAAAGGGAGGCCATCAGTACCTTCTCTATCGGCTGACGGACGATTTGGGCGAGACCAGCAATCTGGCCTCCAGCAACCCAGAGATAGTTCGTGAACTCGATGCCCGCATCGATCGGTTTCTTGCAAACACCAAAGCAGTGGTCCCACTCCCCAATCCAGCGTACGATCCGTCGGCTAAAGCCCCGGGACCGCCTCGCCGTCAACCGCCACCTCCACGCGATCCAGGCGAGCGTCCCGAGATGCACGGCTGGAAAACACGAGGATGCACCGCCGACGTTAACGATGGCATCGCAACGATCCAAAGCACTTCCGATCAACCTTTTCTCGGCTTCGCGTTGGGTAAGATCGAGCGAGGTGCAAGGCTCCGATTTCGGATCAAGAGCAAGGAAGGCCGCGGTAGCGTTGCATGGCTGCCATCACCCACCGCAGATCCTTCGGAATCACCGCAGCCAGTGGAGTTCAAAATGAAAAACGAGGAGTGGCAAGAACTTGAAGTTGAGATTCCCGCCCCCGGAGACGTTCCTGGCATCGTGCGATTGTTCTTGCCTACCCAGAACGGGCGAGTGGAAGTGGACTGGATCGAACTCGAAACGGTATCCACTCCGAGGCGTTGGGATTTTTAACCGGAGATTTTTCGATGCATCGACTCACTTCTATCGTCGCAGTTATTCTCATCGCTTGCTTCGCAGTTGCGATGCACGCAGCGCAGCCGAACATCCTGCTGATCGTATCCGAAGACAACGGGCCCGAGTTGGGATGCTATGGCGATCTCTACGCAAAGACACCCAATCTGGACACGCTCGGACGCCAAGGCATTCGTTTCGAACGAGCGTTTGTACCCCAAGCCGGATGCAGCCAATCCCGAGCCAGCTTCCTGACCGGCCTCTATCCGCACCAGCATGGCCAAATCGGACTGGCGACGTGGGGCTTCCGTTTGTATCGCGAAGATGTTCCAAATCTGCCACGGTCGCTAAAAGAAGCCGGATATCGAACTGGGATCATCGGCAAACTCCACATCAATCCTGAGTCCGCCTTTCCCTTCGACTTCGAGAAAATCCCCAACTCGAACTTTGTTCGAAAGAATCTGCAAGACTACAGCCGTCATGCCGAGTCCTTGATCAACGCTGGGGCCGAACCCTTCTTTCTCAGCGTTAATTATCCCGACGCCCACGATCTATGGCTCCGTCAAGTCGACGGTCTACCCGCCCAGCCCCAAACCGGCAACGACGTCAAGGCGATGCCCTACATGGGGATCGATCCCGATGGGATGCGCGAGATGATCGCCGACTACTACAACTGCATCAGCCGCCTCGACTCTTTGGTCGGCGATCTGCTGACGGTGCTCGACAAGAGCGGCAAAGCGAACAACACCATCGTGATCTACATCGGGGACCACGGCTCTGACATGCTGCGCGGCAAACGGACCTGCTACGAGGGAGGATTGCGAATTCCGATGCTGATCCGCTGGCCGGGCACCATTCAGCCCCAAGTCCGTCGCGAACTGGTCTCGACTCTTGATTTGATGCCGACCTTGTTGTCGGCAGCCGGGGCCATCGCCCCCGATGGATTGCCCGGCAGAATGTTGCAACCGCTGTTCCAACCCGGTGACGTCGCATGGCGCACCCACAGTTTCGCGGAGTACCACACCCATGGAGGGATGCTCAATTATTTCCCGCAACGCGCCGTCCGCACCGATCGCTTCAAATTGATCGAGAATCTTCTGCCGGGAGAAGTCCATCCCGATTACGATACGACGTTTTCGAAACTCGCCAAGGAAGCCAAACGCCGCGAGATCCCCGGCGGCCTCGATTTGAAAGCGGTCGTCGCCCAATCGGAACTCGCCGTGAAGGAAGCCTACGCTCGCATGCGACAACCCCCGCGGTACGAACTGTACGATCTCCAGGAAGATCCCTTCGAGTTTCACAACCTTGCCGAGATGCCAGACCACCAGACGCGTCTCCAGGAATTGATCGCTGCGCTGCAAACCTGGCGCAAGGAGACTCGCGATCCGCTCCTCAATCCCGAAACGCTCCGTCGATTGACCGAGGAAGTTCGATCCATCGGCAAGAAAGCGGAAGGGAAAGACTACTCCTGGGGCTATCCGGACTATTTTTTCAATCCAAAATGAACTTCAATCCCGTCGGATATTGGCATTCACCGAGGCAACGCGACTATTCAAAATGCGAGTTCTTTGTTGAACCGTAAAAAAGCAGCTCGCCTTCATCGTCCCTTCGTCCAAGTTTTAGTGGTTTGATTTCTATGATTCAACGTAATGATGCATGTCGCGGAATGTTCCGTATTCGCGCTGTATTTGCCGGCGGGCTTTTCATCGGCCTGCTTGGTTGGGTGACGTGCCAAGCCGCCCTGGCCATGGCTGCACCGACCGATCAGGCGATCCCGGATAGTGGATTCACCTTCGAACAAACAGACGATCACGTGACGATTGCGGTCGGAGGAAGCCCGGTTGCCCGATTCGTCTTTCGCGACCCCAAGATTCGGCGGCCGTATTTCGAGAATTTAAAACTCCCCGGTGGTCCCCAAGTGACTCGCAATCAGCCTCCGATCGAAGGCAAAGACCCCACCGACCATGACACGATGCATCCGGGGCTTTGGTTGGCTTTCGGCGATGTGAGCGGTAGCGACTTCTGGCGCAACAAGGGAACGATCGAACATGTCCGCTTCACGACGGAACCGAATGTCAAGAATGGGCGACTGACCTTCGCCACCGAATGCCGCTTGATCGCCAACGATGGTCAATCGCTCGGAAAGATGCTCAATGAGTTCACACTCGTAGCGACCCGTCGTTATCCCGCAGGGACCAAAGAGGTCAATACGAGCCCGTACTCCGGGTGGTTGGTGACATGGGAGGCGACTCTGTTTGCAGGGGAGTCTGCTATGGTTCTCGGCGATCAGGAGGAGATGGGATTCGCGGCACGCGTGGCGACAGGCATCAATGAGAAGAACGGAGGACGCCTCCTCAATTCCGAGGCGATTCAATCGGCAAAGAAGACGTGGGGACTTCCAGCCGATTGGTGCGATTACTCGGGTGCGATCGATGGTCAGGAATTCGGAATCACCTTGATGGCCAGCCGGAGCAATTTCCGCAGGTCATGGTGGCACAATCGAGACTATGGAGTGTTCGTTGCCAACCCGTTTGGCCGTGAAGCGATGAAGCAGGGGGAACGGAGTTCGATTGTGGTCGAGCCTGGTCAATCGATGACGTTTCGTTTCGGGGCTTACCTCCATGAAGGGAAAGATCTCGACTTCGCCAACCTCTTCGAGCAATTCGAGAAAACGCTGGCCCCTTGAGGTGATACGTTCGATGATTCGTAACGTGTTGTTGTGGCTCGGCCTACTGTCTTTTGCACCAGTGGCCCCTGCCGATGAGTTCACCGAAACGGTCTTGTTCGAAGAAGATACCGGCGGCTTCAAACTGTATCGTATTCCAGGCATGGTCGTGACGTCGAACGGTACGGTGTTGGCCTACTGCGAAGCTCGCAAATTCACGGAAGCCGACCGTGGTGAAATCGAGATTCATCTTCGGCGCAGCACCGATGGCGGGCAGACATGGTCGCCTGCAGTCCAAGTCGCGCACCTGGGCGAGCGATTGCCGCGCAATCCCCATATGCCGGAGAAGAAGAAATCGAAGAACATGGGCGGTCCCGACGAGCAGACTGTCAACAATCCGGTCGCTATCGCCTCGCGCGACGGGACGGTGCATCTGCTCTACTGTGTCGAATACATGCGATGCTTTGTCATCGAAAGCCGCGACGACGGATTGACCTGGACCGAGCCGGTCGAGATCACGCGCGCGATGGAACCATTCCGAACCAAGATCGACTGGCAAGTGATCGCGACCGGGCCAGGACATGGAGTGCAACTTCGCAGCGGCCGATTGGTGGCCCCCTTCTGGATGACCGATTACGACGGGCGTTTGCCTCTGACCAAAGGGGTTGGGATCATCTACAGCGATGATCGGGGCGCGACTTGGCAAGCGGGGGAGATCGCGATCCCGCGCGGGGGTGAACCGAACATCGCGGAACTTTCGGACGGTGCGGTCCTGGTGACCGCTCGCAATACCGATGCCCGCAATCGTCGCATGCTCGCAATGAGCCCCAACGGTGCTAACGAATGGTCGAAGCCTGTGTTTGCCGACGAGTTGCACGAACCGGGATGCATGGCAGGATTAGTCTCGCATCCGGGTGACGGCCGCAGCGATCGCCCCTGGCTGCTGTATTCCAGTCCCAACACCGTTGATCGATCGCACCAAGCCCGGCGGGATGTCACTATCCGTATCAGCAAGGACGACGGAAAAACATGGCCGATTCAGAAACGGCTGCATGCGGGTCCAAGTGCATACAGCGATTTGGCCGTCCTCCCCAATGGAGACATCCTCTGCTTCTACGAACGAGGAGTCGAGCAACGATTCGGCGATCACGGCCGGCCTTGGGCATATCGCTATCTCGCGATCGCGAAATTCGATTTGGAATGGTTGTTGAAACCCGACGACCAAAATTAAAGGCCCAATCGCCATTTGGAAGTGGCACTTTCTGGACCTAATTCGTGCTCGAGGTCAGGTTCCTGAACGCATGTGGGAGTGAATTCGACACCCTCGTAGATCTCACTCATTAAGAGCGTGCAGCCAAGCAAAGGAAGGTCGATCTTCCCGTCGATCCCTTCGATGATTTGCCGAAGAAATGAAACTCCTAACTTGAGCATCAACGTGGCATGCGGTTGGTGTTGCTCCAGGATCAAGTAGTACTGCAAGGAAGGGATACTTAAATACGATGCCATTTTCTCGTCGAAATCGTACAGTCTTGTCGAAGGGGATGGAACTTCGACAATCATGACGGGCGAATCTTGAAAGTCATCGCTGGAGGGATTGGGGTCGCAGACGACTTGAGCATCCGGATAATAAAAGCGAAATCCCTGCTGCGTCTTGATTCGGACCTTGGTATCGGAATTGTAGGGCTTGCAGGGTTGATTCCTGAGCGCGGCGAAGAGTGTAAAAGTCGCATTGCAAACGACCTGATTATGGCGGTTGGTCGCACCGGTCATCGCGCGAACCCAACCATCGATATACTCGTGTTTGCGGGCTGAGATTGACTCTGCTGTTAGATATTCCTCCATGGTGGAAAAATCGGGCTTCTCTGCACTGCTCATCGAACACTCCAAAAGGCTTGCCCTACCTCGTGTTCGTAGATACTGGGTTATCGTAGATGCTGGATTGTAGGACGGCGGAATGACACTGGTCAAGTTAAAGGGTGTTGTCTGTAGATGCTGCGTTCTGGCGTTCAAAGGCCAGTATGATGCGGATGGTTTCGTAGGCGATCTGTTGTTGCAGATGTTCGTAGATGGGGCTAAGTTTTTCACGGCCTACGATGTCGGCAGCGGCCAGAACGCGATTCTGAATATCGCGAGGCACCCAGACATCGATACTGTCAACAAGTTCCGTCTGAATCCATTCGGATAAATGGTTGGCAACTGTTTCGACGGTGACTCCTGCTTTGGCGGCGATCGCATCGAGAGGAAGCCGCTGTTTGAGCAATGGGATGGTGATTGACTTCGTACCGTATAGGCGAACGGCGTTGGGTAGCGGTTTGGAATCTTTCGTTCTCCAGACAACGTCTTGAGTGGTGCCGGTACGGTCGCAATAATCGCGAATTGCATCTAGGAAACGAGGCCCATACGATTGCATTTTGGCAGCACCGATACCGTTAATGGCTAGCATCTTTTCCTCGCTGGAAGGACGGCTGGCGCTCATTTCTAAGAGAACATTATCGGTAAAGACGATGTAAGGCGGCACACCGGCCGCTTGGGAGATCTCCTTTCGAAGTCTGCGCAATTCCTCGAAAAGCTTCATGTCGGCGTGCGCGGTCGCTTCGAATCGAACCGATTGCTTGCGATGCTCGGACTTGGAGACGGTGCGGATCAATCGGGGTTCCGCGTCGCCGTGCAACACGCCGCGGGCTTGCGGACCCAGTTTGACGATGGGGTACTCGCCGCCATCGATCAGGAGCAGATCCTGGCCGACCAATTGATAGACCCAATCTCTCAACTGGTTCTTCGGAATTTCTTTGAGAATGCCGTGGGTGCTGAGTTGATCATGTTTGCGATTCAATACATCGGCTGCTCGCGAACCGACCAAGACATCGACGAGATAGTTCACGCCGAAGCGTTCGCCGACGCGAACGACGCACGACATGATCTTTTGTGCAATGACTTTTGCGTCAGGTACATTGTCGGTATCCCCGAGACAAACATCGCAGGCTCCACAGTTATCGGGTTGGTACGACTGGCCGAAGTACTCGACGAGCGCGCGATGCCGACATATCGGCGTTCGGCAGTAGTTGGCCATCTCTTCGAGTTGCTTCTTGGCTGCGGCGATAATCTCGCTCGAGGCACCGGCTTCGATCAAACTCGATTCGGTGATTTTGCGCAGGGTGATCCAATCCCCTGCGGTGAAGAACAACACGCATTCCGACGGCAATCCATCGCGGCCCGCGCGGCCCGTCTCTTGTTGATAATGTTCGATCGATTTGGGCATCGCCGCGTGGGCAACAAACCGCACGTTGGGCCGATCGATCCCCATGCCGAATGCGACGGTGGCGACGACCACGTCCACTTGTTCGTTGACGAATGCATCCTGAGCCTTCTTCCGCTCGTCGTTCGACATGCCTGCATGATAGCCGACGACGGAGAAACCTTGGCGAGCAAGATAGGCGGTGATCGATTCGACATCCGCGCGGCGAAGGCAATAGACAATCCCACCTGAGCCGCGATGGCGTTCGCAGACTTCCTGGAGTTGAGTCTGGATATCGACTTGCGGCAGGATGCGATACGTTAGATTCGGGCGGTCGAAGGAGCTGACCAGAACCTTCGGGTTCTTGAGATGCAGTTGCTCGACGATGTCCTGTCGAACCTTTTCGGTCGCGGTGGCCGTGAACGCATGGACTGCGGCGTTTGGAAAATGCGATCGGAGCGATCCCAGTTGGCGATACTCGGGCCGAAAATCATGTCCCCATTGGGACACGCAGTGGGCTTCATCGATGGCGATCGTGTGGAGATCGGTTCCTTCCAGAAATTTCAAGAACTCCGGTGATACCATGCGTTCGGGAGAAACGAACAGCAACCGAACTTGCCCAGATCGGATCATGCGCGCTGCCTCGCGTTTCTCGTCGGCGGTTAAGGTGCTATCCACGCGCAGAGCTGAGACCCCAACCGCGCTGAGCGAGTCGACTTGATCTTTCATCAAGGCTAGCAGGGGAGAAACAACGATCGTCAAACCACCTTGGTGGACTGCGGGTGCTTGATAGCA
>JBKDPB010000156.1:0-11148 GCA_046342615.1 Planctomycetota bacterium | reverse complement strand
CTCTCGCCCGCCCGATGGCTGCGGGCGCTGGGCGCCCCGGGGGCCGCGGCTGCGCTCCGCGCGTCCACTGGGTCCACGTACTGTGGGATCTACACCCCTATGAAAACAATGTCGTGGTGGAATACCGCGGTCGGCACGCTCCCTGGGGCTCTTCCCGTGATGATCGGTTGGACGGCGGCGGGTGGTGGATTGTGGGATGCGCAGGGTTGGATCTTGACGCTGGTTGTCATCTTGTGGCAGTTCCCTCACTTCATGGCGATCGCATGGTTGTACCGAGACCAATACAAGCAGGCAGGTTTCCGCATGCTGACGGGTGAAGAGCCCTCCGGCAAGGCGGCGGCGTGGCATGCGTTGCTCCCTGCAGTGGTACTCATTCCCGTGTCGATGCTGGTGATGCAACCGACGAACCTTGGCAGTTGGATTTTCGCAATCCTGGGCGCGCTGGTTTGCCTGCCTCAAGTGCGCTCGTCGCTGAGATTCCTGGTTCAAAGAGACGATCCCCGCGCTCGGGTCTTGCTCCGTGCCTCCTTGGTCTACCTGCCAGCGATTCTGCTTCTCGCTGTCGTGCGTTGGGTTGTCTTGTGACCGTCTCGGACTGTGCCGTCTCTATCTCCGGAGTAAGCCATCGGTATGGGTCCCGGCTTGCCCTCGATGGAATTTCGTTCGATGTCCCGCAAGGAATGTTGTTCGGCTTGCTCGGTCCCAATGGGAGCGGCAAGTCGACTCTCTTTCGACTGATCTCCACGTTGGTATCTTTGCAATCGGGGAGCATTACCGTCCTGGGACATGATTTGGTGCGCGAGCAAACTGCGGTTCGAAGCAACCTTGGAGTGGTGTTTCAATCATCGAGCTTGGATCGCAAGTTGACGGTTCGAGAGAATTTGCAATGTCAGGCAGCTTTGTACGGCATCGTCGGAGCGGACCTGAAAACGCGCATCGCCGCCCTCTCGGAGATGATGGGATTGCAGGATCGTTTGAGCGAACGCTGCGAAAAGCTGTCGGGGGGCTTAAAACGGCGAGTGGAACTGGCCAAAGGATTATTGCATCGCCCTCGTTTGTTGATCCTCGACGAACCGAGCACAGGCTTGGATCCCGGTTCAAGACTGGACTTTTGGGAGGCTTTGTGCGGACTCAAGGAAGGCTGGGGCACGACGGTCTTGCTGACGACCCATTTGATGGAGGAAGCGGAAAAATGCGATTTCCTCTGCATCTTGGATTCCGGGCGAGTGGTGGCCTACGCCACGCCCGAGGAATTGCGTCGTGAGACCGGTGAAATAGTGATTTCGGTCGCTACGCGTGAACCTCGCGCCGTCGCCGATGTCTTCAAGGAACGCTTTGGTTGGGATTGCGCGATCTCAGGCGACCAAGTTCGAGTGATTGCGTCCGATTCGCCGACGAGGATCACCGAAATCCTGTCCGTGTTGGGGAATCGGGCGCTGAGCGTTTCGGTGGGGCAACCCGGTTTGGAGGATGTGTTCATGCGCAAAACAGGCCGAATCTTCACCGACTCATGATCGACTCCTCGAAACACTCTTGGACTCGCGATTTTCGAGAGTTGGCTCAAACCGCGTGGCCTTTGATGCTCTCGACGGGACTGTTCTCGATCACCCTCTTCGTCGATCGTTTGTTCCTCTACCGCTACTCGGACGCGGCCGCTGCTGCGGCCATGTCCTCGGGCACTTTGTTTTGGTCCGTGACCTGTTTGCCCGTGGGCATTTGCGGCTACACCAACACCTTCGTTTCGCAGTATCTAGGGGTTGGGCGATTGGACAGAGCCCTCCAAGTGGTATGGCAAGGCATTGTGCTGGGGGTCGTCCTCGTGCCACTCTTGGTACTCCTCGGTTGGTTTTCCGGCGATCTGTTTCTCATGGCGGGACATGCGCCGAATCTCGCCAAGGCCGAGGGAGACTATTTCTGGTGGCTTGTCCCTGGCGCTGCAGCAACCATCATCGCTGCTTCGCTCGTCGGACTCTTCGCAGGCAGTGAAAAGACATTGGTGTTGCTCTACTGCGACGCCGCAGCCACGCTCTTGAACGCGGTTTTGGATTGGGGATTGATCTTTGGCAACCTGGGCATGCCCAAGCTCGGTGTGCAGGGTGCCGCGATTGCGTCGAGCATATCCCTGTGCTTGAAGTTGCTGCTGCTGGTTTGGTTTGCTTATCGGTACCTCGCCTCCGGGCGATTCGGCCCCTGGCCAACGTCGACCGAAGGCGCAACCGATACCGCTGCGACTTCCCAACGCATGGGTTCCGTGATGCGATTCGAAACATCGCTGATGCGACGCTTAATCCGCTTCGGCTGGCCTGCTGGCGTCTCCACCATCGCGGAAGCGTGGAGCTTTACAATCATCATGATTCTGGTCGCGAAACTCGGAGAGAAGCCTGCGGCGGCAACGACGCTAGCCTTAGGCGTCAATGTGCTCGCCTTTATCCCGTTAATCGGATTGGGGATGGCGGTCGGCGTCGTGGTCGGCAAGTATCTGGTTCAAAGCCGGTTGGATACGGTCCAGCGGATGGTGAAGATCGGACTCGCGATCGGATTGATCTACAGCGGGGTGTTTGTCGTCCTCTACGGCGGTTTCCCCGATTGGGCGATCAGCGTGTACGGGATAGGGACCGACACTCAGCGATTTGAGGAAATGAAGCCGACGCTTCGCCCGCTGCTCTACTTCATCGCCGGTTACTGCGTCTTCGACGCGATCCAAATCGTTTTTGCGGGTGTGCTCAAAGGGGCCGGAGACACCCTGATGGTGCTCGCAGGCCATGTGTTGGCAGGGGCGGGCACGGTGGGTTTCGGAGTTTTCGGCTGGTGGATGTTCGGCTGGGACGGTTTGTACTACTGGTGGACGATCATCACGGTATGGGTGGTGGTACTCGCCTTTCTTTTTTCGTTCCGGTATTGGCAGGGAGGCTGGAAGAACAAGCGGGTGATCGAGCCGGATTTGTTGATCGAGGACAAGGCCTGACCCGGGGGGCGCGATTCCCCCTGGCGGATGAGTTACAATGCGACGGTAGTCCTGCGTTCTCGCGCATACTCCAGTGTTCGATCCCTTCCACGGAACATCGCCATGCAAAACTCCAGCACCGTACCGCATCGCCCCCCGACCTCTCGTCGCACTTTCTTGCTCCAAACTTCGGTCAGCATGGCGTGCGCAGCCGCCGCACCCTCGATTGCGACAGCCAGCAAGACGCAGTCCGAAGTGATCGTTGGCGAGGGACCTTACCGGTACCGAGTCGATCATCAGTTTCTGCAACTCCCGTCCCAGTACTCGTGGCAAACGACTCACAACGTCGCGGTCGACGCTTCCAATCGCTTGTACGTGATCCATGAAGGCCGGGAGGAACTCAAGGATCATCCGTCGATCTTTGTTTTTGATGACCAGGGGAAATTCATTCGAGCGTTCGGCAACCAGTACCAGGGTGGCGGTCACGGGATCGAGGTACGAAAAGAGGGAAGCGAGGAATTCCTCTACGTCGCAGCGTACCAACAGGTCAAAGCATTTTCCAAGTTGACGTTGAGCGGCGAAGAAATCTGGACCCAACGTGCGCCGAGGGAGTCCAAGGTTTATCATGCCGACGAAGTCGATCATCCGGCAAAGGTTTGGGGACGCGACCGGTTCATGCCAACCAACTTTGCGTTTCTTCCCGATGGCGGATTTTTTCTGGCCGATGGCTACGGCGCGTTCCATATCCACCGCTACGACAAGGATGGAAAGTGGATCAGCTCGTTCGGTGGCGAAGGGGAAGGCAAGGGCAAATTCAATACGCCTCACGGGTTATGGATCGATGATCGGGACACGAACCAGCCCAAAATCGTGATCACGGACCGAGCCCACGACACGCTTCAAATATTCACGCTCGACGGAAAGTACCTCGACACCATCACGGGTTTTGGATTGCCAGCCAACGTCGATCGCTTCGGCGAGATGCTGCTCGTGCCCGAGTTGAAGGCGAGGGTATCGATCCTGGATCGCAACTACAAGCCGTTGGTCCAACTCGGCAGCGATGTCGAACGCATCAATACCGTATCCGGCATCCGAGAGGATGAGAGCAAGTGGACCGATGGAAAATTCGTCCATCCCCACGATGCGTGCTTCGACCGGGAAGGCAATATCATCGTCGCGGAATGGGTACGCACCGGGCGGGTATCCAAGCTGACGAAGATCGCATGATCTAGAGAGGGATGCTGTTCGCAAAAAACAGACAGGACGCCGGAACGATGTTTGTTGGTGCATCGATCCGGCGCCCGCTGTGAACGCATTCCTTCGCTTAAGCGGTTTTCCGTTGGTTTCCTGTTTCCGTTTCAGGAGATGCAGGAGGCTTCCGGAGATTCTCAAGCTCGTTGCGGAGGATCTTGACCTCGGGAGGTGCTTCGATCCCAATCCGAACTTTGTCGCCATTGACTCGAACAATCGTCAAAACGATGTTGTCGCCTAGGCAGATGCATTCAGATTCTCGACGCGACAATATCAACATGTTGAGATTCCATTCCCATTTTTTCATTGGGATGACGTTCGACGGTATCCGCCGGAACTATGCTGCAGCGACTAGCAAGTCGCGTACGCACCGTGTCCCTGCTCGATGACCCGTCGAATCGTAAAACAAGACCCTGGCAGTCGCGATGTCAAAGACCGCAGTCAATCGGATGCTGCGAGGGCCATGCAAACAGTAAAAAAATCCGCAGGTTTGACCCTGCTTGTACAATGGTTTTTCAGTTAGTGGGAATGCGTTCGGCAGTAGCTGATGCATGTTGCACAACTCTTGCAGAACGACTTCCCGAATATCATTCAAGTTTGGCAATTCGACTCACCTATGCTGTAGTGTATCAAGCCACAATGCAGGTGCGATGATCCCATAATTTCGCGCCGTCGGTGGTGGCAAGCGGTGCGACTTGGGTAAGATGATCTATCGGATGCCCGAGTCCGAAAAATGCGATCGAAGTCGACGATCGATCCCAAGTTCTGACCTACTTGGCGCAGACCTGAACGCCTGTGTCTGACTTGCTCGTTGTAGAAGGTTTGCGCGATGCGGTCGGCGATTTCGGATCGGCAACCGGAGTTTCGGTAAAGAATTCGCGACGATCCTCAACGCGTCAGACGTGGCTGCTTCCACGTCAACTGACTTCCCACCTGCAATCGCGTCTTCGACGAAGTCGTCAGTGTGATTTTCTTGCCGCCCACCACGGGAATATCAAGGTCGAAGGCATCGTCCGTGTTCTTGAACGCATGCTCGAACACGATTTGGTCGTCTTGCTGGACCTCAATCGACAAGTCCGAGCGCTGGTTGCCGTTGCCGGAGCGTTGGACTTTGGCACGCAGTCTTGTGAATCCCTCGGGAACTCGAAAAGTAATCGATCCAGGGGCAAGGAAAACCAAGTCCAGATCCTCGGAGTTCATCGGAGCGCTGCCGCCAGCTTGGCCGCGACTCGATACGAACCGAGGCGACAGGATTTTTTCTAGGGGGCCCGACTCGCTCTTCCAATCCATGCGTCGATCCGACATGGACTTCAAGACAGGGACATCAGCCAACCATTGGACGTTGGCATTGGCGTAATTCAGGATGGAGACGCGAGCGAGGGGAATCGAGATGTCGCGTCCGCTGAGGGAACGGAACGTCAGCGTGTCTTTCGCGATCGACAGCGTTTCGGTCAAAATCGAACTGCCATCGGTCAATTCGATTTCGATCTTCGGCTTGAGCCGATCCGGAGGCTTTCGAAACCAAATCATCCCGAGAATCTTTTCGAACGCGACTTCCACCGCCTGACCATCCAGGTCGAAGACCACTTTTCCATCTTTGACTTCGCTGATCACACCGCTGACGCGGTCCACGACATTGCCCGGACGGAGGAGGATCAAAGCGTCGGAATCGCTGGACTCCTTCAACGCCTCATTCCATGCTTTGGCTAACTCGGGAGTCAAACTGCGGACCAGCAATGATCGCACGACTCCCGGCCCCAATTCCTGCATCCCCCCGGAACTGTCACCAAACTGCCAAGCTTGCTCCTTGCCGACGAGCTTCGTTCCTCGCAGGGTCGAACCGTCGAGGAGTCCAAGCTCCAGCGGCGGAGCCGAGCCTGATCCTCGCGCTGCGACTTCAATCTTGAGGATCTTTTCGCTTTCCCAAGTGGTAGGCACGCCAGCGAGTTCGAATTGCACCGATCGCGCGTCGGCCTGCAGCAGCTTGCCATCGACCATATCCCCTTCGATGGGAACGATTCGAATCGAAGGGATCGCGGACTGAGCGTGACAGGTTCGGGAATCCAGATCCCATCCCAGCATGGCAACCGCACCGGTCGAACCGATCCAAAATGCAGTGATCCACCATGTCTTCTGAATTGCCGGTGCCCGCACAGCCAACCACCTTTCCGCGTTCGTGTTTGAAACCCAGCGGAAAATATAACCTCGCGAAGCCCCATGCGGGAACGCCCGCGCGGATCCCGCCATGAAAATCCCAGAGCCCACCCCGCTGGTTTGCGGCAGAAACCCTCGCCAAACGCGGTTGCCGCTCGCCAGCAGTGGCGATCGGCAACCGTGAGAGTTCAGCGAGCGTTGGCGAGAAGAACTTCGACTTCGTCACACGCCTGCCAAGACTTGAAATCGTCGGGGTTGCGTTGGACGCGGCGATAGAGCGTGTCCCGTTCGACGGGATCGCGTCCCGCCTCGAGGATCAATTGTCGAATTTGATCCACCGTAAGGATCTCGGGCGTGGTCGCGCCCGCGTCATGATAAATCAGTTCATGCCGCACGGTGCCATCGATATCGTCCGCCCCATAGGCAAGCGCGGCTTGAGCGGTACCGATCCCGAGCATGATCCAATAGGCCTTGACGTGCGGAACGTTGTCGAGCATCAGGCGGCTGATGGCAATCGTGCGCAAGTCCATCGGCGCGGACGCTTTCTTGATATGCGACAGCTTTGTATTGTCCGGATGGAAAGCGAGCGGGATAAAGGTCTGAAAACCGCCTGTGTGGTCTTGGAGTTCGCGGAGTCGGAGAAGGTGATCGATGCGGTGATAGGGCTCTTCGATGTGCCCGTACAACATCGTGCAATTCGATTTCAATCCCAGTTCGTGAGCCGCCTGGTGGATCTCGATCCATTTGTGGGCGTTGGCCTTGTGTTCGCAGATCTGGTTGCGAACTTCGGGGTGAAAGATTTCCGCCCCACCACCGGGCATGCTTCCCAACCCTGCTTCGCGAAGGTCTTCGAGTACCCTCTTCGTCGGCCATTTGTTGAGAAACTCGAACCAATCGATCTCGACGGGAGTCCAGGCCTTGAGATGAATCTGCGGGTAGGCTTCGTGCAGCTTCGACAGGACGCCTCGGTACCAATCGTAACCGAGCTTATGATGCAAACCGCCGACGATATGCATTTCGGTGCAGCCGTTGTCGGTCGCTTCCTTGCCCCGAGCGAGAATTTGCTCGTCGCTCATCGCGTAACCTTTGGGGTCGCGCAAATCGGACCGGAAGGCGCAAAACCGGCAACGATAGACACAAACGTTGGTCGGGTTGAGGTGGGTATTGATATTGTAGTAGCCTACATTGCCATGCATCCGCTCCCGAACCAAGTTCGCCAACTGCCCGATGTCGTGCAACGGCACCTCAGGGGAGTAGAGGAAGATTCCGTCCTCGAGGTCCAGCCGTCCCCCCTGTTCGACTTTGTCGCGGATGACTCGAAAACGATCTGCGGTTTGCGGTGCGTTCATGACCGTATTGTATTCCAGGGTTTTTCGTTTCGTCGAGCGCTGTTCAGCGGATCCAGGCGTCCAAGCCACCGGCGGCAAGGAAAACCACGCTGATGACCGCGTTCAACTGGAAAAACGCCAGTTGCATGCGATCGAGCGACGTTTCCGAGACCGACGCATGCTCCCACAGGAGCAAGCATCCGACCCCTCCTAGAGCGAACCGATAAATCCAACCCAGCGACAACTGGGGAAACCAGAAGGAAATCCCGAACGCCAACGCGAACATCGCCAAATGCAAGACTTTCGCGATGCGGAGCGCTCCCCGAACTCCAAATCGAGCAGGAACGCTGTGCAAGCCGCGGCGCCGGTCGAAACCGAAGTCCTGGCATGCATAAATGATGTCGAATCCGGTCACCCAAAGGCAAACGCACGCGCCCAGACAGAGCGCGGGCAGCAAATCCGCCCCCTGGACGCTCACCACGCTCCCCCGGATCGCCACCCACGCGCAGACCGGCGCCAGCATCAGGGCTACGCCGAGCCAAAGATGCACGAGCCACGTGAACCTCTTTCCCAGACTGTAACCGCCCAGGAATACCAGGACCGGAACGCTCAACATCCACGGCAGCCGATTGGGCAGGAACAGAAAGGTGGACGCGACAAAAGCAGCTGCACAGGCCGCAGTGAAGATCCATACCTCCGCTCGTCCGAGCAACCCGGCGGGCAAATGACGACCAGCCGTCCGCGGATTTTCAGCATCGTATTTCTGGTCGAGCAGTCGGTTGATCGCCATGGCGAAACTGCGAGCGGTCACCATGCACAAGAGAATGCCGACCAGATCCCGCGCCCGAAACGCTATCGCCGAACCATCGACAGGTGATGGCAGGATCCAAGCCCACCACGATGCCAGCAGCGCAAAGGGCATGGCAAAGATGGTGTGACTGAAGCGGATGAGTTCACCGTAGCGCCGGACCCGTTCCAACATGGCTGACTTTCACTACTCCTCGCCCGTGCGACGATGTTCGTCGTCGCATTCGATCGGTTCCTCGCCCCATCGCCGCATCAAATCATGAGGGATGCCGAGATGATCCAGGATGCGAGCCACCACAAAATCGATCAAGTCGACGGGGCTGGTGACTCCGTGGTACCAACCCGGCATCGCTGGCATCACCACGGCTCCCGCCTGCGCGGCACGCTGCATATTCTCTAACTGAAACACCGACATCGGCGTTTCTCTCGGAACCAAAATCAATTTGCGATGCTCTTTGAGGTGGACGTCGGCAGCCCGCTGGATGAGATTGTTGCCACTCGCGTGCACGATCCCCGAAAGGGTCGCCCCCGAACAAGGACAAACTACCATTCCCGCCGTCAGAAAACTGCCGCTCGCGATCGGCGTCATGTAGTTGCGATAATCGTGAACCACGATTCGACCGCGACACGCGTCGCGTTCCTCCTTCGCGAGCGGTTGCCACTGTCTGGCGTGTTCTTGCCCCGTGGCCCAGGCGAAGCGCAGCAGTGGATCGACATCGACTCGCTGGCTCCCCAGGTCGATCCGCAGCTCTTGTGCGAGCACCGCACCGGCCGAAGGACTGGAAAGAAAATGGATGGAGCGGCCAGACAATGCGAGTTGCTGCAGCAATCGGACTCCATAGGCTGCGCCGCTGGCACCCGTCATGGCCAAGACGATCGGGTGCGCGTTGGGAACAGAACTCATAGGGCTCCTACGCCGGTTTGCGGCCGATATACAGTGTGACCACTCCCAACGTCATCGGAATCCATCGAACCTCGCACAGTCCCACCGACTTCAGTCGCTGGGCAAACTGCTCTCCGCAGGGAAATTCGACGACGCTTTCGGGCAAGTAACGATACGCGTCGCTGTGGTTCCGCGCGACCGAATTGCCGATCCTCGGCAGGATGCGGCGGAAATAAAAATCGTACCCCTGTTTCAATCCGGGGAATGAAGGCCGGGAAAACTCGAGGATGGCAACCTGTCCCCCGGGCCGACACACACGAATCATCTCCCGCAATCCCGCGTCGGTATCCGAAACATTGCGGATGCCAAAGGCGACCGTAACCGCCTGGAACGCCTGGTCCGGGAAAGGAAGTTGCATCGTGTCCGCTTCCAGGAACCGCAATTGGGTATGCCCGAGCAGATGCTTCGCCTGCTTCTCCCGCGCGATGTCCAACATTTCTCCGCAAAAATCGGTCCCGACCACTTCCGTGTCGGTCCCCAGTTGCTTGGAAGCCGACAACGCCAAGTCTCCGGTGCCCGTGCAAACATCGAGCACGGGTTCCCCTGGCCGCAGTCCGAGCACCCGCAACGTTCGCCATCGCCAGTACCGATCCATATTGAGGGACAGGACATGGTTCAGGAGGTCGTAGCGCGGAGCGATCTCCGCGAACATTTTGCGGACGCGGTCCCCCGACTTGTCAACGGTCATGCTTTCTGTGGCCACCCGCATTCCTCTCGATACGAAGCGATTCTCTTCGAACCGCATTCTGCCTCGAAAGTTCACTTCCTGGAAGGCGTTCTCGACCGACAATCCCTAGTTTGCGAGCTTGGGCAGGATCGATTCGCCTCGAGACCCCGAGGGTGTCGGGCTGCCCAGGTAGGATCCGGATGGGATGGTCGTGGTTGCCCCCGAGGATGGGATGGTCGACGGAGTGGAAATCGAGCTCCCGGTCGGAACCCCTTCGTAACTTCCGATCACGACGCCGTCGGACTCCCCAATGCCGCCGTAGCTTCCATAGTTCGCAGTCTCACCACAGGTCTGGCACGGGTCACCCGTCGGGCCAACGCCCCCCTCGCAACCTGCATCGCATGGAGCGCCGGTGTTGTTGGCGCCACCCAATCGGCAATTGCCGAGACCGCAATTCCCCAACCCGCTCATGCCACCTCTGAAATGCCCCACAACTCGCTGAGTCAAGCTGTTACAAGTTTGGCATCCGCCCAAGGACAACAATAGGCAGGCAGCAACAATCGTCATTTTTTTCATGTTCGTTCTCCCCCGAGAAAGGTTGGGCCGTCAAGCCGCAACAGAGTTTGACGCGAAACTCTACGTCACCGTTCGGGTCGTGCAAACGAAACGCGAAAAAATCTTCCGAATCATCCAACTTTTTCTAACGCTCGAATTCTCTTCAAGTGTTACAGTTGCTCAATCGCTGATCGCAATCCACCCGGCCCCATCCCGATGCACCCAAAGACCATGATGCCGATGATTTGTGTGCGCCGATCTCAAGGCTTCCTTGCATCGGCGATGATTCTCCTGGGCTGGATCGGATCCGCCTTCGCCGACGAGGCCATCGTTTGCCCATCCGAAATGTCCGAGGTTTGGGAATTGTCGACCCGCCATCTTCTCGATCGCCCTCGCTGCATCGATACCGCAAACCCGGGCTTCCAGGTTTATCGCTACGCCGATGGAATTTGGCGACCGGATGAAGTCGATCGAGCCATCGACATGGATGGACGATTAC
>JBKDPB010000155.1:0-3004 GCA_046342615.1 Planctomycetota bacterium | reverse complement strand
GTTCCGGGGCCACCAGATGATCGGTCGCCAGCTCCTCGCGGCGGCGACCACCGCCATGGATGAGGCTTTGTTGGTAGCGCGCTCGCTCGATCAAAATCCGCCGCATCGCCGTGGCCGCTGCAGACAGAAAATGAGCACGGCTATCCCACGTTGGCTCGCCCTGCCCGCGACCGATCAGCCGAAGATATGCTTCATGCACGAGGGCCGTCGCTTGCAAGGTCTGACCGGGTTTTTCTCGCGCCAGTTTCGATGCTGCTATTTGACGCAGTTCCTCGTAGACCAGCGGCAGCAATTGCTCCGCCGCAGTAAAGTCGCCCGACTCGATTTGCGACAGGATGTGGGTGACCTCGGTCATGGAGATCGCAAGTCCTAGACAGGAATAGGTCTTCTTCGCCGGGCGCTGAGTATATTCGATCTCCTAGGACGCCGCAGCTTGGCTTCGTGGGGAAAATCCCCCTTCGACCAACTCCATCCCTCATTTGGGATGCAGGCTTCAGCGCGGGTGCGGCGATTCCCGCCGGGAGCGGAATTGTATGGAGGAGCACGGTGTGGGATTGGAAATGGGCATCGAGCAATCGGTCGATCCTCGCCGCAGTTCGGGGCGCGATGTGCACTCCCGGTCCAGAAAGCGGCTTCGGTCGATCGGTTATGTCCTGACGAGGCAAGCGTATGAGCTGGGAAACGACTAAGAGCCTATCCGAAAACCATGAGCCCCCCTGGTGTCGCAGATCCGCCTTTGGAGGGTTAGTCGCGGTTTTCGCGGTTTTCGGATAGGCTCTTCATCGAGGATGTGCACTGGTGGGTATGAAGTGCCGCGAACAGCCACTAAGTGCTTCAAGCGTCAGAGGGACGCGATGCGTTCGGAGTCAGAACCGAGTTGCACGCGATTTTTCTGTTTCGCGATTTTCTGAATCTTTTCCCTTCAATGATTTTTCTCGACGCGGGGTTCGGATGAGCTGCCCGAACAAGTCGATGCACCTAAGTGGTCGACGTTCGGGCCTCTTCTGTGCCTTGTGCCAGGGGGTGCCATCGACTGGCCGCTACCAGGCACGCCACCCTCATCCCCCGACCCCTTCTCCCGCCATGGGCGGGAGAAGGGGAGACAGTATTGGGGGGGATGCGTGGTAGCTGCCAATGGTTACCACCACCGAGGCAAGTTCGGTGGAATGCCTTGTTTCCGGTTCTGTTCCCAGATTGCGGCCCGCATCCCTGCGATTCGACTCTTGCGCTTGCCCGAGTGGAAGCAGCCTGCGTAACGCACGCGATGCACGGAGGGTGGAATGATATGCAGCAAGAACTGGCGCACGAACTCCTCGCCCGGGATCGTCTCGGTCGTCCAGCGGTCGGTTCGATAATCCCATACATCGATCGTCGCGCTGCGACCATCATCTGCTGGTGGAACGCATCGACCGATATCGGCTCGCTTCGCGAGCGTCGAGGCGAGATCGGAGCCGAGAGGCCGGAGGCGGTAGCGAGCGGCTGGATCTACAGCATGGTCGCATGATCCCACCCCGAAGCGTGGGTTTTGACGTTGCGCTTTTGGTTCCGCCAACTCGATTAGTCGACGATTTTTCGGTGTTTTATAACCCGATGCGTCAGCGCGTGTGCGAGGGACGCAGGAGGCAAGATCTCAAAAGCGTTGCAACTCCGTCCCTCACTTATGTTTCGGGTTGAGATTACATCGCGATGCGCAACTTCGAGACTGCCAAGCGGAGGCTCAAGATTGTGTTTCGCCAGAGTATAAGATACGCTGGATTCCTGTGGTCTTAACGTGGCGAGTGTCCAAATCCGGCGGCGCTCACGCGGATCTCGCAGCGGTATCAGAAAGTCAGGATGAAAACCACACGTCTGATTCTTCTCCTGTGCGTCGCAGTGCTGATGCCCCCGTCCTCTCGGGGGCAGGAATCCCCACGGCTCGCACCCGGATCAACGCTTGATGCCCCGCGCTTGATCACCAAGTATTGCTTCGGTTGCCACGATACCTCGTCGAAGGCAGGAGACTTCGATTTCGAGACGTTCTTGAGCCAAGATCGGTTCGACGCGACGCTCCCCTTCGAGAACCTGATTACCGAGCGCATGCCGCCTTCGGACGCAGATCAACCTTCTCGCGACGAACGGCAAGCGATCCTCGCATGGCTGGCGAACCGTTCCACAGAACGCGATGTGGGATCATACCGACGTATCAGCAGGCACGAGTTCGTGCACAGCCTTAACGATCTGCTCGGCGTCCGCTTGGATGTCGCAGACGAGATTCCCGAGGACCGCGGTACCAATCGGTTCGATTCGGATCGTCGCATCATGCTTTCGAGAGAACAACTCAACGCGTACTTTAGGACGGCCGACGAGATGCTGGACGTCGCTTTGCCCAGGAACGGATTCCCCGCAGAGCAACGCTGGACAACCAGCACGATCAAGGACAGTCACGAAACCTACAACATCTATGTACGGGATTACAAGCAGGGCTTGCTGTACTCTTGGACGCGCGCGAACAACGGGAACAACTACTCCTACTTCTACGATCACTTTGAGCCACCGGTGCCCGGTTGGTACGAACTGACGTTCGATGCTGCCAAAGTCGGTGACTTCGAAGGGGACCTGAGCATCTTGGTCTACGCGGGCAAATACTATTACGCAGACGACCGTCCCCAACCACAACGCCTGCTGGGTGTCATCTCCGTCGGTAAGGAAGAGGTCCAACCCTCTACGCTTCAAGGATACCTCTTTCCCGGCGAAAACGTATCGGTCCACTGCTACTCGCGGCATACTTGGCGGCAGCAAGGAGGAAACCAAGGGGCATACATTGAACGGCTTCAAGTTCGTGGCCCTGTGTTGCAGAACTGGCCGCCCGATTCGGTCACGAGCATTTTCGAAGGCATTCCGATCCAAGCTCCTCAACGAGAAACCAAGACCGTAACAACGATGCCGACCGCGTTGCAGCGTATCGGAGGAAGCGTCTCAGTCAGTAGCTACCAGGTCGGCATGGAAAAGGAGAAGATGCTCGATC
>JBKDPB010000154.1:0-15548 GCA_046342615.1 Planctomycetota bacterium | reverse complement strand
CGCGTGACGCTCCAGCAGGATTTCGGCATCGATGTCACGGGGGGGCAAGCCCCGCGCGGATCGTCGCTGCAATTGGCCACGAGTGATTTGCGCATGTCCGGCATACAACCGATCGCACAGGACCGGGCAACCGACATGGGCCAGATGGACGCGAATCTGATGGGTGCGCCCCGTCTTGGGATAAACGTTCAACAGGGAGTACCCCGGAAAACGCTTGACCACCTCGAAGACGGTTTCAGCCGGCTTGGCGCTGGGATGATGACTCCGAATGGCCATTTTTTCCCGCTGATACGGATGATGGCCGATGGGATAGACGATTCGATCTCGATCCCGATCGAGATTGCCACTGACGATGGCAACATACGTTTTCTGCACATTTCGGGCTTCGAACTGCGCGCATAACTTGAAGTGGACTTCATTGGTTTTGGCGATCAGGATGACGCCGCTGGTCTCGCGATCGAGACGATGGACAATCCCTGGGCGTGTCGGCCCCCCGGCATCGCTCAACTGCTGGAAGTGATGCGCCAAAGCGCTGGTCAAGGTCCCGGACCAATGCCCCTTGGCGGGATGCACCACCATCCCTGCCGGTTTGTTGATAGCCACCATGAATTCGTCTTCGAACAACACGTCCAGCGGGATCGCTTCCGGGACGGGGCCATCGGTTGGAGGGGGTGGCAGGTCGATGATCTCAACCTTTTGCCCCGGATAGACACGAAACGCGGGCTTGATCGGCCTGCCATCCACCAGGACCTTCTCTTCCATGATGAGTCGCCGTAGAAAGACGCGGCTGTAACCGTCGATTTTCAGCGTTAAAAACAGATCGACCCGAAATTCGCGATGCTCGTCTAGAACGACAAAGCTCGCGGAGGCCGGCCGATCCACCGGGACAGGAACCGAGGGAAGCGGACCGCTCGCACCCAACTCTCCTTCGGGTTCGGGAACGATCAACTCATCCAATGGAAGCGCAGGACTGGGAGGTGGACGATCTTCGGTTCGCTTCCGCTTTTTCGCCATTTTCACACGACAAGCAACTACGGCTTGTCAGCGGGGTTCGGTGGTTCAGCGGGGTTCGGTGGTTCAGCGGGCGGCGTGTTCGGTCCAGGAGTCGCTGGGTTGGCACCGATCGGGTTGGCACCGATCGGCGGAAAAGAAATGTTGGGGACCGATGGCAAACCTGGGATCGGCGATGTCCCAGTCATCGGCGGAGGCGAGGTTCGTTTCTCGTTGTACCACGCATAAAACACCTCCCCCTCCTTTGCCTCGAGCCATTTGATCCTGCCGTTGATTTCCGTCAGGTATTCCGCGGGCAAGCCGGTCAAAGAAGTGATCTGCCGATACGCATCGATCGCCTCGGTGCGTTTCCCCAAACCCTCGAGGGCTTGTGCCAATCCGAACCAAGCCCGGCTCTTCATGAACGAGTCGGTCGCTCGGCCCACCACATCTCGGTAATCGTCGGCCGCTTCCTGGAACCGTTGATCCGCAATGGAACGGTCCACACTCCACCTTTCCATCGCTTGGGCCATACCTCGGTCCCCAGCCGTCATCCGAGCCCATAGGCCAGCAGTGGTGTCGTCAAAATCCTTGGCAATTCCGTCGAGATCTTGGATTTGCGTGTCCGCAAAGTAAAAATTCGTCCAGCCTTGAGCCGCCCGGGACTCGCGCTGGGTGGAATAGACTCCGTAGCCGATCAAGCCCAAGATCCCAACCAAGATAATTCCCAGCAAGGCGGGAATATAAGGTCGAAGCTGGACAATCTTCTGTTCGATTTTGTCAGCCAAGAGATTGGACTCTTGAGCCTGACCGCGTTCGCTTTTCATGGCATTGACTTGAATGGTTCACCCGGGGTTTCAAAGGGTACCAGTATAGGTGGGGCAAGCCAATCCCTCAATACGATCTATGACGCCAAACGCTGGGCAAAGTAGGCTTCCTCCCACGCAACGGCGGTTCGGACACATTGCTCCTTGAACCATTGTGCCATGGTTGCGAAAACCCTCTCCCGCTGAGGTTCTTCATGCAAGTCGTGCCGACAACCCGGCCAACTTCGATGCGTCGCGATCTTTCCAGCCCTCTCGGCAAAATCGCGGGTTCCAACCGGACAGGTCAGCGTATCCTCGCTTCCGTGCATCAGCAACGCAGGAATTCGGAGCTCCGACGCATGCTCAATCGCCCACAGTCCGCTGTCAATCAAACTGGCGGCCAACCGCAACGACATCGATCGATGAACCCAGGGATCTCGAAGATACGCATCTTGCGCCCGGCGATCCTGACTGAGTTTGGATACCTGTACCGGGGTAGGGATCCGCAAATTGGGCAACCGCTGTGCCAACCAACGGCCCGCGTTCATGATCGCCTCCTTCGGCATGTTGGGACTCCGAAGCATCGGGGAACCCGCCACGATTCCGAAAAGCGGATAACCACGGGCATCCCGCCGCATCGCCCAATTGAGCACAAGATTTCCCCCCATGCTCTGACCAAACAAAAAATGTGGCACTCTCGGCCAACACCCCGCGGCGTACCCGAGCATCCGCTCCACTTCGTCGAGCAATTGCTCATAGGAAACAATGACCCCTCGTTTGCCCGGACTGCGACCGTGGCCGACCAAATCACAAGCCAGAACGTTCAACCCCATACTGGCCAAGCTCGTCGCCATTCCCGCAAAACGCCCACCATGGTCCCCAAAACCATGAACGATGCTGACGCACCCCCAAGGCACCTCGTCGCTCGGCACCCAACGATGCATATAACGCGTTTGGCCATACCCCAAATCCACTGTCTCCGACTCGTAGGTGACAGGTGACAAGAATGCTTGCATTCCTCAGTACTCCGAACTTTTCGCGTGTCGGTGGCAAACTCACCCCATGAGAATCGGTCGATACAACCGCGCAGGCTTAGCCAAACTCCCAAAAGTTTGGTTCCCGAGTCGTACCGCGGGGTTGCCGTAAGCTGTAACGCCACCCCTCGTCAAGGCGAATGTTGCGGCTGTCGTCGGTCGATAGGTGAAGCTATGAACGTGTCGCAAGCTGAATCCATCCGTAAAGCATTCCGAGATTTCGTACGCCGACGCTCCGGCGTCGAATTGTCCTCGACCATGTTGGAAACGACACTGATTCGAAACGGCTCGTATTGCGGTCGCCGATTCTCTGTGATGGGCTTTTCGCTGATTTGGTTTATCGACGAGCAGCAAATCAAGCTCTACGGTCAAGACGGCGGCTTGATTCAAAGCATGACCTCCCGGGAATTTTGCGATCGTGGACTTGCCCCGGCTGCGATGCAAGAGTTTCGCCGCGCTGCGTAGAAACCGAGCCGACTTCTTCGCCTCCCGGGGATGGCAGAAATCTAGAGTCGAAAGGCTTGCAGCAAACTGCCGTAGGCATCGGTCCATGCGCGGGCTTCCGACCTTAGCGCGGTGCGTGCGGCTGGCCACGCAGGAATGGTTGTCCCTGGGGGGAGGCACAGGAGCCAACGCACGTCTCGCCGCGAGCTCGTCTCGGATTCCGCTGCGCGCGGCGCATCGATGGGATTCTCGACGAGCAGGGGTTGATAGCCTGCCTCTCGAGCCGTGGCAAACAGGACGGGAGCCAAATCCAGGTTTCGATTCGTGATGTTGATTGCGACCCATCCTTGATCTGTCAATCGCCGTCGATAGGTTTGAATCGCTTCGACCGTCAAAAGGTGCATGGGGATCGAATCGTTCGTGAACGCGTCGATCAAGAGCAAGTCCATGGGCTCTTGAGTCGCTAATCCGCTTTCGTTTTCCGCTGCGATGAGCATCCGGCCATCTCCGATGCGTATATCGGTCTTGCCTTGATGCGCATCGAGATACCGAAAGTGCTTCCTCGCCATGTCGCGCACGGCGGGACTGATTTCGTAGTAAACGACGTGGTCATTGCGCGAAGCATACAAAGACATCGTTCCCGTCCCCAGGCCGATCGCACCGACTCGCAGCGGACGATTCCAACGTTCTCGCATGGTCCCCCAGGCCAGGGCGACTCCGGATCGCGAGCCGTAGTACATGCTCTGGTCGACATCGAGTTGGCCGTCGAGCGGTTCGACGCCGTGGATTGTTTGCCCCAAGACCATCGCTCGGTATCCGAGCTTATTGTTTTCCACGACCCGCACGACACCGTAGAAATCTCTCTCTTGATCGACCGTGAGTTCGACGCTGGGAGACCACGCCGCCGTCCAGAGCCCCCCCAAGAGAACACAAGGCAGGATGACGTTGACGGGCCACTTCCAACGCCGAACCCACAACTCGCTGCTGAGTTTTGGAGTGAGTTGGCGCATGTGATCGCTGGAAACCGCGAGGGCAGCGACGGATAAACCGATATGCAACTCGTAGTAATCGGCGAAACACTGCGGAGCGACCAGCAACGCGCCCGCCGTCCCCATGACTCCGCCGAGAGAAATCGCGAGGTAGTAGGCTGTCAGATGCTCCGCAGCCGGGCGGACCGCGTAGAGCAAGCCATGGCATGCCAAGCCCGTGCAGAACATCACCGAGGCATATCCGGCGATGATCGCGATCCACGGGAGCCATAGCTTGAAAATGATCAGCACGAAGGCCACCATCGCTCCGGTATAAAAAAGTGCTACCTGGCCGCCCCATCGGCTTGGTCCCCAACCGCTAAAGGCCAGCCACCAGGTGACGAGATAGATCGCTAATGGCACCACCCATAATCCTGGGACAACCACTCCAGCCTGCGAGAGATTGAGGGTGGAAGCTGCCAGGATGATGGACGTGCTCAGAGGCAGTGCCAACCAAAGAGCAGCTACGGAGGCGTTCCAGGATCCTGCCGCCCGCACTCCGGAATCCGCGGGTTGCGAAACCGTATCGATCCTCCTGCACGCCCAGAACCATCCCAACGCCAGGAGCACGAAGAGAGCTCGCCATATCCATTGCTGGTGCGGCAGGCTGAGCCACGGTTCGACCGCAAATGGGTAGGCAAGTGCGCCAAGCAAAGAACCGGCATTGGAGATTGCATACAACGCGTAGGGCTCGCGCCCTTGCTCCGATACGCCGGCCCAGTGGGAAGCCATCGGACTAGCGCTAGACAAGGCGATTGCAGGCAAGGCAAGGGCGATCCCCAGATTGGCTAACACGCTGAGCGCGGGATGGTCGACATCGAGGGGCGCTCGCCAGGGCACGAACAACCAGACTGCGGCGCCGAGCATCAGCAGTCCCTGCGCCGTCGCCTGACTTTTGACGGACAACGCGCGAACCGAGAGACGTGCATAGCAGTAACCGAGCAGCAAGCAGAGCTGGAAAAACAGCAGGCATGCGGTCCATACGCTGGCCGATCCTCCCCAGCGTGGCAGAAGATCCTTGCCCGCCATCGGTTGAACGACAAACAGGAGAAACGCGCTAACGAAGACCAGCAATGATTTGGGAATGCTCAATTTAGGCCCGACTTGGATCCAGGATCAATCGCAACGACCGAAAATCGGATGCCCCGCAGGATCGGATGACCCTTGTCGGGTTTCCGAAAAAACGTCAAGCAGAGACGCAAGTATTGTAGCTCGCTCCGGTCGGCATGGGCGGCCGCCGCATCCATCATTCCTTTTTGCTACAATGCCGGCTTCATTCATCGAGGGTCCGCAGTTTTTTTCTTCTGCGAAAGTCATTGATCATGAAGGTTCGTTACTCCGGCGTGATCCCTCCACTGGTCACCCCGATGCTTGCTCGTGATCAGCTCGATTATGCAGGATTGGAACGGTTGATCGAGCATGTCCTGGCTGGCGGAGTCCACGGTCTGTTTGTCTTGGGAACGACAGGCGAGGCTCCCAGTCTCAGTTATGCCCTTCGCCGCGAGATGATTGCTGAAACCCTTCGCATGGTCGCCAGCCGCGTTCCAGTGCTGGTTGGGATCACCGATACCGCCTTTGTCGAATCGGTCCGGTTGGCCAAGCACGCTTCGAACTGCGGAGCCGATGCGCTCGTCTTGTCGACTCCCTACTACTTTCCGGCTGGCCAAACGGAACTGAGGTTTTACGTCGATGAATTGATCACCCAACTCCCACTCCCCGTAATGCTCTACAACATTCCGAGTTTGACAAAAGTCAGCTTTGAGATCGAAACCTTGGAGTACCTTTGCCGCCATGAACAGATCGTGGGAGTGAAGGACAGCAGCGGCGACTTGGATTACTTTTCGCGCGTCTTGGAGCTGAAGAAACGGCGACCTGATTGGTCGGTGATGATTGGTCCGGAGGCTCTCCTGGCCCAGGCCCTGCAGCGCGGCGGAGATGGTGGTGTTGCCGGAGGGGCCAACCTGTGTCCCAAGTGGTTCGTCGATCTGTATGCCGCCGTGCGCGAAGGGAACCCTTCTTGGGGTGAACTTCAAAACAAGATCGAGCGGCTCCAGGCGATCTACTCGATTGGCAAATACGCCTCTCGCTTCATCAAAGGGACCAAGTGCGGGCTATCTTTGATGGGAATTTGCGATGATTTTCTCGCGGATCCCTTTCATCGCTTCCGCCCCGACGATCGAGCGTGCGTATCTGCGATCCTGCGAGAACTGGCCGTGATCTGATCCCTTGTATTCTCCAAATGTTAATTTATCCCTTCAATTCGCCTCGGACCCGGAGCGGTCCGTTGTGCGGCGCACAGCGATCCCTACGATAGTTGCATGGAAAACAATACCACCTCAAGACAACGCGTTGCCATCGTCGGCGCTGGGATTATCGGATTGGCTCACGCGTGGTCGGCAGCCGAGCGAGGTCATGCCGTCACGCTCTTTGAACGTTCCGCCAAGGCATCCGGTGCATCGATTCGCAATTTCGGCATGGTCTGGGTGATCGGCCAACGCGATGACGCCCAGCATATCGCGATGACCTCGCGCGAGCGTTGGCTCACGGTTGGCACTCAAGCCGGTATCTGGATCCAGCCGTGTGGCTCAATCCATTTGGCCCATCGACCGGATGAATGGGACGTTCTCACCGAGTTCTACGAAACCCATCGATCGGCTCCCCGCGGTTCGACCCTGACGCTGCTCCGCCGCGACGAAGTATTGGATCGAACACCAGCGGCTAACCCCGACGGGCTGCTCGGAGGTCTATGGAGCAGCACCGAGTGTTGCGTGGACCCCACCTCGGCCGTTCGCACGATGCCGAACTGGCTGACAACAAAATACGGTGTCGATTTCCGATACTCGACCGCCGTCATCCACGTCGAACCGGGAAAACTCGTCACCGGTTGCGGAACCGCCCACGCATTCGATCGGATCGTCATCTGCTCCGGGGATGACCTCGCAACGCTGAAACCCGACGTTTACCGCGAGCAGGGCATTCGACGCTGCAAACTGCACATGATGAGGACGGTGACGCAACCCGGCGACTGGCGCATCGGCCCACACTTGGCAAGCGGGCTGACCCTGAGGCACTATCCAAATTTCCAACACTGCAAGTCGCTCGCAAACCTGGCCGATCGCATCGCCACAGAGACACCGGAACTGGATCGATTCGGCATCCATGTCATGGCGTCGCAAAATCATCTCGGCCAGGTGGTCCTGGGCGATTCGCATCAGTACGACGGCGAGGTCGAACCATTCGATGATTCGCAAATCGATCGCTTGATCGAACGCGAGTTGCGAAAGATCCTGGTTCTTCCCTCGTGGGAGATGCAAGCCCGCTGGCATGGAATCTATGCCAAATTCGTTGGAGATATCGCCTTCGAACGGGAACCGGAGCCACGCGTGCATGTCTGCACCGGTCTGGGCGGCAATGGAATGACCCTGTCGTTGGGGATTGCCGAGCGAGCTTGGAATCGATGGGAGAACAATCAATCATGATCTATCTGCACCCCGACAAGAGTATCTTTCTGGGCGAAATACGGGGGATCGTCTTCGACTGGGCGGGAACCATGGTCGATTTCGGCTGCATGGCGCCGGCTCAGGTCTTCGCGGAGATCTTTCGCTCGGTCGGTATCGAGGTCACCGAAGAGGAGGCCCGCGGGCCGATGGGGCAGGCCAAGATCGATCACATCCGCTCCATGCTCGCCTATCCGCGCATCCAAAATCTTTGGAAGGACCGCTTCGGCCGCGCTTCCACCGATCTCGATGTCGAGGATCTCTACCAAACGTTCCTCCCCCTGCAAAAGAAGATATTGGCTCAGCACTCCGATGTGATCCCGGGGGTAACCCAAGCGATCCAGTGGTGCCGCTCTCGAGGCATGGCGATCGGATCCACCACCGGCTACACCCGATCGCTGATGGATGTCGTCCAACCCATCACGGCGGAAGCCGGCCTGATGATCGACTGCATCGTCTGCTCCGACGAGGTTGCTGCAGGTCGACCCGCCCCCTGGCAACTCTTTCATGCGGCGGAATCCCTTGGAATCTATCCTCTCCAGGAATTGCTGGTGATCGATGACTCCCTCGCGGGAATCCAAGCCGGCCAGCATGCGGGCTGTTGGACCGCTGCGGTGGCCGCGACAGGGAACTCCATGGGTATGTCTCAGCAAGCTTATGAAGCGATGTCCGATGCAGAGAAGCGCACTCGCTGCGAAAAGATCGCCCGCGAGTTCCTCGAAGCGGGTGCCGATGTCGTACTCGATTCTGTTGCCGAACTGCCGGACCTGCTCTCGGGATCTCAGGGCGTTTCCTCCACCTAAACCCAGGAAGATTCCGAGTGAACGCCAACGCAGTACCCTCCGAGCATCATGCCAAAACCCCATGGATGATGCACCTATGGGCGGTCACCGCTGCCTTCGGCACCTATTTTTGCATGTACATGTATCGCAAGCCGTTCACGGCCGCCTCGTTTTCCCAAGATGAATGGCAAGATTGGGATCAAAAGGCGGTGCTGGTGGCCGCACAAGTCATCGGATATCTCGTCTCCAAGATCATTGGCATCCGCGTGGTATCCGAAGTCCGACAAAGTCAACGCGCATGGCTGCTCCTCGCGTTGATCCTTTTCGCCCACGCGTCGCTTTTGCTGTTTGCCATCGCGCCCGCTCCGTGGCATATCGTTTGCCTATTTCTCAACGGTCTCCCGCTCGGCATTGTCTTTGGATTGGTCCTGGGATTCCTCGAGGGTCGACGCATGACCGAAGCTTTGACAGCAGGTCTGTGCGCGAGCTTCATCCTTGCTGGAGGCGTCTCGAAAACGGTCGGCCAGTCTGTTCTCGAATTCACCCAGCGATCCTGGGCGTGGAGCGTGCCGCAATCCGAGCGGTGGATGCCGTTCCTCGCTGGCTGCCTGTTCCTCCTGCCTATCGCCTGCTTCATTTGGATGCTCAGCCAAATCCCACCCCCCGACGCACAAGATGAATCCGCGAGGAGCAAACGGGAGCCGATGAGCGCCGAGGATCGGATGCGAATCCTTCGGACCTACGCGGGTGGATTGGCAGCCATCTCGCTGATGTACTTGCTGGTGACGATTCTTCGAAGCCTTCGAGATGATTTCGCACCGGAGATCCTCGCGGGGCTTGGCGCGACGGTGAAACCGAGCGCGTATGCAACGATCGACTTCTGGGTCGCCCTGACCGCGATGCTGGCCAACGGGTCCTCCGTGCTCATCAAGAATAATCGCGCAGCGCTTCAAGCCTCTCTCGGAGTTTGCATCCTTGGATTTGTGTTGACTCTCGCCGCGGTGTTTCTTCAAAGGACTTCTCCCCTCTCACCGGAATGGATGATGATCATGGTGGGAGCTGGACTGTATCTTCCCTACGTCGCCGTTCACACCACCATCTTTGAGCGATTGATCGCCATCACGCGCGATCGGGCCAATGTCGGCTTCTTGATGTATGTGGCCGACGCGCTGGGATACTGCGGCTACGTCGTCCTGATGCTGGTAAGGAACTTTGTTCCCAAGGCAGCGGATGCATCGGGCGGCATTTTGACCTGGTTCCTGGCATCGTGCACCATCGCCTCGGTTGTCAGCCTATTGCTGCTGGTCGGCGCGATGCTGCGATTCTCACGATTCGGTCCATCCGAGTCCTGAATCGGCTAGAATGCAGTCGTTTCGTCTCCTTTTGCCTGCCGAGATTGCTTCGCGATGCCGTATCCCTTTCGAAATCGTTGGATGGTCCCGTTTGTTGCGATCGCAGGATCGCTCATCACCGTGGCGGTACCGCTACGACAACCGACTGCGGCCCAGGCGCCGGCAATGACGTCGGAACTCGTTTTCCCCTTGAACTCCGAGCACAATCACGCACCAGGCATCGTCGAACTCGAGGATGGTTCGCTGCTGGTCTCATGGTATCGAGGGTCGGGAGAGCGCAAAGCCGACGACGTGCGGATCCTCGGATCGCGACGAAAACAGGGCGAGACCGCATGGAGCGAACCCTTTCTGATGGTCGACACTCCGGGTTTCCCGGATGGAAATACCTGCATGCACATCGACCGCCGAGGACGCTTAATGCTCTTTTGGCCACTGGTATTGGCCAATACGTGGGAATCATGCATCACCCAATTGCTCGTCTGCGATCATCCGCTTGGACTCGGTTGCCCTACCTGGACGCGCCGCGACAGCTTGTGGTTGAAACCGGATGACTTCAGCTCCACAGCGCTCGCGATGCTCGATCAACTGGTCGAGAACTCAGCGCAACCGATCCCCGAAAATCTGCTGCGGGAGATTGCGGAAGTCCGACAACGATTGCCCGACAAGCTTTATCAACGGTTAGGCTGGCAACCGCGCTGCAAACCGACTTCGCTTTCGTCAGGACGGATCCTGCTCCCTCTCTACTCGGATACTTTTTCGATTTCCATCATGGCGATCAGCGACGACGACGGAACCACATGGCGAGCCAGCCAACCGCTCATCGGTTTTGGGAACATTCAACCTGCGGTCCTCGAACGCACCGATGGCAGTCTGGTTGCCTACATGCGAGAGAACGGATTCACCCAACATATACGGGTCTGCGAATCGAAGGACGGCGGAGAAACCTGGGGACCAGTCACTTCATCCGAACTCCCCAATCCGGGTTCGGGACTCGATGCTGTGCGACTCGCCCAGGGGTCGTGGGTCCTAATCTACAACGACACCCTCCGCGGCCGCAACCGACTTGCCGTTTCGGTTTCCCACGATGAAGGTCGCTCCTGGCCCTTCACACGCCACCTCGAGGATCAGCCCAGCGGCTCGTTCCACTATCCCGCGATCATCCAATCGCGCGATGGACAATTGCATGCTGTGTATAGCTACTTTGTCGAAGGTGGCAAAAGCATGAAGCATGCGCAGTTCACGTTGGACTGGATCACGAGCCAGTGACACAACGGGAATGCACAATCCTCCGTTCGATTGCCGTCCGCTACTACGGCGCGGCTTTGACGATCAACCACAAATGCGGCTGGCGATGCGTTCCGCTCATGACCGAGTGCGGTTCCGGACGGCCTGCCTGGTCAATCCGGACTTGAAACGGGATCGAGCACGCTCGAGTCGCGGTTACCTTCAGCATCACTTTTTTTGCTGAATCATCTCCAGCCCGCGACGTTACCGGCTCGCACGCGATTTCTTCGATTCCGCCCTCGAGCCGAAGTACGGCCTCCTCGGTGCAATCCAAGGTACGTTCCAAGGCGATTTCCAACTCGATCGGCTTGCCGACTTCGCCGACGAAAACATCTTTCGCGATCGATCCCAGAACGCTCGGCAATTCCTCTTCGAATTCGATTCGATAACGATGATCTCCTCCAAAGGCCCGATGCAAGTCGCGGACGACCGCGATGTACTTGCCGGGTGTCTTCATTTGATCCTTGAAGACCGGCTCGCGAATCTCGCCTGATTCCCCCTGTTTCGCGAGGATCTTGCCTGCCGAATCGAGCACTTCCAGGATGAGATCGGCATCGGATCCCAATTCAAGCGACCGCGCCTTGATACTCCAATGCCCGGCCCGTGTGGTCTCGATGGCGATCGCATCCTCATCCCCTTGGGTTTCGAAAACACCCCACACGGCAAGCTTGCGCTGCGCTTCTGCCGGTGCGATTTGCAGAGGGGTGGAGCGATCGTTGGGCTCGGCCAGGGCCACAGCATCGCGCTCGAGATCCTCCCACGTCGGATCGTGTCCCTGCACTCCGTACAAACGATAGCGGAAGCTATCCCCCCCGGCGTAACCGATCGTGCTGTCAGGGGTTTCAGGAAACGCGAAAACACGGATCGACACCACCCCATCCCGCGGACAAGTCCAGGCGATGCCAGGGTCCAATCCGAATCGGTCCAGGTTTTGCGCGAGGATATTCCCTCGGTCGTCGAGGATCTGCATCCCTCCGTCCATCGGAGATTTCAACGAACGATGGGCATCGAGCCAGAACCACCATCGGTCTCCGCGATTCATGGGGACTCCGATGTGATCGACATCTCCCGATTTCTGCAGAATACCATCGTAGACCCACCGGTTCCCTGACAGCATTTGAGGCTGACGAAAGGCATCGTTGGGCTCGGTTTCGACGAAACCGACAGCATCGCCCACAAGAAACGGCATGAGAGGCGAAACGCTCTGCGAATCAAAGACGCGAATCCAAGCGATCCCGGTAGGAACGTCGGCTGCAATCGCAACCTCACCCTGGCCTTTGGTCTCCTTGGCTTGCCAGGTGATCCCGGGGTGACTCGCCCAAAGACTGGGCGGCCAGGCGTCGATTTTGCCTTGCAATTCAAGGGGAACCTGCGCGTTTCGTTGGCCGCCCATCGGGAAGATCTTCACGCTCTCGAGTCCTTGAGCCGCGCAGGGGCTGCCCATCGCGCACATGATTCCAAAAGCCAACCCGAGCGATCTCATCAAGTCCTAGCTCTACATCAATTCGCTGATAGGATTGGGATCGCTCACCAGATGCGTGGGGCGACCGGCGGGAGTGTAATAGATCCTGTTCGGGTCGATTCCGAGCTTGAGATACACCGTCGATACGAAATTCTCAGGCCCGAGAATTCGCTCAACTGCCGAGTGCCCTTGGCGATCGGTAGCACCGATGACCTGTCCTCCCGGAGTCCCTCCGCCGGCGAACAGGATCGACATGGCGCTGGCCCAATGATCGCGGCCCGGCTTGCTCTGCCCCGGCAAGGTACTGATGGTGGGCGTTCGCCCGAATTCTCCGAGGGCGATCACCATGGTCGTTTCGAGCAGGCCGCGCGCATCGAGATCGTTGATGAGGGTGGCTACGGTCTGATCCCAGGAAGGCAATCGATTCTGCAACGCGCCGAACAAGTCGGCATGATGATCCCACCCGCCGTCGTAGAGCGTCACAAACGGAACGCCCGCCTCGACCAATCGCCTGGCGAGCAGAGCGCGTTGACCAAACGCGTTTCGGCCGTAAGCGTCTCGCATTGCATCGGGTTCGGAAGCCAGATCCAACGCTTTTTGCGCTTCGGGCGTAGTCACCAGTTCGATGGCTTGTGTATAGAATTCATCGACCGCAACCGCCGGGTCCGCCGTCGCAGGATCGCTGAAGCGAGGCAACCGATCGACCAGATGTCGCAGATCGCGGCGCGAACGAAATCGGTCTTCGCCGATCCCTTGGGGCAACTCCACATCGCGCACTTGGAAACTCGGTCTATTCGGGTCGCCTCCCACCACGAAGGGAGCATACTTCGCCCCCAGGAAATTCGGGCCTCCCGATCGAGACATGTTTGGCATCGAGAAATAGGCAGGCAGACCGTGGGGTGCCGATCGTTCCTTGGCGGCCACCGAACCCATGCTTGGATGAAAACTGACGAACGCTCCGCAGCCGACCGGAATTCTCGGCGGCGCACCAGTCATCATGTAATGATTGCCCGCTCCGTGGTTCCCCTGATTGTGGCAAACCGATCGCACGATCGCGTACTTGTCGGCGATTTGAGCCAATTGCGGCAGATGCTCGCAGATGATCGTACCGGGAATACGGGTCGAGATCGGACGAAATTCCCCGCGAATCTCGACAGGTGCCTCGGGTTTGGGATCAAACGTCTCGAAGTGCGTAGGCCCTCCGTCCATCCAAATCAGAATGCAATTGCTCGGTCGCTTGACAGGTGTCTCTCCTGCGCTGGCAGCGCGGAGCCGCAGCAGTCCGCTGAGCCCGCCACCGGCCAGCCCCGCGATTCCCAACTGCAGCCAATTGCGTCTGAGCATGATTCAATCCTTGTGAGTAAACTCGGGTGAATTCAACATGGACCACAAGATATCCTGGATCAACACCCCTCGGTCTTGATCGGGTTTAGCAAACTCCGCCTCGAGCGATTTTGATTCTTCCGGAGTTGGAAATCGGCTGAAGGTTGCCAAATAGAGTTCTTCCACAATTTGTGCGGGGACTCGTTCGCTGGCAGCGAGTCGCCGACAGCGTCCCTCGTCCGCAGCGATATCGCCGGCGATGGCGGGCGCGTTCATCATGTGCAGGGCCTGGACCACGGTCGACTCGGGAATCCGCTCGCACGGAGGATCCTGGTTGGGGTCGGGGCGGCCAAAGGCATCGAGCAACTCCGATTCGGTGCGATGGGTCCATAATTGCATCGCGCGCGTTCCCGGCGGCATCCCGGAAAATCGGTGCGATGTCTCGGTCGCTTGTGAGATCGCATCGGCCAACACCTCCGCCCGCAACCGCTGGCGGTAGCGCCGAGAGAAATTGCGATTGTCCGCGGCATTCGTGGCGTTCGGGGCGCTGTCCAGCGCGTAGACATGCGACAGCAGCATACTTCGGAGCATCTTTTTGTTATCAAAACCCACCTCGCGAAAATGGGTAGCCAGCGCATCGATCAATGCCGGATTGCTCGGTGGATTGGTGGCTCGGAAATCATCGACGGGATCGACGATCCCGACCCCGAACAAATCCGCCCACATGCGATTCACGGCCACGTGGGCAAAGGTTGGGTGCGAGGGACTGGTCAGCCAGTCGACCAACACGCTCCTGGGATCTTCCCCGTCGGATATCTCGGCGACACCTCCGCGAAGCATGGTTGGGGGCAAGACTTGACCCGTCAGCGGATGCTTCACAGAACCGTCAGCGCGTACCAGGATCACTTCCTCGCCACCGGAAATCGGAGGGGACAGCCCGACTCCCTTGTAGCCGACCTTGGCAAAGAAAGCAGCCAAGGAATAGAAATCCTTTTGGCCGTACACTTCAAATGGATGTTGGTGGCATTTGGCGCACTCCAAGCGTACCCCCATGAACAACTGGCTCGCGATTGTCACGATTTCATCCGGCTCGCGCCGATCTCGAAACACGGTGACGGCACCGTTGCGCCATGTGCTCCCCTTGGCGGTCAGCAATTCCCGCACGAACTGGTTGTGGGGCATGTTTTTGCGAAAGGAGTCACGGATCCAACCATCGAGGCTCATGACGGCTTTGATTCCGACACGGTAGGGATTGGGTCTCAACAAATCCGCCCACTTGTTCGCCCAGTAATCCGCATACTCGGGCATCTCGAGCAATCGATCGACGAGCGATTCGCGTTTGTTGGGTTCATCGCTTTGGAGGAAGGCCGCCGCCTCGTCGACCGTCGGAAGCCGCCCGAGAACATCCAATGTCGCTCGACGGAGGAATTGTGCGTCGGATGCTGGACGGCTTGGAACCAGCTGCAACTGCTGAAAACGACCGTACACTGCCTCGTCGATAAAATTCTTTCGCGGTAAGCTCGCGTAGACATCAGCACTTACAGGT
>JBKDPB010000153.1:0-11347 GCA_046342615.1 Planctomycetota bacterium | reverse complement strand
GGAGATTCAAACGATGGCGCTGATGCCCAAGCGGGTCAAGCACCGAAAAAGCCAAAGAGGACGTATAAAAGGTAATGCGACTCGCGGCAACAAGGTCGTTTTCGGTGACTGGGGTCTGCAATGCCTGCAAGGCGGATGGATTCGAGCCCAAACGATCGAAGCGGGTCGTATCGCTGCCAACCAGTACGTTCGAGGGGAAGGCCGGCTATACATCCGGGTTTTCCCCGACAAACCGGTTTCCTCCAAGCCTCTTGAAACCCGAATGGGTAAGGGGAAAGGGGAGCCCGAGTACTGGGTCGCGGTGGTCAAGCCTGGAACGATCCTTTACGAGTTGGCCGGGGTATCCGAGCAGCAGGCAAAGGTCTGCTTCGCACGGTTGGCGGCCAAGATGCCGATCCGGGTGCGGCTGGTACGCCGCCGTCCGGCCTAGGTGCAGGTCCTTCGGGACCCGCGACGAGATTGCATATTCCACGGAACAGTAAGAACGCGGTTCGATCCACGGTGAGGTGAAAACAATGTCGAAAGCATCCGAGCTACGCGAAATGAGCGACGATCAACTCGAGATGACGGCGCTGGAAGCAGCGGAGACCATGTTCCGTCTCCGCCTGCAATCGCAGACCGACCGCGTCGACGTTCCGTCGCAGAAGAAGAAGAATCGCCGGTTGATCGCTCGTGTACGAACGATCCAGACCGAACGATCCAAGGCAAACAAGAGTTAACCGGATTCAAAACGAGGGTTCAGCATGGCACGTCGAGTGTTGATAGGGGTGGTCAAAAGCGATCGCATGAACAAGTCGCGGCGAGTAGAGATCGAGCGATTTGTTCGCCACCCGAAATATTCAAAGATCGTTCGTCGCAAGACGGTGTGCCACGTTCATGACGAATCGAACGAATCCAAAATCGGCGATACGGTCGAGATCGAGGAGTCCCGTCCGATCTCGAAACTGAAGCGATGGCGATTGATTCGCGTCGTGGAGAAGAATCGCGAAGTCGATTTGGCGACACTCAAGGGCGAAGCGGAGTCGGTCTAGGCGATCGACGAAGCGAGGGCAGAGTCTCATAGGTTGGAAAGATCAGTTCCATGATTCAACAAGAAACACGATTGCAAGTCGCGGACAACACCGGTGCACGAGAAGTCATGTGCATCAAGGTGTTGGGGGGGACTCGGCGTCGCTATGCCGGATTGGGCGACGTCATCATCTGTTCCGTGAAGAGTGTCATTCCGGGCAGCGAAATCAAAAAGAAAGCGGTGGTGCGGGGCGTCATCGTCCGGACGGCTCAGCCGACTCGCCGCACCGACGGCAGCTATGTTCGATTCGATAGCAATGCGGTGGTGTTGGTGGACAAAGACAACAATCCCCGCGGAACCCGCATTTTCGGGGCCGTTGCCAGAGAGCTTCGCGAAAAGAGTTTTACCAAGATCGTCTCGTTGGCGAGTGAGGTGGTTTGATGTGGATCAAAGTCGATGACATGGTCGAAGTGATCGCTGGCAAGGAGAAGGGTCAGCGAGGCAAGGTTCTCGAGGTGGATCGCGAGAAAGGGCGTGTCTTGGTCGAAGGACTCAACCGAGTCTACAAGCACGTGAAGCGATCGCAACGAAATCCGCAGGGAGGTCGTTTGTCCAAGGAAGTGTTCATCAACGCTTCCAACGTCATGTTGGTTTGCCCCAAGACCGGCAAGCCGACCCGGGTGGGAGTTCGCCACCTGGCGGATGGAACGAAAGAACGATACAGCAAGCGGTCCGGGGAATCGATCAGCGTGGTCGCTCCGGCTCGTGGCAAAAAGTCTTGATGATGGGATAAGGGCGAAAAAAGATGGCGCCGCGGTTACAGCAATTTTACTACGACACAATACAAAAGCCTCTCGGCGAAGAGCTGGGGATCAAGAACGTATTCGCGATCCCGAAGCTCGAGAAGATCTCCGTGAACATGGGGGTCGGCGAGGCGATGCAGGATAAGAAGTTTCTGGAGTTGGCGGCCGAAGCGATGGGCGAGATCACCGGACAGAAACCGGTTTTGACCCTCGCACGTCAGTCGATCGCTGGATTCAAGTTGCGGGAAGGGGTCGCCATCGGGTGCAAGGTGACACTGCGAGGCGAGCGGATGTACGAGTTCCTCGACCGATTGATCAGTATTGTCCTTCCCCGTGTTCGCGACTTCCGTGGTGTGAGCCGGACCGCGTTTGACGGTCATGGCAACTACTCGATGGGTTTGAGCGAGTGGTTGGTCTTTCCGGAATTGACCGGGGACAAATTCGCCAAGGCCCAAGGTTTGAACATCACCATGGTGACCACGGCTCAGAGCGATGAGCACGCCCGGCGGCTGCTCGAGCTGTTCGGGATGCCGTTCCGAGCCCCCAAGAAGAAAACCGCGTAATCGACGGCCCTGGCTGTCGAAACAACCGACCAACCAGTTTCATAGTCCCAATTGGAAGAATTGACCTGTGGCAAGTAAAAGCAAGATCGCAAAGGCGAATCGCGAGCCAAAGTTTTCTACGCGCCGTGAAAACCGCTGCAAGCTTTGTGGACGTCCGAGGGCTGTCTATCGGAAGTTCGGCATTTGTCGGATCTGTTTTCGCCAATTGGCTGACAAAGGTCTGATCCCTGGTGTTCGGAAATCAAGCTGGTAAGAGTAAGGCAACCCTACAATGATCAACGATCCCATTGCTGATATGCTGACTCGAATCCGAAACGCCATTCGGATCGAACGACCGTTTGTGGAAGTTCCCTCGTCTCAACTGCGAAAGAACGTCGCGGATGTTTTGAAGCGAGAGGGATACATTTGGGACTACGCCGAAGTTGATGGCCAGCCAGCGAAGATGCTGCGCATCGAACTCAAGTACTGTCCCAACGGTGAGAAGATCATCTCGACCGTCAAGCGGGTCAGCAAACCCGGCCGACGCGTGTACGCCAAGTGCGGGGAACTCAAACCCGTCCTCAATGGCTTGGGAATCTCGATCGTGAGTACGTCGCGAGGCGTTTTCAGCGATCGCGAGGCTCGACAACACAAGCTTGGCGGCGAAGTATTGTGCGAAGTTTGCTAGTGACGGTCACTGGCAGCAGGAAGACTGGCGGGTACAAAGGTTCCGCTCCAAACATTCCAATGATGAGAGTAACAGGTTAAGTCGATGTCACGAATTGGAAGAAAGCCGATCCCAGTACCTGACGGTGTCAAGGTAACGATCGACGGGCAAACCGTCCAAGTCGAAGGTCCCAAGGGGAAGCTCAGTTTCACCCACCGCGAAGAAGTGAGTGTCGCCCAAGCGGAGGGTGGCAAGGAACTGATCGTGACCCGGATCTCCGATGACCGCTTCCCGCGCGCCGTGCACGGCTTGACCCGGGCCCTGATCAACAACATGGTTTTCGGCGTCAAGAATGGCTATGAGAAGAAGCTCGAAGTCATCGGCGTCGGTTATGTCGTTTCGATCAAAGGCAAGGTTTTGAATCTGCGGGTTGGCTTCGCCAATGAATTGCAGGTTCCGATTCCGGAAGGGTTGACGGTCACCTGTCCGGACCAAACACACATCAACGTGTCCGGTTGCGACAAGCAAGCGGTGGGACAATTCGCGGCCCATGTCCGCTCCCTCCGCAAGCCTGAACCCTACAAGGGCAAGGGTGTTCGCTACGTCGGCGAACAGATCAAGATCAAGCCGGGCAAGAGTGCAACGTAGTCGTAAGGTTTTTTGTCAGGGGTATTCATTGTGGACATTCGCAAAGTTGTCGATGGTCAACGCCAACGGCGTTCCTTCCGCGTCCGAAAGCGGGTGCGCGGAACGTCCGAGCGGCCTCGGCTGTGCGTGTATCGATCGCTTCAAAATTTCGGTTGCCAAGTGATCGACGACAGCATCGGCAAGACGCTCGTCTCGGTCTTCTCCTCGGAAAAGAAGCTCAAGGGGCAAGTCGGGTACGGCGGGAACTGTGCCGCCGCAGCGACCCTTGGAAAGATCCTGGCGGAACGTGCGATCCAAGCCGGTATCAAACAAGTGGCCTTTGATCGAGGCCCCTACAAGTATCACGGGCGAGTAGCAGCCTTTGCCGATGCTGCACGCGAAGCAGGACTCGATTTCTAACGATTGGGAGCGAACAAGAGCGTGGCTAATACAAACGTTGAAGGAACCCAAGGGGAAGCGAGCATTGACCGCGTCCTCAAGATCAAGCGATGCGCAGCCGTCGTCAAAGGTGGCCGTCGATTCAGCTTTGCTGCCCTCGTCGTCGTTGGGGACGGCAAAGGCAAGGCGGGCTACGGTTATGGCAAAGCGAACGAGGTTCCGCCCAGCGTTGCCAAAGCCCAAAAGGCCGCCATGCGATCCATGATCCAAGTCCCCATCGTCAACGGGACCATCCCGCACAAAGTTTCCGGCCGTTTCGGTGCAGCGCACGTCCTCCTGATGCCTGCCAGCCCAGGTACGGGGATCATCGCTGGCCAAGCGGTTCGAGCAGTTTGCGAAGCGCTCGGCATCCAAGATATTCTGACCAAGAGCTTCCGATCCAACAATCCAACGGTATTGATCAAGGCGACATTCGACGCGCTCTCACAATTGAGGACTCGGGAAGATGTCGAACGCTTACGAGGAGTGAGTCTGTCATGAACCTAGAAGAAGTCAACGACGGCATCGTCAAGAACCGTTCCCGAAAGCGAATCGGTCGTGGCGTCGGCAGCAAGACAGGGAAAACCGCGGGTCGTGGCAGCAAGGGACATACCTCCCGAAGCGGTTACAGCCGCCATCCCATGTTCAATGGCGGCGATACCCCGATCTACATGCGAACCCCGAAGCGAGGCTTCAACAATCGCTTTGCAGTCACGGTTGTCGGGGTCAACGTCGGAGCGATCGACGCCGCCTTCAACGCGGGCGACGAAGTTACCCCCTCGGCGATCCGAGACAAAGGACTCGTCAAGGTCCGTTTCGACGAACTCAAGATCCTTGGAGACGGCGAAGTGACCAAGAAGCTCAACTTTGTCGTGACCCGCATCAGCGAATCCGCCAAGCAGAAGATTGAGGCCGCAGGCGGCACCGTCACGGTCAACCCAGCCAAGCGGACCCCGAAACAAAGGGTGGCGGAATTGAAGGCAAAGGGCTAGGCACCACAAGCTCGATGAGGAACAATAATGGCCGATTGAGCTCGAGTGGCACAGTCGGCCATTCCTATTTCAGGATCTCGCTTCACGGTTAGCGTACGACAAGAAAGTCGCACTATGTTTGAAAAACTCCGGATGGTTTTCTCGATTCCCGAACTGCGTCAGAAGATATTCCTGACGCTGTTTTTGCTAGCCGTCTACCGGATCGGCTACCACGTGTCCCTGCCGATCCTGCAATCCGATCTGGCGGTATCCGGCGAGTTTAAGAACTTCATGGATAAGGTGGCGGTCTTCTCGGCAACCGACTTGAGGACCCTGTCCATCTTCGGTCTCGGTTTGGCTCCCTACATCTCCGCATCGATCATTTTTCAGTTGCTGGGAACCGTATGGAAACCGATCGAAGATCTTCGAAAGGAAGGTGCGGCAGGTCGCAAGAAGATCAATGAGTACACCCGTTATTTGACCGTGCTCCTGTGCGTCCTGCAAAGCTGGGTCTACCTGAGTTTTACGCTCAATTCCAGCGACAACAGTCCCGTCTCCTCCCAGTTCTTTGGCAACAACAGCAATTTCCTATCGATCGGTTGGCAAATCACGGCGGTCGCGATCATGACGGCAGGATCGATGTTTTTGATGTGGCTCGGAGAACAGATCGACGAATACGGCATTGGCAATGGGATTTCTCTGCTGATCATGGCCGGTATTCTCGCTCAGATGCCTCGAGCGTTGTGGGATTTGCGTCAGAACGTGTCCACTTCGCTTAGCGGCAACGCCGGTTCAACCATTGGCCCCGACGTCCTGGTGGTCCTGGCAGGCCTCTTTATCGCGGTTGTGTTTGGGGTCGTGTTCATCACGATGGCGCAGCGCCGGATTCAAATGCAGAGTGCCAAGCACGTCCGCGGTCGCCGCGTATTCGGTGGGACCAAGCAGTTTTTGCCCCTGAAAATCAATCAGTCCGGGGTTATGCCGATCATCTTCGCCAGCAGCTTTCTGTTGATTCCAGGGATGATCTTTGGAGCGTTGGCAACCTCCTTTGCCGGCAGCGAAGGATTTCTTGGGACGGTTTCGTCCTTCAGCCAGCAGGTCGCTGCGATGTTCACGAGCGGATCGTCGTTCATGTACAACCTCCTGTATGTGCTGCTGATTTTCTTCTTCTGCTTCTTTTGGACGTCGATCATGTTCAATCCGAAGGAGATTTCTCAGAATCTGCAAGACTCGGGCGCCTTCATTCCCGGTTATCGACCTGGCAAGCGAACTGCCGATTACCTCGAAAAGGTTATGGTTCGGATCACCTACGTCGGAGCAGCATTTCTTGCGATCATCGCCATTGTGCCCTCGATCATCAGTTCGCAGTTTGGCGTATCGTACAGCGTGTCGGCATTCTACGGCGGAACCGGTTTGTTGATTGCGGTTAGCGTTGCATTCGACCTGATTCAAAAGATCGACAGTCACCTTTTGATGCGAAATTACAAGGGGCTGTTGGAGTCCTAATCACAATCGTTCGTTGTTCGTTGGTCGATTCTTCCTCTCCTTTGAAAGGGCCGACATCATGATGATTGTGTTTATCGGCCCACCCGGGGCCGGTAAAGGGACGCAGTGTCGTCGCCTAGTCGAGTTGCTGCGGATTCCTCATTTGTCGACCGGCGAGATGCTGCGAGAAGTGATGCGCGAGGATTCGGCCCTGGCTCGATGGCTCGCCTCCTACATCGACGCTGGCAAATTGGCGCCCGATCATCTCGTCATGAGGATCGTTGCGCAGAAATTGCAAAGCGACGAGTGCCAGCGGGGTGCCCTGTTTGATGGATTCCCTCGCACGCTTGTCCAAGCCCAACTCTTGGACGACTATCTGATCGAACATCACCGACCGCTTGACGTCGCGCTGAATTTGCAGGTCGAGGAAGAGATGCTCGTCGAGCGGCTGCTCAAGCGCGCGGAAACCGATGGACGCGCCGACGACAATTACGAGACGATTCGGGAGCGACTGCGAGTCTTCCGAACGCAAACCTCCCCCCTCATCGAATACTACAAGAAGCAGGGGAAACTGGAGACGATCGATGGCGCCCAGGCGGAGGAAGATGTTTTCCGATCGATCCATCACGCGATCGCGAAATACCAGAAACTGGAAAGCAATCCGCAGTAGTCACTCCCCGAGTTCGCTCGGACAGGGAGCGTTCGCGAGAAGCCAACATGACGATCTTTAAATCCACGGTTTGGCTTCGACCTGTCATCGACTACATCGCGTTCTCAGCGTGGGCGTTTTGGGTGGGTGGCTTCAGCTTCTATTTTGGCGTCGTCATCCGTGTCGGTTCCGACGTGGTTGGAGACTCCAGCCAAGGTTTCGTGACCCAGGGCGCGACTTGGTGGCTGAACATCGCCGCCCTCGTGGCCTTGTTCCTGCTGCTCGCCAGCGCGTGGATGGCTCGCAGTTGGTTTGCGTTTGGCGCGTGGGTGGTCATCGCGGTTTGCCAAGCGACCTTGTTCCTGCTGCATTCCCGGCTCGATACGCTTCTGGACACACCCACCCAAACCATCCTCGACCGGAAAGCCTTCGACATCGTGCACGAATGGTACGAGTTCACTTCCGCGATCCAATGGTTGTTCGCCATGATTTATCTGGGTTTCTGGGTGGCGTCCCCTCGGTTTCGATCGGGGGGAGCGAGCGAAATGGAAAGTCAAAACGGACGAAACGGGGTTTCCCATTCGATGCCGGTAGACGCTTGATCAAGATCGAATGGACGCGGGCAAATGTCGACGAAACGGCCAGGAGATCCCTTCGGCATACCCGGCCCCCCAAACCACCCAAATTACCCCCCCAGAATGGTTGGCCAAATCGAGCGAGCCAACGATTTTTTAACGTAACCCGCACAATCGTTACAACCGATACAGAGCGACGTAGGGTGATGCAGTGAAGATGGAATGAAGCTACCCTGTCGCGTCGAGTAATGGAAATGCCTCAAGCAGTTCGGTGGTTTTCGTGTTTCGTGGCGGCCTGTCTTCGGATTGGCCAGTTCCCGCCGGAATCAATTTATACGGTGACGATATGCAGCAGGCCAACGCCGAGTTAGCCGCGATCCTAGGGCGTTGGACATTTCAAAGCGAGTACTTGATCAGTAGTCTGCAAGACTCCAGGACGGCGTTGAACCAACCGACGGGCAATCAAGCCGTCTACCATGGTGGATACATTCAACTTCTTTGTTTCTTGACCGACGATCATGACCACTACGACTTGGATCGAGCATCCTTTGACAGGGTTACGCCCAAGTGCAACATGGCGAGTCCGAAGAAGTATGGTTGGGGATTCCTGCGCAGCGGCGCTTGGCAAATCGGCGCTCGCTACAACTATCTCGATCTGGACGATAGCGGATTCAACGGCGGTATACTTCAGAATCAAACGTATGGCTTAAACTGGTTTCTCAACCCGAATATGAAGTGCCAATTCAATTACATGAACACCTACCGAGACGTTTCTGCCACGACGGCATTTCCTGCGGGCAGCGGCTGAATCCACGGTTGGGGCATACGGATCGCGTGCGATTTCTAGGGTGCGCAGCAACACCCTGCGAACGCCCCCTGGCAAATTGCATGATTAGGAGCCCACGTCCCAGTGGTACTTATGATCATCAGGTTTCGTTTCCTTGGCATTGGCGAGGACCTGTTCGATCGGAATGGGGTGCGACATCGACTCGCTACCGATGACGCGTCCCAGATAGGCCTCGGCGTCGCGCACATCGAAGTAGCCCGCCATCAGCGCGGCGGAGCCTTGCGTATCGTGAACCCCGACGTGCCGTCCTGAATCCTGCAGTTTGACCGCACTGGCGATCGCTTCGCTCAATTCGTCGTAAAGCCCCTGGGTCAACCCGAGCGAGTGGTCGATGACGGCGTAGCGCTTCATGATTGAGGGCTCCTCTTGATTTCGACAGACTCGCATTGGCTTACGATCGCGTATGCTCCTACAGAGTGTGAATCTAGTTTACTTCCTTGAGCGAACGCTGGATTGCTTCGAGGTGTTTTTGTACAGCCGCCGCATCAAACGAGCGGGCTGCCTGAAGGGTTGTAGGCTGCTGCACCAGTACGCTTTCCCGCTGGGGTATCGCGAGATTCAGGCCGAGGATTCGATCGAGTGCGTGCAGGTCTTCCGCAACACTCTCCTGGTCCAAGTGTTTGCGAGTGACGAGTTCGTCGACTGCGATTCGAACCATCCAAGCGGTTTGTTTCGCAACCCAATAATCGTTGAGCTTGGGCGACTGCTGTTGGATCATCAGGTCGATCCATTCCGTGATATCTGAGGGATCGAGAATCAACTTGCTCGATACCAGTGCCAGCGTCCGGCGCTCGGAAAGATACTTTTCAAACGACGCATTTTCCAAAATCCATCGATCACGATCGCCGAACGGAAGAGCATTGAAGATTGCATCGATCTTTGCTTGAATGGCCGCGGTCGAAGAGTTAAAGCTGATTTGTGGATCGGATAGAGCGGACCAGTTTGGGGGGAAGGGACGGCCGGGGATGCGTCCTGCCGGCCGAAAGCGGGTTCGATTCCTATCCAGGGCCTGATGGCATCCCATGCAATCGAACAACGCGTAATCGCCCCAGAATTCCGGTTGTTGCGAAGCGTCGTGGATCAATTTCAACGCGGTATTTTGAGCGACCATGGTACCAACCTTACTGCGTTTGCTCCGTTCCATACTTCGCTGAACCGCATCCTGCATCGCCGTGGTCGGTTGCGAGGTATCGATCAGAAAGTGATTGAGCAAATACTCACGCTGGTATTGAAACGTGGATGCATCGCGTGCGAGTGGGTTGGGATAGGGCTTTTCTTGGACGGTGCCCCAATGAGGAGGCATCGCATCGAGGAAGGTTTGCAGATCGAAAGGTGGAAGTGGCGGATGACCTGCTGAATACATTTCGTGCGTAATGAATCGTCCTTGAGAAAGATCTCCGAGATGACAAGACAGGCAGATCTCAGCGCACGTGGCTGCGATAGACAGGTCGTACATCCCCAGTTCTTTTTTCTGGTCGGGAGATTTTGTTCTCCACGTAGGCTGTTGATGCTCGGTAGTCTGCATGTATTTCTCTGCCGGTCCGTGGCATGCTTCACATTGAACGCCATAGGGGAGGTTTTCTTGGATGGAGTCGGTTCTCCAATTGTCCTCGAGCAATAGTCCTGCATGGCATGTCAGGCAATTGCGTTCGAAGTTACCGTCGCCGGACTTCCAGCCGAGTTGAGCGACGATTGTGCGTGCCGTGCGATTAGAGAGGCGTTCGGGACGCTCGATATCCGATTCCGACAAATCCAGCCGGACGAGCTCGTAAGCATACGCATGTTTATCGTTGCGATACCATTGTTCCGCTTCGGTCAGTCGGACGAATTGAGTGACACCGGTCTGGGGATAGAGGAATCCTGGTTGTGTATGGCACGCTGCGCATTCCTTGACACCCATCTTTTTGAGGTGTGGATTAGTCAACTCAAGGGAGTCCGATTTGAGTTCCCCGCTGATCGCTGGTTCATCCGCATAACCGATCGTGATCGCGATTGGGTTCTCGAGCAGCGGTGCTAACATCAGCGTTGCGAGCCCCAGTGCAATGATCCCGTTTGCGATGAATTTGATTTCGATCTTGTGCATCATGGTTCGGCTCGTTGGATCGATTCAAGGAGCTGCTCAATCGCCGCATTCCATTCTTGTCGGGTCGGACGGTATTCGGAGACGTCGGCCATGGGAAACAAAGGAGACTGGACGCCGCGGGGGAAGACCAATCCATTTCGGATGGTTGTCATCTTATCCTGGATGCTTGCCGAGACGTTTGGTTGAATCGCCGCCCAAGCGGTCACGTATGCGAGCGAGGCCTGTTCCCAATCGGCTGTGTCGATCGCTCGTCGCAGTTGTTGGGTCGCCTGTTGCCGTTGCATGGGCGCGTTCCATCGGTTTGTCACTGATGGACCTTCTCGAGCGAGAGAATGCACCATTGTTTCGCGCAGCATCGCGGCGTGTTCGGCTACGGTTAGACGCGAGGGTAACGACGAGGACAGGATTCGGTTGAGATCCTCAAGGGACGAGCCGGCATCCTACGGCGAGCTTGGATTCGCGAATTGCTTCTGGACCAGTTCTATTCCTTGCAGATTCCAACGCCGCACATTCGCTCGGCCTGGCTGGTGCCAATGGATGATCCCTGCTGCGGCGACTGCCAGGTTCGGCTGGGGCGGCAAACCGTCGAGGGTTTGATGGCAGGAGGTGCACTGGGAAATCGAGAACTCGGGCCAAACCGACACAGTCAGT
>JBKDPB010000152.1:0-22186 GCA_046342615.1 Planctomycetota bacterium | reverse complement strand
TGGCCACCAGCATCCCTCCTCACAACCTGCGCGAAGTCTGCAACGCCCTCGTCAAGGTGATCGATGACCCCGAAGTCTCTATCCCCGAACTGTGCGAAATCATCCCAGGCCCCGATTTCCCCACCGGAGGCATGATCTGTGGCCGATACGGCATTCGCCAAGCCTACGCGACCGGTCGATCCACCATCGTCGTCCGCGCCCACGTGGATGTCGAGGAATCAGGCCGCAAAACCCGGCTCGTCGTCCGCGATATCCCCTTCCAACAAGCCCGCGATCGTGTCGTCGAAAAGATCGCGGAACTGGTGCGCAACGAGAAGATCAAAGGGATCTCCGCCATCCGCGACGAAAGCGATCTCAAGGAACCGGTCCGCCTGATCATCGAGATCAAACAAAACTCAGATCCCCACGTCGTCCTGAACCAACTCTATCAGTTCTCCCCCCTGCAGGAATCGTTCTCGCTCATCCTGCTGGCCCTGGTCGACGGTAAGCCCCGCGAACTGAATATCAAGGAACTGCTCCAGGAATTCATTCGCCACCGCGTCACGGTCATCCGCCGGCGCACCCAACACTTGCTCGGAGCGGCCCGACGACGCAAACACGTCATCGAAGGCTTGCTCCTCGCTCTGGCCGATATCGATCGCATCATCGCGATTATTCGTTCCAGCCGCACACAAGCCGAAGCCAAAGAACGATTGATGGGGGTCGAATGCCCCGCCTCGATGATGGAACGAGCTCTCGGAGAAACCGGCTACGCGGACTTCCAACTCGAACGCGGCGTCTCCGATACCTATCGACTGACGAGCGTCCAGACCGACTCGATCCTCCGAATGACCCTCGGACAACTCGCCGGGCTCGAACAGGAACGGCTCGCAAACGAACACGCAGCGATCCTCACCGAGATCCAGGAGTTCCGCCGGATCCTCAGCGATCCCGCCAACATCTACGCGATCATCCGCGAAGACCTCGTGGATATCGCCAAACGATACGGAAACGACCGGTTCACCGAAATCACCGACGAGGAACTGGGCAACTACAACATGGAAGACCTCATCACCGAGGAAACCATGGTGGTGACCATCTCGCACCAAGGCTACATCAAACGACTCCCGGCCTCGATCTACAAAGCCCAGCGACGCGGAGGCAAAGGAATCACCGGCCTCAAAAGCGAGGAAGAGGATCCCGTCGAACACCTGTTCGTGGCCAGCACCCACGCCTATCTCCTGTTCTTCACCAACCAAGGCAAGGTCTATTGGCAAAAGGTCTGGGAGATCCCGCAGATGAGCCGCGAAAGCCGCGGACGCGCGATCGTAAACCTCCTGAACCTAACCCCCGAAGAAAAAATCCTCGACTGCGTCCCCGTACGAGATTTCAATCTGCCGGGCCACTTCCTGATGATGGCCACCAAAAAAGGGATCGTCAAAAAGACGGAACTCGAAGCCTACAGCCGACCCAAGAAGGGTGGCATCATCGCCATCAAACTTCGAGAAGATGACGAACTCGTCGATGTGGTTATCACCAAGCCCAACGATCAAATCGTCCTCTCGACCGCCAATGGCATGGCCATCCGATTCTCGGAACGAGACGCTCGCTCCATGGGACGCAATACCTCTGGCGTGAAAGGGATCTCGCTCAAGAAAGGTGACTCGCTCGTGGGAATGGTGGTGGCTGACCCAAGTGCAACCCTCCTCACGGTATGCCAGAACGGCTACGGAAAGCGAACCCACTTCGGGGCAGGAGAACAGCTTGCAATACGCGAAGACCTGGCGGAAGACGAATCGCTCGATGAAATCAACGCCGCTCCTGAAGAAAACCTCGAGGAACCAAGCGACGAGACCGCCGAAGGAGACGACGTCAGCTCCGCCAACCGCTATCGAACCCAACGGCGCGGCGGCAAAGGGATCATCGACATCAAGACGACGAAACGCAATGGCCCCGTAATCGGGATCGTCCCCGTGATCGACACCGACGAACTCATCATGATGACCTCCCGCGGAAAAATCCAACGCATCGCAGCGAAAGACATCAACGTTATCGGACGCAATACCCAAGGCGTGCGGATCATGAACGTCGACGATGGCGATACCCTTGCTGCCATCGTCCGCGTGCCCGCGGATGATCTCGATGACGCTGCGATTCAGCAGTCCCTGATCGCTCCGCCGACTCCTACGAGCCTCGACGACTCGGAGCCGAACGATCCGAACGATTCCGAGTCCAACGACGATGGACTCTCCTAATGATCGAACTCGACCCGATGTCGAGGCCGAGGATGCGGCACCAAAACTCCTGGTGCTGATCTGCACCTACAACGAACGCGAAAACTTGCCGGTCCTCGTCGAACATATCCTGTGCACCGTCCCCACGGTGCATGTTCTCGTCGTCGACGACGGCTCGCCCGATGGCACGGGAACCTGGGTCCTCGGGCAACAAGCTTCCGATCCTCGATTGCAGTGCATCATCCGCGAGGGAAAACAAGGGCTCGGCACCGCGATTCGATCGGGAATGCTCCACGCCATCGAACACGGTTACGCATGGCTCATCAATCTCGACGGTGATCGCAGCCATGACCCGGCCGCGATCCCTTCAATGCTTCAACTCCAACAACAATGCGATCTGGCTATTGGCTCGCGCTACATCGACGGTGGCGGCATGGCCGGTTGCTCATGGCGACGGGTCTTTGTCAGTCGCTGCGCCAACGTCTTGGCGCGGCTTATCGTCGGATGGAAGATCCAGGATTGCAGCAGCGCCTATCGGATGTATCGCGTCGACATGCTTCGCCGAATCCCGCTGAATCAAATCCAAGCAAAAGGTTACGGCTTCCTCGAAGAAGTCCTGGCGATGATCTTGAGGTCCGGAGGTCGAGTCCTCGAGACCCCCATCGTGTACACGGAACGTACGCGGGGAAAATCGAAACTTTCACTTCGCGAAGCCTTCTCGACGCTCTTCGCACTTCTTCGAATCGGCCGGCTCCTTCGAAAGAAATCGGCATCCGCCACACCGCGCTAGCGGCCATCCCCGCGGCCAATCACCGAACCAGTAACAACCTTGGTCCCAGCCCCTAAACTTTGGTCAGCTCCGGCATGCGCGGGGTCGGCGGCATCGTCGACTGGATCCACGCGCCCACTGCCAATAACGCGGATTCCGCAAAATAACGCGATGTCAGGACCACCGTCTTCGGTCGCTCGCGCGCCTCGGATTGACCAAACGCAACCACGAGACTCGGATGCCCCGTTAAATTCATCCGAACCAGATCTCCATCCCCGATCAAGAGATCGACCGAACGCAGGATGGCTTCCGTCTTGCGAATCAAATCGACCCGAACCCGCATCGAATCGACATAGTCCATCGCAGTGCAAAAGGATGCCTCCCGAAAGGTCGGTCCCCATTTACCGACCTGATCATCCGTGGTCGCAGCTTCGAAAAGCTTGCTGTGCATTGCCCCGGCCTCGATCGTGATGGCATCGACCAAGGCAGCCATGCGGGGCTCCTCCTCGAACTCCACCTCGACCATCGTCGCTCCGGCTTTCTCCAACGCGTCGGCGACATCCTTCTCACTCCCCCTCATCCCCTTCGGTACCCCAACGCGCAGCGCCTTGGCGTCACAGGGCATGCCGGACCAGGCGAATGGACGATCGACTACCGTGGGATCGATCCCATCGAGCCCGAGCAGCGATTGAAAGATCAAACCGCAATCGTCGACGGTCCTCGCGATCGGCCCGATCTTGTCCATCGACCAGCCCAAGGTCATGCACCCAAATCGACTAACCCTCCCAAACGAAGGTCGAAGCCCCGTCACGCTGCACACCCTGCACGGCGACACAATCGATCCCAACGTCTCCGATCCCAACGCGAACGCGCACAATCCTGCGACCACCGCCGAGGCGCTCCCCGCGGACGAACCGGAACTCCCTTGTTCAGGATTCCATGGGTTCCGAGTCATGTCCCGGAACCATTGATCTCCCCACGCGAGAGTTCCCACCGACAACTTCCCGAGAAGGACCGCACCTGCGCGATCCATCTTCTCTGCAACCGTCGCGCGCGGCCCGCGTTCGCGATCGCGATAGTCCATCGCACCCCATGTGGTCGGCATGCCGGGAATGGCGATGATGTCCTTGGCTCCCCATGGAATACCATGCAACGGTCCTCGATCCTTGCCCGACTTGAGCTCGGCATCCATCGCATCGGCATGCGTCAAGCATTCGGGGTTGAGGGTCACCACACAATGCAAATTGGGATCGAATCGCTTGAGCCGCTCGAGATACATCTCCGTCAGCTGGCGGCTCGTGAACAACCCGCGACGCAATCCGATCGCCAGCTCGCGAACGCTCCAAAATGCGACCGACTCGATATCGCCCTTCGCGGGGAGCGCTAGGAGTTCAGGCTCGAGGACAACCTTTGTGGGTGGCGGGGCGATCGGTGGTTCGAGATTCTCCTCTGCGGTCTGCGATGCAAAGAACCACGGCGTAAAAACAGCTGCCATGGGTGTGTTTTCGTCCACTGGGTTGGAACGCAGCGCCTGGATCGCGGCGAATTTGTTCGACAATTCCTTGCTGAGCTGCTCGCAGTGCTCGTCCGTCAGCGGCACGCGCGCGATCCACGCGGCGGCCTTGATCATCGCCTCGGTGATCGGCAGCGGCTTGGCATCGGGACTGGGATCCTGAGCCGCGATCGCATCGGCCAAGGCTTCGGCTTGCACGCCCGCCGCCACAGCACCACTCGCGACCAGACAACTGGTCAACCAAGCGCGACGAGGGATAGGGTGAGGAGTCATAATAGGTCGTCGGCTGCCAATGCTTCGGTGGACGGAGAATCCGATGCAGGGGCGGCACCGTTGGAGAGACCTTTTGCTCTGAGCTGTTGGGCGGCCCAAATCCCAGCCCCGATCGCTCCCGCATCGTCACCGAGCTTTGCGAGTTTGATTTTGTACGTATCGGCATAGCATTCGAGCACGTTGCTCTCGACCGTTTTCACCACTTCCTCGAGATAGATTTCCGACAAGGCTTCGACCAGACCGCCCCCCAGGACGATGACCTCCGGCGTCAGCAAATGAATCAAGTTGACACAGGAGTAACCGACCGCTCTCGCCGCTTTGCGAACAACCTGCTCGACCGCCTCGTCTCCTGCTTTCACAGCCGCAGCCAACGCCTTGCTTCGAATCTCGGCCAAGTCGGTACCCGCGACCTTGAGGAGCGCGGGTGCCTCGCCTCGAATCGCCAGTTTGGCACAATTGGCCGCGATGGCCAAACGGCTCGCTTCGCTTTCGAGCGTACCGGTCATGCGTGCGCCGCTCGAGTGCTCGGTCGTCGCAACTCGCGTGTGACCGATCTCCATCCCCGTGTGACTCCGCCCCCGGAGAATCTTCCCATCGTAAACAAACCCTCCTCCGATTCCGGTGCCGGGAAAGATGCCTGCGACACTGTGCGCACCGACCGCCGCGCCTGCCGAATACTCGCCGAACACCCCGGCATCGACATCGTTCAAGACCGACACGGGACGCTGAAAGGCATCGTGGAGCAGACTCCCCAACGGAACATTCTTCCACTTGAGATTCACGGCCAAATGAACGATGCCTCGTTCCATATCGACGGGACCGGGACAACCGATGCCGATCGCGCCGAGTCCTTCCAACGGCAAATTCGCAGCGGCGATGGTCTCGCGGATCAGATCGACGATGCGGATCACCCCCGCGTGCGGACCTTCCATCCCTTTCGATTTCTTCTTCTTGCGGCAAAGCACCTTGAATTTTTCATCGAGGAGGATGCACAACATCTTGGTCCCCCCGAGATCAAACCCGCAATAATATCGTTCTGCCATATCCTCGGCTCTCAAGCTCTCGTCCAAAAAACTGCGGATCCCGTCCGCGGATTATAATCGATAGGGTCGGCCGGGTTCGGACGACCGTGTACAATCTTAGCATACCTCGGAGTTCGATCACGTTCACTTTGATCGCGATTCGAAGAGGTTATCCTTTCCTTATTCCCACCTCAACGATCCCCCTTCATTCATGCGAGGCATGCGAATGCGTCTTGCTCATTGGTTCGTCGGCATTTTCTCCCTAGCCCTCGCCTGCCCATGGGCCATGGCGCAACGTGAGCTGAAGGATATTCCGGTACCGGATCCGGAACAAGAACGGACAACGTTCCAGGTCGATGACGGCTGGACCGTGGAACTGTTCGCTGGCGACCCGGCGATGGCCAAGCCAATCCATATGAACTGGGATAACCAACGCCGCCTCTGGATCGCGTCGAGCGAAACGTATCCACAGATCAAGCCTGGTGAACCCTCCAATGACAAGATTCTCATTCTCGAGGATGCGGACAAAGATGGCCGCGCGGATCGAACCGTCGTTTTCGCCGACGGGCTGTTGATCCCCACCGGGGTTCTTCCCGCCAATGACGGAGACTTCGCTAGCGCTTATGTGGTGAACAGCGATCAATTGATCTACCTCAAGGATACCGATGGCGATTTGGTCGCGGACCAACGCACGGTCGTCCTCACGGGCTTTGGCACCGAGGATACACACCATCTGCTCCATTCGCTGCGCTGGGGACACGATGGCTGGATCTACATGAACCAGTCGATCTACATTCACTCGCACATCGAAACCCCCTGGGGCGTCCAGCGACTCAATGGCGGCGGCATCTGGCGATTCCATCCGGAAACCAAGCGACTCGAGGTCGTGGTCCGAGGTTTCGTGAATCCTTGGGGCGTCCACTTCGATCGCTACGGGCAAATGTTCGCGACCGACGGCGCGTATGGCGAAGGAATCAACTATGCGTTTCCGGGGAGCGTGTTCGTTACCGCAGTTGGCGCGAAACGACTCGTCGCCGGACTCAACCCTGGCAGCCCCAAACACTGCAGCCTGGAAATTCTGTCGGGCTCCCATTGGCCTGAATCCATCCGAGGCACGATGGTCGCCAACGACTTCCGAGCCCATCGCGTTTGCCGCTTCCGCGTAACCGATGACAAATCGGGCTACGAATCCGTTCAGTTGCCGGAGCTGATCAAAACGCCGCACGTCGCGTTTCGCCCCATCGACGCCAAGCAAGGACTGGACGGAGCGCTGTACATCGCGGATTGGTACAACCCCATTATCCAACACGGCGAAGTCGACTTCCGCGATCCTCGCCGCGACCGGACGCACGGGCGCATTTGGCGACTGACCCATCGCGATCAACGACCCACCGCCGATGAACCGATCACCGCCAAGGATCCCATCGCCAAGAATCTGGAGCGACTCAACGAAGACGCCGATCTCGTGCGGCTCTTCGCGGGACAAGCTCTTCGACGGCAATGGAGATCGAATCCAGCCAATCGCACTCCGATCGACAACTATGCATCCCATGCAGTGACTCGTCCGGACCGCGGTCTCGAACAACTTGAACTTCTCTGGATGTACGAAGGGCTCGGCATCTTCCAAGACAGCTTGCGGAAGAACTTGCTCGAAAACCCCGATGGTCGACTTCGAGCCGCCGCCGTGCATCATCTGTCCAACGAAATCCGTTGGCTGCGTTCGGAGCAACTCGGCGATCTGGAGCCTTCGCAAATCGGAGTCTGGCTCTCGGCCGGCAAACGCCTGATCCAAGATCCTCATCCCCGCGTTCGCTTGGAAACCGTTCGAATGTTGTCGGAACTTCCCAGCAGCCAAGCCGCCGCCACGGCTTGCGATGCTCTTCGTATGCCGATGGACCGCTTCCTGGACTTTGCGCTGTGGCAGACCATTCGAGACCTACAGGGGATTTGGCTGCCGGAATTCCGAAGTGGCAAGTTCCGATTCGACAATCAACCCTCCGCAATCGCCTTTGCACTTCGCGCCGCCGAAGATCCCTCCACCATCGATGCCGTACTCGCCATCCTCGATGCACCCAGCGCATCGGATGATACCCAGGCCGCCGCAATCCGATGGGAACTCTCTCAGCTGATCGCGGAACTCGGGTCCGCAGCCCAGCACGCACAGCTCGTGCAACGGATCGTCGCCCCCGCGGGACCGCTCGCCAGTGCGACTCCCGTGCAACGGGGCAACCTCCTGCGAAATACTTCGGATGTGTCGCATCGCCGTAAAGAGATCGCTCCCTTGGATGAATCGACGATCAAGACCCTCCTGGCCGCGGCAACCCAGGCTGCGGAATCCAACTCCGCGGACAAAGACTTCGATTTGTCAGATTTCGGCGCTGCGGCCATGCACGCTCTGGGCCGTTGGCAAGTCCCCCTCGCCAGACCCGCCATCGAGAACTGGGCAGCCAATCGGTCCGCGAATACCGGGCTTCGGCAAGCAGCAATTCGAGCAGTCGCCAATTACACGGATGAGACCACCCGCAAACAATTGCGAGACTGGAGCCTCGACGACAACCCATCGGTTGCCGCCTCCGCTATCGCATCGCTGATCGAGCTCGATCTCGATGGTGCAACCAAAGCGTTGATCGAACGATTGTCCGGCGACCCGGGTCGCGCCCAGGCCTTGGTCGGGATCGTCCCCGCGTGGCTCTCGCGCCGCGAAGGTGCCAACATGCTTGCCAGCGCCCTCAAGGACCGATCGATCGATCCGGCCCTCGCGAGGCAAATCAAGTCGGAACTGCGCAAACTCAATGCCCCCGGCGAACTCCTCTCGGCTATCGATACCGCAGGAAAACTCCAAGAGAACCGCTGGCAACTCAACGAGGAACTTCGCGATCGCTGGCTCAAACGGGCGATGTCCGAAGGCAACGCGGCTGTAGGCGAAATCATCTACCGTCGGTCGGAACTCCAATGCGTCCAGTGCCACCGCATTGGCGGCGTCGGTGGCGCCGTCGGCCCGGATCTGACGAGTATCGGCGCCCAGGCTCCCGCAGACTACTTGCTCGAAGCCTTGCTGAACCCGGCCGCCAAGGTCAAGGAAGGCTACAACGCCAAACTCGTGCGGACCGAGGACGACGAAGTCATCGCCGGTATCCCCATCCGGGAATCAGACGATCAAGTCGTATTGCGATTGGCCGACAACCGCGAAGTCACGCTCGACAAATCCAATATCGTCGATATCAAGGAGTCGCGGTCCCTGATGCCCGATGGCCTGCTCGATACGTTGACCGAACCCGAAGCGATCGACCTGCTCCGTTTCGTCATGGAGCTGGGCAAACTCGATGGCACCATGCTCGTCAAGAACGACGGTGCCATTCGTGGATGGGAAGCACTGGGATGGTCCGACAAGACTTTCACCCTCTTCAATCGCACCAGCTTCGATTCCATCACGGGAGATCAAGCGGCGTTTTCTTGGCAAGTCCACCCGGCACTGGTCTCCGGTGCGGTCCCCATGCAAGGCCTCGCGAAATATCGGCCTCACCCAGGAGTCCCCGATCACACCTTCCTTCGCACAAAAGTAGTGTGCACCCGTCCAGGTCAAGTTGCGATCGATTTGGGTGAGATCCCCAAAGGTGCCATCTCGTTCTGGATCAACGGGAAACCCGTCCCCGTCGAAGGCAAGAAGCTCATGGTGAACGTTGCGGAAGGCGAACACCTGTGGTTTGTCGGCGTCAACCGGGACATCATCGGCGACGGAGGTATTCGACTCCGGATCGATGCCGAATCAACGACGGCCAAAATCACTCCCTGATCCGCGCCCCGCGGGAACTCAGCAATTTCCCCGCGACTTGCATCGATCGACGAGGTCGGATTGTAGGCTCCACGCGGGAGGATCGGTTTGGAGTGGTCGACCAACGCATCGAAATTGGACGGATCCTGGCGAATCAAGCCGACGTCGGGGCTGGCAGCCACCTACAATAGACCCGGCTCGTGCGCGGTCGGGATCCCCGGACGAAACCGCGCTCCTCGGATCGGTGTGTCTCGAAAAAGGTCCTTGTCATGTTGGTTGATCAACTCCCCCTTCGCATGCGCAGCTCCATATGCTGGGCGGTCGGGTTCCTCGGGCTGCTAACCCTGTGGCTCAGCAGCGCCACGGCCCAAACAACGACGCCCCAACCCAACGGTTCGCCGACCGCACCCGCGGAGACCGACCCACCGGTGGAACCCAGCCCTCCGGTCGCGGCCAGCCCCGAGCAAGTGGCGGATTTCTTCCGCTCCGTCTACGGCAGCGAATTGCCCCCCGAAGGTGCTCGCATGTTGCAAGCCATTGTGTCTGGCTCCCAGATGGGACCTGGCGAAGGTTGGTTTGGTCCGGGCCAGACCCGATACGACTTCAGCTGGCTCGCTCAACAATGCGGTTTGCCAACCGACGCACCCGGCATCCCCCGCCAGGCCTTTCCTGGAACGGATCCAGCCTTCCTCTGCCTGGATCGCAATCGCGATGGGACCATTCAGCGGACCGACCTCGACTGGTCGGAGGACAATCCCTACGTCGAAATGCTCTACTCCGTCAATCGCATGTTCCGTCGGATCGACAGCAAGGGATCCGGCGCCCTGACCAAGGAGGAATGGATGAACTTTTTTGAACGCGCATCGACAGATCGGGAGCGGCTGACGGCCGAGGATTTTTCCGGTGCCGTTCTTGCAGGCTATACAGGCTCTTTTGCACGCGGCGACGGCCCCGATGTAGCCACGCTGATTCGAGGCTTGTTCGCGGGCGAAATCGGATCGATGCTCGAAGGCCCCAAGCTGTCGCAGAAAGCACCGTGGTTCGAATTGCGCAAGGTTCGGGGCGAGGGTTCCATTGCCCTCTCCGATTTGATCGGAGAGAAACCGGTCGTGCTCGTGTTCGGTAACTTTACATGCGGACCGTTTCGTTCCTTCTATCCAGCGGTTGATGCGCTCTACCGCAAGTACGAGGGGCAGGCCAATTTTGTGATGGTCTATGTTCGCGAAGCTCACCCTGCCAACGGATGGAAGATGGAATCCAATACACGGGCAGGAGTCGACGTTGCACAACCCACCACCTTGAGTGAGCGGACCGATGTCGCCCAGCAATTCTGTACGCGTCTCAATCCAAGCATGCCGGTGGTCGTCGACGAATTGAGCGATCCGGTCGGACACGCCTACAGCGGTATGCCCGCGCGATTGTATGTGATCGATCGGGCTGGCAAAATCGCATTCAAAAGTGGGCGAGGACCGTTTGGGTTCAAACCTCCGGAACTCGAGCAAGCCCTGGTCCTGGCTCTCCTGGAAAAACCCAGCACCCAAACGGTGAGTCGAGCCGACCAGGAATCGCTCTGGCAACTGCTGCCCGAAACCACGTTTCGTTCAAGCCAGCAGCTTCCCAACTGGGTCGCATCCATGGCTCCAGCTCTGCCGCGAACAGCAGCCGCGATGTTGCGATTGGATTACGCACATCGGGTCCATAGTCCTTTGGATCCGACCTTGCGAGCCAAGATGCGTTGGATGATCGCCGACGCGAACCGCTGCCCGTACGCACAGGAAACAGCGATCGCGGATCTCAAACGCGCAGGAGCGAGCGACGAGGCGATTCAATCGCTGCGATCGGGAATATTGCCCGATGCGGGCCCGGAGGCCGATGCGCTTCGATTCGCCCGCGAGTTGACCGTCGATGCGCCGGGGATCAGTGATGAACTTTTTGAACGGTTGCGCAACCACTACGGCGACAAACAAGTTGCGGCCATGGTCTTGCTCGCCGCCTACGGGAATTTCCAGGATCGAATCCTTCTCGGGTTGCAGGTGAATCTGGAACCCGACGGTCCGCTCCCCCCGTTGCAGGTGGATTTCGTTGCCGATGCGTTTCAAACGCGCCCGATTCTTCCGGAAAGCAAGCCCGCCCCTGCCCTCGTCGCCGACGGTCGCGACATCATCGAAGACGACCCGCTCTGGGGGCTTGCGCAGTATGAATCGCTGCAGCAACAGTGGCGGTCCCAGCCCGAGCGACGGCAGCGGTTGCCAACCCCGACTTGGGAGGTGGTTGCCGCGCAATTACCGCCTGAATTCAACGCTCGTCCGACGAAAATTGTGTGGAATCTGGTCTGCATGGGTTATGTGCCCGAGTTGGCCGTACCGTGGTCCACCACCACGCGGACGATGTGGGCCGAGCTGCCGCAGGATCGAGTATTCGAAGAGAGCTTGTTCTGGGTGCAAACGCGCACTGTGCAGTGCCGGTACTGCATGGGGCATTGCGAAATGCTGCTGGAGGTCGCCGGAATGTCCAAAGAACAGGTCAGCGATCGCATCCAAGCCCTCGCAAGTGACAACTGGTCTGCCTTTCCGGAGTCCGAACAACGCTCCTATGCGTTTGCTCGCAAGCTCACGAAAACCCCATGGGAGATCACTCAACACGATTGGGGACAGCTCGAAAAAGATCTTGGTCAGCGTCAAGCCATGGCAACTTTTTTCTGGTTGTGCCGAGGTTTGTACATGACACGTGTTTCCGATGGATTCCGCCTGGAACTCGAAACCGAAAACGTCTTCCAGGACTTTGCCAAGCAGACTCAGTCCAAATAGGATTCCCCCCCCTCGGACCGAATGACCATCGCCACTCGACACGCCACGGTCTGACAATCATCCGACGGGGAGCGACCGTCACCGAACCCAAGGAATGCACCACCGCGTCCCGAGCCGCATGTCGGTAATTCGGAGGTTGCAGCCTATTGGGCAACAAAGAGTCGGCCTCTGAAAAAAATCGCTGCAAAAAATACCGCAAAAGTGGCCCATGTGACATTTACATGCTAAGTGCTTCGATGAGGAACCGGTGAATTCGAAGCCCGTATGCTCAGACAAGGGGTGGATCCATCCCACGTCTGCCGAGGGGCAAGTGGACCATCGGCTGCCAGTCCCTTGTTTTTGAGGCATCCGGATTCTGTTATGAGTTTTGTCGTAATCCCCCTTTTGGTGTCCGCCCTCTTCATTGATTCTACGGACGTCTCGTTCGAGATGTGGGGCCATACGGACAAAGATCTGTTCCCAAGCGCCATCATCTCCACCGCGACCGCAGACTGGAACGGAACGACCGAAACCACCGAAGAGAAGAAAACCGAGGACGATTCAGAACTCGATCAAGAAGAAACCCACATCTTCGGTGATGTGAATGGATGGCTAGGAGTGGTGCTCTACGACGTCGAGGAAGGGTCGACCGTAAGCGTCGAGATCGCAATCGATGGATTTATGAAGCCATCGCAATGGACGGGCGAGATCGAATCAGGCTGTGAAGAGGCGCGCATCGTACCCAAAGCAAAATGGGACTATGAAGCCTTGCGCAAAGTAAAAGAACAAACGCCGGTCGTAGCCACGTTCAAAGTTTCCGTAAATGGCGAGGAACTGGACGAACTAACGGAGAACTGCATTATTCGATCGATCAACGACTGTCCCTACTACGTACTTTCGAATGAAGACGGGAAGGAGTTCCAGGACCTTTCTTGGATTTTTGCTGCGTATGTCAATGAAAATCATTCATGGATCGATGGTATCCTGCAGGAGGCACTGCAGTCTGACCTGGTCGAGTCCTTCACGGGTTATCAGTCGGGTGACCCGGATGTCGTTGTCTCTCAAGTTTTCGCCGTCTGGCATGTCCTGCAACGGCGAGGCATCAAGTACCGCGATATATCAACCACCGTACCAGCTGATTTTGTCGCAAGCCAAACGGTCCGTTTTTTGGATGATTCCATCGTTGCTACCCAAGCCAATTGCGTAGATGGTTCGGTGCTGATGGCATCCATCTTGCGAAAGATTGGTCTCGATGTGCATTTGGTGATGGTGCCCGGACACTGCTTCCTCGCTTTCAGGCTCACCAACCGACCGATTGAAAATATCGAAGAACTCTTCGCCGAAAACAGCGACCTCATTGGCCTAGAAACGACCATGCTCGGCAATAACAAGCTGAAGCCGTTGAAAGATCTACCGAACATGCCGGACAAGTTGAAGCAGAAGGAGTTTCAGGCCTCGTTCGAGACATTTCAGACCGCAATGGGCGTTGGCAACGAGAGTCTTGCGAAGCACGCGGATATCATGCTCCGTGGCGAGGCCCCCGACACGCAACTGATCTCCATTGAAGACGCTCGAAAGTTTGGCATTATGCCAATCGCCTCCGGACGCACGAAGAAGTAGACCAATCCGGTAGACGAAAAATCCCCTCCTCGCCCCGCTTCGGGGAGGCCGGGAGGTGAGGGGTTTTTTGAAGCAGCACGATTGGCGGACAGTTGCTTTGATCTGCCTCAAATGCGCCACCACGACTGTGACAGCATTTCGACTGTGACAGCATTTCGCGACTAGCCGAAACGCAATGCCTGTCCTTGTTTTGCTTCTTGTTTTGCTTGTTTTGCTCCCAAACTCAATGCCAGCGAGAAGTCTCACGCAGAGACGCAGAGACGCGAAGCTTTAGGAAAAGATCGGAGCATGCCCCACCCCCCGTGTTCGTGCACCGATCAGTGTGGTGTCAGAGTGATCAGCGTAGGGAGATGGCGATCAGGATCAGCGTCGTGACCGTGATCAATTACACCCTCCTCGCCCCGCTTCGGGGAGAGGGGGCCGGGGGGTGAGGGGCTGCGAGCACCGAATGCGAGACTGCCTCAGCCTCGGTTGTGGATTTTTCAAGACAGGTTTCTGAACAAATGACTGCGCCGAAGTGTGTTGCACATTGTTGCCTTTCGCATCCTCGTGATGGGCGACGTTTTCGAGTGAGATCCATTGCGACTGCTGCGAAGCAGGTTTAGGGGTGGTTGGGTGCGAGATAGGAGAGAGTTAGCAGGACGTAACCTGTGACTAGATTGGGATCTCCTTCCATCCATCGAGCCTCAGGGTTCACCCACGATCCATTTTCCCGCTGTGTCGCCTTGAGTTGAGCGACAATATCCTGCCTCCAGGGATGCTCCCCCTTTTCCGATACGAAAACCTGGCTGCCGAGCATGTTCAATGTCTTGGCCATGGTGTGCAAATAATAGTAGAGGCCAGCACCTCCCATGCCAGGATTGCTTGTCACGGAGTAGTTCTTCGCCAAGAAGCTCTTTGCGGCTTGGACCCGGTAGTCGTCCTTGTCCACCCCTGCATAGATCATGCTCTTGAGCCCCGCATACGTCATCGATGCGTACGAGCGCAAGCCGCCAGTCGCATCGTCCTTGCCCGCCATCGAGTCCCCGCCATTGGCAGGCGTGTAGTAAAAACCACCGTCGTTGATCTTCGCCGCGAAAGGAGTATCGTTGGCCGGAGATTCCAGGTTTTGGCATCGGTTCACGAACGCCAACGCGCGCTGGATCGCAGGATCATCCTCAGGGGCGCCGGTCGAACGGAGGGCTTCGATGAAAAAAGAAGTGTTCGAAAGATCCGGTCGCGATTTGCTGCCGTAACCTGCGCCGCCAAAGGCCGGGTCCTTTTCACTCAATCCTTCTCCTTCGTCCCACTGAGCCGTCTTAATGAATCGTTGACCTCCTGCGATCCATTCATCATAGCGCCCGTCCGAATTCGCTCGACTGAGCGCCATGATGGCCAAGCTGGTCTCGTAATTGGCATGCCGCGAGCCTTCCGCGTACAGCCCGCCATCAGGACGCTTCGAGGCGAGAATGTAGTCGATCCCCTTGCGAACCATCGGATCATCGGGGGGCAAGCCAACCGCCAGGAGGCCTGCCGCGATGAGTCCGGTAATCCCTGGCCCCGCCTGACTGCTGAAGGAGCCGTCCTGCGACTGTGCCGATCGCAGAAATACGACCGCTTTATCGATCAACTCCTGACGTGGGTCGACCGAAACCGTCGCCTTGGATTCTTGACCACGAGAAAGCGTCGCCCATGGTCCGGCAACGACCACCATGAAGCCAAGCATGAACCGCAAAAGTACGACGCACCGCATAAATCGACTCATGAAACGAAAATTGGCAGGAGGCAAGGAAGATTGCAAACGCAAAGACAATTCTCCCGGAAAAATCATAGGGAACATGTTGGTTTGCGGACAGTGGGCCCGGAGGCCGCTGGACGGATTCTGTCCAAGTCCCCCCCGTGCCGAAGGAGATTTGTTCAGGCTTCGACCGGTGAGTTCGACACCGCGACGGTTTCCACTAAATGCCCACAAATCCACCCGACGAGGGACGGGATCAGGCAACCGACGGCCGCGACATAACGTCCCAACGCAGGTTCCACGAGTATCACCAGCAACCCTTTGGCGCTGATTACGGCGAGACACAACCACCACAACCATCGCCATTCCGTGGAGGGACTCAACAAGTTCTCAGATAACCTTCCGTTCATGCGAGTGAGCCAACGACGCAGCCATGCCGGAAACAGAGCCTGCGTGAGGATGCCAACGGCAAGCCCCGCGACGGCGAGTCTCGAACCGAAGTCGGTAAGTGTTCCTCGCAGCAGCTGTTCAATCATGCTTTTTCCATTGCGGAGCAACCACATCAAGTACTCTCGCCGGTGCAAGCTCAAGCTCGTGATCGCTATGGATTTCAATACATCGTTGCTTCCCTCAACGTCGTTCCCGAACACTTCCTGCGCCGCCGGAGCGGCGGTTCCCCAGACCGTCGCGTTATAGAGTCGAACCATGGTCTCGTAGGAATCAGGAGGCGCATAGTCGACAACGCTCTGTCGTTTCGACAGCATCCGAGTTGCGACGTCGTGTTCGCGACCCTGGAATTGGTTGAGATCCTCAGGAGTGATGAACTGGCCCGTGACGCCGATCAGGTTGTAACCCGCGAAAGAGACGAGCCCAAACTCCCCGACCATGACGGCGCGCAGCCCGCAGTAACCGAGAAACGGGACGATAGCCGCCACGCCCGCGCACGCCATTGTTCGAAGACGCTCGGTGCGATCGGCTTTCAAAACCATGATCGCGAACCAACCAGCAGCGATCGGCCACAGGGGCAACAGAAACATGTAGGCGGGACGGACGAGAATCGCCGCAAGGGTCGCGATTCCCAGTGCAACCCAGTTCCATCCTCGTGCGGGGTGGGCCATGGCCGATAAGAACAGCCCACAAGCCCCGATACAAAGCGTGATCCCCAGAGAATCCGAGGTGATCGAGTTTCCGAGATCCCAGGTTGCCGTCGAAAAAAGGAGAGGGGCCGATGCGCAGAAGGCCGACAGCTCACGGAAACCGATGCAGCGCAATCCGCGATGCCACAATGCAACCGCCGCAACCAGCGCCACCCAATGCGCGAACGGGACTCCCGATGTGCCAAGTACGCCTGTGATCATCGCAAGGAAGAGTGGGTAGCCTGGGGTGCGAATACCACGAAAAATGCTCTCGTTGCTCGACCAATCGAAGGTTAAGTAGCTGTCGGTATCCGGTTGCCACTGCGCGAGCCATCGACCGGTTCCCCAGTGCAACAGAAACGACATTGCCGTTGCGCCGAGGAGCAGAAGGATGATGGCGGAGCGCTGCGAATCTTTGGTTTTCATTTTCCGGCCTCGAGGTTCGCGCCGCTCCATCGACGGATCTTTGTGCGAGATGCGTCGAAAGGGTGCAGTTGATGCGATGGGGAAATCCGCATCCACTCATTCCACCATAAGGCGAAGACGAGCAACGTGAAAAGAGGGTAGGCATGGTCCGCGGTTCTCAACGCATGCTCGCGGATCAGTCGTTCAACGCCTTCGTACTGGAGCATTCCCGTCTCCTGACAGAACTCTTTATTCAGAACCGATTTCAATTCGTCGAGCCAAGGACCGCGAAGCCAGCTTTCGATCGGGATCACGAACCCCGCTTTCTTGCGGTCGACAATCGAGACCGGCAACTTCGATCTCATGGCATCGCGAAGGACTTGTTTGCCTCTCCCCTGGGGTCCTTTCCATTTTGAGGGAATCGCCAACGATGTCTCCAGCACGGACTTGCCGAGAAAGGGCACACGAACTTCCAATGCATGGGCCATGCTCATGCGATCGACCTTGACGAGCATGTCGTTTGCGAGATGGAAGGCCAGATCCATATGGAGCATGCATTCCGTTGGATCGAGCCATGGAGGAGCATCGGATAACGGTTCCGCGTAGGCATCGATCGAGCGGACTAGGCTGGCAGACCAATCATCGGCTCGCAGCCACCGACTGTAATCGGCGTCCAGCATCAAACGCCAGCTTGCGTGATCTCGAGGCCACGGCTGGTCCGCGGCAGCGATAAAGCGGCGCGCGAACATCGACCATCCGTACTTCCTTTCAGAGACGGGAAGATAATGGACACAGCGTTTCAGCAGATGGTGCCGCAATCCGGTCGGAAGTCGACGGTAGAGGCGGGCCAGATGCGTGGCTCGATAGGTCGCATAGCCCGCCAGCAATTCATCCGCCCCATCTCCGCTGAGGGCGACCGAAACATGTTTCGAGGTGGCATTGCAAAGAAACCAAAACGGCAACAAGGAGTTGTCCGCGATGGGATCCTCTGCGTGTCGAACCACTTCGAGCAGTTGATCGAAGTGCGACGCATCGATGAGGGGCGCGTGGTGCAGGGTGTGGAATTGCTCCGCTACCGCGCGGGCAGGTTCCGATTCATCGAAGGAGCTCAACGCCATCGCGACCGAGAACGTATGGATAGGTTCTGATTGGAGCTCGGCCATGCAGGCGACGATGGTTGAAGAATCGAGTCCCCCGCTGAGAAAAGCACCGAGCGGCACATCGCTCCGCAGCTGAGCCCTGACCGATTGCCGGATCGCGTGGCCGAGGCGATCCGCGCTTTCCCATCGCGACCAAGTTGTGGGGTTGCTTGGATAGGGCCATCGGAACCAGCGGCGTGGCCGAGGGTCTCTCTGATTGGGCTTCACGGTCAATTCGTGGCCCGGCAACAGTTGTCGAACGTTTTGAAAGCCGGTTGCTGGAGCTACCGCATAGCCAAACGCGAGGAAAGCCCCCAGAGCATGTCGATCCGGAATGGGATCCACGGAGGCGGCGAGGATCGCCTTGATCTCCGAAGCGAACAGGAATCGATCTTGCATCGGTGCGTAGAACAGCGGTTTGATCCCAACGGCATCCCGAGCTAGCCATAACGATTGCTCGAGTTGATCCCAGATCGCGAACGCGAACATTCCGTCCAGACGTTGAAGCATTTCGCGACCCCAGACTCGATATGCCTGCAAGAGGACTTCCGTATCGCTGTGGGTGTGAAAGACAGCGCCGCCTCGCTGCAACTCGGAGCGCAGCTCGCGATAATTGTAGATCTCTCCGTTGTAAGAGATCCAATAGCGTTGGGTTGAATCTCCCATAGGTTGATGGCCATCGGGAGTGGGATCGATGATCGCGAGCCTGGTATGTCCGAGATACATCGGAGGTGCGATCCATAACCCTTGGCCGTCGGGGCCTCGGTGCGCGAGGCGCTCGATCATCGCCAACGCTTCGGCTTCCCGTTGATCCTCTCGCCCGAGCAGACTGGCATCCGGCCGTGGATTGTGAGGATGGTGAATCAGAAATCCCGCGATGCCGCACATAGGGTCAATCCGTTTTGGAAGCAGCGGTTCGCGACTGCGCGACGACCGAGACCGAGAGGCCGAAGCGGCGCGCGAGCATTGGATCGGTCATCCGCGCGATCCTGGGTAGCCAGCGATCGGAGAGTCGCATCTGGTGGTTGAAGCCAGGATCCTGCAGTCCGGCATTCCTCCTCAACCGATTGTGGAACCACCACCCCAGGGCGCCGAGCGCATTGATGTACCGGCAGGACCGGATTGTCCATCCGGATCCTTCGAGCAATTTCCTGAGTGCATCTCGGGTGTATCGGCGGTGGTGACCGGCCTCCGAGTCCATCCGACCGAACAGGGCGGGCATGGCGGGAACGACCATTCCGAGCGTCGCCCCTTCGGCCGCGACACGCGCGATTGCGCTGAGCGCTGCGCCGTCCTCCGCGATATGTTCGAGAACATTAAAGGAAACCACCGAGTCGGCTCCGAAACTTTGGAGCAGGTCGAGGGTGGATGGATGGTTGAGATCGATCTGGGCTGTCACGAGTCGGTGGCGCACTTGAGGCATCGCGTTTGCCACGCTCAGCTCGAGCGCCTGCAGGCATCGCAGATCGATATCCGTCGCCAGGACGTGGCAACCTCGGGCCAGGAGCGCCATGGACGTCTGACCGTTACCTACCCCGATCTCCCACACCTTGTCTCCGACAGCCGCGTCAACTTGCTGTAGCAAGTAGGCCGGATAAGCGCTCATGTCGGCCATCGCGGGGCTCATCGTCTGTTGACCGATGGGCCCTCTCTCTCCGGATTCCATGCTAGGCATGATCCTGTCCGTGGGGAGCAACATGGTTTGCGGTTTGGAAGCGCGCCGCCCGTGACGGCAATAGGGCCACCGCGAGGAAACCCAAACCGAGGATGATGGCGGAGGTGCCGAAGCACACCAGGCACGACAACCAAGCCCAACCGCTGAAGGCGACCAGGGCGATGAGCGCGAACAGGGCGCCGATGGCAGCGAAGGGAGCGGCCAGCAGCAAGAATGCTTTGATCGGATTGCAGCGCAGGATCGCTTCCACAATGATCTGCAGCGCGCGGAGCGAATCCCGCACGTGGTGGACTTTGGAGACCCCTTGCCGCTTGAAGTAATCGATCGGCACGTAGGCCACGAGCAGATCGTTGAGCAGGTACGACAACGTGCAGGTGGTGGTGAAGGAGAAACCTGAATTGATCAAAGGGAAAAAAGGAACGATCTGGCTCCGGCGAAAGGCTCGGAGTCCGGAATTGATATCGGGGATCGACTGGCCCGTCGCGTATTCGCTCAGCCATCGGAACAGGACGCGTCCGTAGCGTTTGACGGTATTGCCGGAATAAAAGGACCCGGACCTTGCACCCACCACCATATCAAAGCGATCCATGAGAGCGAGCAGATCGGGGATCCGATCGTGCGGATAGGTGCCATCGGCGTCGGTGATAACGATACAATCGTGTTTCGCGGCGAGGATCCCCGTCTTCAGGGATCGGCCGTAGCCACAATTGACCGGATGAACGACGACGCGGTCAGCCACTTGCCTCGCGATTTTTTCGGTAGCGTCGGTGGCACCATCCACCACGACAACGATTTCGTGCGGGACATCGCGTCGACGCAGGTCGCCGCGCAATTTTTCCACCACGCCGGCCAAGGATTCGGCTTCGTTGAATGCTGGTATCACCACGGAGATTTCCATGGAAGAACTATACCATACCAAGCTTGACAATCGGGCTTCGAGGTGAAAGATAGAGGATCCAAATATCAAGAGCCATGGGCATGGTAATGCGGCTGTCTCCCGATTTCGGGAGGGAGTCGCATCTTTTTTTCGGAAGAGGGAGAGGGTGACGATGAGCGATGACGTGCCGATGACCCGCGCGGGCTACAATCGAATCAAGGCCGAAATCGAGCGTCTTGAAAACGAAGAAATGCCCCGCATCGCGGAAAAGATCGCGGAAGCCCGAGCCGAAGGGGACCTCAAGGAAAACGCCGAGTACCATGCACAGCGCGAAAATCAAGGGCTGGTGCAGGCCAAGATCAATTCGCTCAAAGCCAAGCTGTCGCGGGCGCACATCATCGAAACCGCGTCGCTCCCTCGCGACCAAGTGGTTTTCGGAGCTCGCGTCAAATTGAAGGATTTGAAGTTCGGAGATTTCGAGGAATACACGCTCGTCGGAGCCGGGGAAGAAAACTACGAGACCGGTCGAATTCTGTCCACGAGTCCTTTCGGGGCTGCGATGTTGGGCAAAAAAGTTGGCGAAGTCGTCGAAGTGGTTGCGCCCAAGGGAACCTTGCGGTACGAAGTCCTAGAGATCGCTTTTGACGATGAATAATGCGAGAGAGGCTTTGAGCTCCAGCGACGGCAACGAGAACGCTTCCGAAATCAGCAACTCCACCACGCCTCCATCCCCGGAAAAGGATGTGTCGCTCGGTCCGGCATGCCTGGTGGTTTTCATCTTCGGTTTGGTCGCCCTCTGCATTGCCGTGGCGATCATGTCCTTCATGTTGACGGGCAAGCAAGGAGGCAGAGCCGCGTATGCTATACGCGAACAACTCATCCCCTGGGTCGACCAATCGTCGCTGAGCCAAACCGACCAGGTCACCATCATCGATGACTTGACAAACCTTGCCTCGCAGATGGAGCGCGACGAGTTGACATCGCGTCAGTTGACCCGCCTGGGTGTGCGGTTGTCCGACTCCACCATCCTGCAATGGGGAGTGGTGGAGGAGATCCATCGAAGGGCGAAGGCTGCATCCGGTCTGACACCGCAAGAGAAGGACGATTTCGCCAAGGCCTGCGACCGATGGTTGCGATCGGCCGGGGAAGGAAGATTGTCGATGACGGAAATGGAATTCGCGTTGCAAGCGTCCGCGACCAAGGATCCCAAGTCCGGGCGGTTGACCTTGCGAGACGAAATCGGGGAGGACGCGTTGCGGGATTTCTACC
>JBKDPB010000151.1:0-12007 GCA_046342615.1 Planctomycetota bacterium | reverse complement strand
CACGCGACGACCACTGCGGGACCGATCAATCGGACACTGCAGCTGACTTCCCAGGGACAGATTCCATCGATACCAGCAACGCCGATCATTCCCGGACAAATTGTCCAAGGGGCCGTCCAGCCGCAGCAAGCGGTTGAGTATGCGTTCGAGGTTCCTTCGTCACCAACGGGTTCCGATTACTACTTTGATCCCTTAACGATGGTGTCGACTGTCGCTTGGACATTGCGCAGTCCAGCCGGTGGGATCATCGCTCGATCCAAAATGAATGGCGAAGCTGTCCCGGGTCTGGACGGCTTGAATCGATTGTCGAATCGCGCCTTCCGTTTGAACGCGGGGTCGTATCGATTGAGGTTCGAATACGCGGGCGAGATCGGACCCAGACCATCCGCAGATTTTCGTTTTCGAATAATCGACTTGGCGAGTGTGCAGAAAATAACGCGAGGAGATATCAACGTTGATGCAGCGGATGCGATCGGTTCGAAACTGGTCCGTATCGATCGAGCGGATAGCGATGCGATATGGTTTCTGTCAGCGGGAAGCGATTTGTTCCCTCGGTGGTCTCTGTGGGCCCCAGACCATGCGCAGCGATTTGAACTTCCCGGTAGTACCGACGGTGGATTGCGGGATACGCGTTGGGATTCAGCGACCGCGAGCGATTACTGGCTCGATTTCGGACAGGTATCACAGCCGGTTGGCACACGCCTCGCGCGAATTCTACCTCGCCGCGTTATCGAACATTGGCTCGACGGATCCCAGATGAGCGAAGGGACGTATATTTCATCCCACCATGAAGACGTCGCCGTTGAAAATCATTATCGGTTCGCTTTGCCCAATCCCAGCCGCTTCTATTTCGAACCGCGACCCGGGAATCGAAATGCCGATGCGACTTGGTCGCTCCTTGGACCGTCGGGTGAGGTGGTCTCGCGCCGTCCGTTTTCCGGTTCGGGCAGCGCAGCAAGCTTCGATGACGGCAATGTGGTCTGGCTGCGCGAGGGGGAATATCGGCTTGTCCTGCAAAGCCGTGTGGGCAGCGTCGATTTTCGATGGGTCGATTTGGCAAACGCAGGCCAGCACGTCGACTCCACGGTGATCAACGGTTCGGCTGGTCCCAATCCCGAAGGAACCCGATTCTTTTCTTTCGATGGCCGACTCGGCGATTGGAACCGTATTCGATTGACCGAACCGACGAATGGAGGTTCCGCCGGACTGCTGCGGATTCGTGCCATCGATGCCTTTGGACGCAACGTTACCACACGTTTCGTGCCGGGTCCCATCGACAGCACCCCGTCTCCCGGCTTTGTCGATATCGATCTCGATCTACCGACCTCCGGCAGAGTGACCTTGCTGATCGAGGACCCGGTCGATGGAAATCTGCGTCGGTCGTTCACGCTTCAGCGACAATACCGATCGTCGTTTCCGGATAGCCACCAATCCTCCCTCGCTTCCCAGGCCAATCATGGGGTCAATATCGACTCGTCTCGGTTGCTCTACGATGCAACGGTCCAGACACAGTCGGCGACACGATGGTTCTTCGATGGTTTATCCTCGACGGGAGATTACCCGACTCACATCATGGTTGGGGGGGCGGTCGGTGGTCGGTTGCTGGACAAGCCATCGCTGGAGAGCGATCTGTTCCAGTTCCAAACCTCGGAGCCGCTGCTCTTGCAAACGTATACTCGCAGCGTCCCGACGACGACTGGGTCCCTCCGAGGGGGAGCCGGTTTTCGTTCGACTTCAGTTCCAATCATTGTTTTGGCTACCGATACCTGGAGCGATGTCCGTCCCAAGATCAAGCGAGGTATAACGCAGCCTAGGGAAATTATCGGTTACGGCGAATCGGCAGTCCCACAGGATCACCTCACCGGTGCATTTCTTAATCCCGAAGCTAATCCTGGGCAAGCCGATTCATTTCTTTTTCCGGACAACAACAACGTCTTCGGGCCGATCCGATACCGCGATTTGCGGATCGGATCTCCTCCCAATGCCCATATTGTTCACGATGAGAACATCCGTTCCACCGAAGCTACCGTACAGGAAGCGATCGATGCCTTGCTGGATCTCGGAGCCTATGTTCTGCCGGTAATGATGGACTATACGCGGCCAGGCGATACGCAGGAGGAGTTGCAACTGAAACGGTCATGGTATGACCTTCCTCAGGCACTGGCCCGATTGAGCGGTGCACTGAATGCTTCTGAGACGACGCTGATGACAGGTGACATGGAGTATCCCATCGCTCCGAACCAGCCCATGACCTTCTTCATCGATGGCTACAATTCGACACGTCAAGCGACGCAACTGACCGAGGCGGTATCGCAGTTCCTGCAGTTCGGTCGCCTCGATGTCGAGGTGGTCTCGTCCGATCCCTCAGTCGTTATCCGTTCCTCGGGATCCGTTGACAATATCCGGCCCGGACAGACGGTCGGCTTCGATGTGGAGTTCGTGGGGGACGGAACACCCCGAACTTTTGACTTGCTGTTTGTTCGCAAAGGAACAGGTAATGTCCTAGGTTCGATCCCGGTCCAGTTTGCGCAACCCTATCGCTACGACGTCGATGCCATCGACCCAGACGAGGATCCGATCATCTACACACTCGCCAGCGGACCATCAGCAGCCGTGATCGATTCCAAAACCGGCGCGATCGCATGGAATCCACCTGCGTCCGGCGAATACGATTTCCAAGTTGAGGTGTCCGATGGCCGAGGGGGCCGAGATCGTCAGTCATGGCAGGTGATCGTCGGCGCCGATCTCGAGATTCAAAACAATCAACTGCCACGAATGGAAACGATCCCCGAACAAACAGCATGGGTCGGGAAAGCCTTCTTCTACCAAGTGGTCGCGACCGATGCCGACGCTGATCCGCTGTCGTACTTTTTGCAAGCGACCAATCCCAGGTCGCCGATTCCGGACGGTTTGTTGATCGATCGTCGCACAGGTGAGTTGTCGTGGAAACCAAAGAATGCCACTGCAGGATGGATTACCGTTCTCGTGGGAGCTCGCGATGCGCGCGGAGGAACAACAACCATTCCGATGCGCATTCGATCGTTGGCGCCACCCGTCGACACCAATAGCCCTCCCGTCATCGCTCCCATTCCCGACCTGTCGATCATCCCGGGTGAAATCATCGCGCATCGGATCCGAGCCATCGATCCGCAGAACGATCCCATCGTCTTCCGATTGTCGCTGGGTAGCGAACGAGGTGCCGTCATCGATCCCAGGACGGATACGTTCATTTGGAAACCTGAGTTGAGCGATATCGGCACCCACGAAATGATCGTCGCTGCTTCGGATTCTCACGGGGCGGTAGGAACAAGAAAATTCCGAGTCCTTGTGCATGCACCCAACCAACCGCCGGTCTTTCTCGATCAACCGATCCCTGGCCCGACCGATATTCATCGGAGGTACGAAGCGCGCGTCAGGGCGATCGATCCGGATGACGATGCCGTCGTCTATGGAATGGGGGCGGGTAACCCCGCAGGGTTGACCATCGATGAACAAACAGGACTTGTTCGTTGGCGACCAACGCCTGGCCAAGTCGGAGACCATCCGATCACCGTTACGGCGAACGACGGTCGTGGTGGTGTCACCGAATTGAAATGGACACTGCATGTAGCCAGCGATCCGACACCCAATCGATTGCCTGTGTTTTTGACGACTCCCCGCACGGAGATTCGATCCGGCTTTTCGTGGCGGTATCGTTTCGACACCTTTGATAATGACGGCGATCCGGTTATCTACTCGGTTCGCGTGCCCAATCAAGTCGCCTACGATGACGACAAGAGAGAATTGACGTGGAGCGAACCACCCAACGGAGTCCTCGGACCATTCGACATCGAAGCCTACGACGGAATCGCGACGAGTACTCAGTCGTTCTGGCTGACTATCAGTCCGTCCGAACGGAACGAGCCACCCATATTCACATCGTGTCCCAGGTCGACGATTGCTAATGCGGTGAGGTCTTGGCTTTATGATGCCAATGCGATCGATCCGGAACATGATGAAATCAGTTTTCTATTCGCAAAACTGCCTCCTGTGGGAATGCGTATCGACACATTGACGGGAATCATCCACTGGACGCCGACCATCGATCAGGTCGGAGATCATGATGTAGCGATTTTGGCGACGGATACTTACGGTGCATCGACGATGCAGTCGTTTTCGCTTCGGGTTACGGCCGGCGATCTCCCGCCGTCGATCGATTCGATCCCTCCGATCACCGCCTCGCCGTTGACGGATTACATGTACAGCATCTTGGCCATTGATCCAGAGGATCAGCCCCTTCGCTATCGCTTGCTTCAAGGGCCTGCGGGCGCGACGCTCGATCCACGAGGCGTCATACGTTGGACAGCTCCAACGACTCTTGCGCAAGCCGAGTTGTTTGAAGTGATTGTTGATACCGGACCCGGTACCGCGTCGGCGACACAGCGATGGTTCGTGAGTCTCGATCCAACCTCCGCAGATCGGCCCCCGCGCATCGAATCGATACCGCCGCTACTCGCCGGGGTGGGTGACACATACTCTTACCAAGTCGTCGCTGTTGATCCCGATGATCCAGCAGCACCGCTTCGTTACGCGTTGGTGCTGTCCCCGCGAACCGATGGCGTGGCGAACGCCACGCCCATGTCGATCGATCCAGTGTCAGGCCGAATCTCCTGGACTCCCGTCCTCGGTCACTTGAATCCCGGCGCCGAATGGGTCGAGATCGCGGTGGCCAGCGGTGAGCGCATCGCCCGCCAGCGATTCCGCGTGCGCGTAGTCGCGAGCAATCGCGAGCCTGTGATTGAGCCGTGGAGTAATCCTCAAACGCTCGTTGGTCAAATCGCCTCGCTGGACATCAAGGTGAACGACCCAGACGGCGATCCGATCCGCTATGCGATCATCGACCCTCCTGCGGGTATGTTTGTCGATATCCATGGGCGAGTCCGATGGGCTACGTCGATTGCAACCTCGCCTGGGAGATATCCATTCAGCATTTTGGCAACGGACGATCGTGGCGCCGCAGAACTGCCTCTGCCAGCTTGGATTGATATTGTCGCCGATACGCAGCCGCCGCTCGTATCGGTCGAGTCGGATCGCAATCCTACGCGAACAGCGCGCGAAACCACGCTCTATGTCGATGCAACCGATATTTCCGGTGTCGCGAGCCGCTCGCTGTCGTATCGACGTTTGGTCCATGGGCAACCCCAAGGTGACTCGATCCAGATCGCCCTGAATGCCTCGGGCCTTGGGCGACATCGATTTGATGAGGCAGGCATTGTTCGCCTCACCGCTCGCGCCCGAGATCCCTTCGGCAACGAAGGATTCTCGGAGTTGGATTTGTTTGTTGGGGATAGCAGTGGAGCGCCAAAGGTCCTGCTCGAACAACCCTTTGCGGATACGTCGATCTCCGAGCCGACTCCGGTCATCGGCTCCGTACAGGACAGCGACTTGGTGTCATGGAATCTTGTGGTTGCAACCATGGACGGTCGGCCGCTACGCACCATCGCTTCCGGAAATGCCCCCGTCGCGCCTGGGACGGCGCTTGGTTGGCTCGATACGACGTTGCTCCCATCGCAATCGCTGCAGTTGATCCTCAATGGAAAGGATCTCTCGGGGCAATCGGCCGAAACCGTCGTGCCGATCCAAGTTACGGGAATGCTCAAGTTGGGTAATGCGAGTATGACCTTTGTCGACGCGACCATTCCCGTGGCGGGAATACCTATTACGATCCAGCGCACCTACGATTCGATTGAGGCGGGGAACCTGGGGGACTTTGGTTATGGTTGGAAGCTCGATTTTCAGCAGATGTCGCTCGCCATTCCTACCGATACGCTAGGGACGGACGGTACGACGCGATATCCTCCGTTCATCGATGGGACGCGGGTCTTGGTCACCCTACCCAATGGAATACAGGAGGGCTTTACGTTCGAGCCCCGCGTTCGCGCACGTCTCCCTGTCAGCGGCGACCCACTCACTTGGCTTCCGTATTTCAAGCCTGACGAAGGGAACTCCAGCGCGCTGGGGGTTCCTCAAACGGAACTCAACCGCCAAGGAGGCGGCAGCATCTATCGCGTGGGTAGCCTTCCGAACAACGATAGTTATTCGCCCGTCGATCCCGCCATCGCCGGATATTTCGTGCTGCAAACCGCCGACGGCAAACGGCACTTTATCGATGCCGAAACCGGAAATACCACTCGCATCTCGGATCAAAACGGAAACGAAGTGCGATGGACCGAGGAAGGGATCATTTCCAATCGAGGACGAAGCCTCAGGATCGAACGCAATCATCGCGGTTTGATCTCCAAGATCACCGACCCGCGAGGAAACTCGCTGACCTATGAATATGATGCATCCGATCGCTTGGTGTCCTTCCAAGACCGCAATCAAACCGCCGCTCGATTGGCGGGCCGGGAAGATGTTCGAACCCGATTCGGATATCGAAGCGAGTCAGCGTATCGAAACTATCTCAGTACGGTGACCGATGCGACCGGATCGGTCGCTGCGACAATCCTTTATAACCTGGACACGGGACGTGTTGACGGAATGACCGATGCGTTCGGCAACACCGCCAGGCAAACCTACACCATCCAACCCCCGACGACCAACCAGCCGGTCGGACACTATGCGGTCCATACCTTTGCCCCGGGGCAATCACCCGATAATCCGAACGCCGAACGCTCCACCATTGAACTCAATGCCCGCGGACTTCCCGTAGCCTCTACACAACCCAACGGGGAAAAGGAGGCCTTTGAGTACAACTCCCCGTTGCCAGCGCCGACCGAATCGCGAGTGATCGTCGGCCTCGATGATCGCACCAGCGGCGAAACCGATGACCTGGTGACCAAGACCAGCTTCTCCTGGAGCACGACCTTCTCGTACGCCTTCGTTTCCAGAACAGTCGATCCGCGCGGTAATGTGACGGAAAAGACCTATGACAACTCGGGGCAACTGATCGCAGACACGGATTCGTACGGGAATACGACGCGATACATGTATGACCGCAAGGCGGAACTGGACTCCCAATTCGGCCTGCCTGTGCGAGGTAATGCAAAATACATCGCGGACCCCAACGGCAATCAAACGTTTCTCGACCCCAATCCAACCACCGGCCAACCGATTCGTATCCGGAGCCAGTTGAACCGATCCGATACCGTCGTCCAAACGAACTTGGAATACGACGCTCAAGGGGACTTGAAGAAGCTTGTCGATCCTCAAGGCATGGACCGGCGGATGGGGCATGACCTGAACGGGAATGGAAACGGTACGAACTTTGTTTGGGTCGATCCCCGAGGGCTCCTGCCGACCGCGACGTTCACGACCACCAATATCCACAATCCAAACGATCAATCGATTGGGACCGAGTCGCGAATTGACGGGGTTTTGCAAAGCTCCACTTCGGTCGATCACGACTCCATGGGCCGAGTGTGGCAGAGCGTCGATGCGAGTGGATTGAAGAGCGAGAGCTTCTACGACAAGCGAGGTTTGGTAGTCCAGTCTCGCACGGAAACGATCCAGACGGCCATCAATCCAGCGAACAACCGCGAAGAACGCCTCTGGAACGTATCGCGAACCGTCTACGATGAACAAGGCCGCGCGGTGGTGAGCGTATCGGGGATGACACAGTTCGCTTCGGATCTCGTTCGTATCATCACCCCCGTTGCCGACATCGTTGGAACCCGCAGCCTCTACAACGCCAAGAACCAACTGGTCGCAAACGAGCAACTCAAAGGGGTCGATATCGAACTGGTCCTCGATGGGCCGGGCGATACGTACCTGACCCGCATCAAGCCCGGAAGCAATCCCGCTGTCATCTCCGCTTCCGCCACGGAGTACGATAGCAACAATCGAGCCGTCAGGACGACCGATAACTTCGGAAAAGTATCGGAGTCGTACTACGATCGCTGGGGAAATATCGTCGAATCACGATCGCAGACCGTAAGCGAAACGGGAGTCCCGCAATGGTCGGTGACGCGTACGGTTTACGATAGTCAAGGTCGACTGGTTGCGACAACCGACCGCTATCTGGTGCCTGCATCGACCCCGCTCGGAAAGCCAGCAGGAAATTCTCCGGCGGTGTTCGCTTCCTTCAATCTCTATGACGCTCGCGGTCGCTCGATCGGTTCCGAGCGACGTGCGAATGTCGTGGTGGGTTGGACCGCCGATGCCAACTTCATCCTCGCCGGCGTGGTCGATGCCGGGACCTTGGTATCGAAGACACGAACCGAATACGATCTCCAGGGACGCTCCTACAAACAGATCGCCGCCGACGGCCAGGAATCGATCACCCTTTATGACGATCGAGGTCGCTCCATTGGGACGCTTGGATCGGCTGTCGATCCTGCAAGTGTCGGGTTGACCGGACCGGGTTACACCAACAAACGGGTACGTCTCCGTTCAGAAACCGAATACAACGCGCTCGGGCAAGCTCACAAGAACATCACCGGGATGATTCATATCGAAAACCTGGATGGGAGTTTCTCCAGCATCGATCGATCCCAGCAGCGTGTCACCGAACAAGTCTTCAATGCCAAAGGACAGGTCATTCAGACCATTCATCCCGACGGTACAACGACCCAGCAGGAATACGATGCCTTGGGTCGCGTGATAGCTGAAATCGATCCTCTCGGACTTCGCAAAGATCTGACCTACAACGCTCAAGGACAATTGACGCGGGTCCAGCTCCCCGCCGTCCCCGATCCGCTAGTGAACAACACACTGACCCGACCGACGTTCCATTACGAGTACAACGAACAAGGTCAGATGAACAAGCTGACGGATGCTCGCGGACGAGTGACTCGATTCGCCTTCAATGCTCAGAATCAAGCCACCTCGCGCACGCTTCCCTCGGGAGAGCAGGAATCGTTTACTTACGATGCGCGGGATCGGCAGAGCCTGCATGTGACCTTTGAGGGTGTGCATGTGCGCATGGTCTATGACGATTCGCCGACCGGCGGAGGCCGACTTCGAGAGAAGCAGTTTTTTGAAGATGCCAATGCATACAACAACGGATCGGGAACTCCCACGGAGCGGTTGGTTCTCACGTATGATGCGTTTGACCGAGTGGTCCGCCAGCAACATATCCGTGCCGACGTTACCGACACGTATACCACCACCTACGATGACCAAGGCCGCGTCACCGTAGAAACGACCCCTACCGGCTTCATCGGCTACGAATACGATGCGCTAGGTCGCAAGACCAAGACCCAAAGTGGCACGACAGTCCCTGTCGTGATGAGCGAAATCACCTACACCTACGATCTCCTCGGCAGGCTTGCCACCGTCAACACCGTCAAGCGCGATGGCTCGATCGTCGACGGCAACGGCGGTGCCCCCGGCGCCCCGCCGGAATCGACGAACTATTTCTACGATCTCCTTGGCCGGTTGGACTACGCGACCTTACCGAATGAAGTGGTCGAGGACTATTCCTGGGATAGGATGGATCGACTCGATGTGGTGCGGCATTTCCGATCCGACGCGGATAATGGCAACTTGGCTGACAATGTGCTCAAGTCCGAGTTCGACTACACCTATCGAGCCGACGGCAAGCGAACGCAAATGGTGGAGAAATTCGGAAACATGCTCCCTTTGCCACCGGGTCGCTCAGGTTGGGGCGAGGGGGTTGTCACGAATCGTTACGCTTGGCAGTATGATGAAGCGGGACGGCTGATATCGGAGGTGCTCGATTCCAGCGACAATGCGCTGGACCAGACGGAAACCTACATCATGGATTTGGTAGGCAATCGCTTACGAAGAACGATCGACAAGCCTGGCTCAGCCGAGGATGCGACGGATCTCTACGCCTACGACGCCAATGATCGGATCTTGAGGGAGGATCGCTACCTCGGCTTGTTCCCGACCGATCCGCCATCGGGATCTTCGGTCCGGAGTACGACCTACGGTTGGACGGGTACGCAGCAGACGAGCCGGAGTGTGAGCGAAGGAACGGTTGTGCGCTCAAGCCAATCATTCACCTACGGCCTTAGCGGCCAGCTGGAGCGCGTCGTGAGTACGACGCTCGACGCCGATGGCGCCATCACCGGTCGGACTCGCGTGGACTATCGCTACAATCCGCAGGGTATTCGCTTCATTGCCGTGGACTGGAACGACGCGAACCTCGACGGCACGTTCGCCGCGGGCGAGCGAACCGGTTCGGTCGAGTACTTGATCGAAAACGCCAACTTCACGGGCTACCAGCAAACGATCCTAGAGACGGTGAAAAACGCCGCAGGCCAAGCCACCAAGCGCATCAGCTACACGTTCGGCTTGGACGAGATCACCCAAACCACAACACTCCCTCTCCCCGGCGGGGGAGAGGGTTGGGGTGAGGGGGAGACGCTTACCTTTGCCCACGACGGCAAGGGGAGCGTCCGCGTCTTGTTCGAGTCCGCCGCCGCGATCGCGCAAGTTTTCACCTACAGCGCCTACGGCGAGCTGCTCGCGATCCACAACGGTTCGGGATTACTCACACCTCACACCTCATCCCTCACTGCTTACTTGTACAATGGCGAGGGCTTTGACACGCGCACGGGCCTCTACAACATGCGAGCCCGCTGGTACTCCCCGACCAACGCCCGCTGGGAGCGCCTCGATCCCTTTGCAGGCAACCCGAACGATCCGTTCAGCTTTCACAAGTACGGGTTCGTGCATAGCAACCCAATCACCGGCTCCGATCCGACGGGGATGTTTTTCAGCGCTAACTTCATGATGGGCGCGATGTTATTCGGGGGCGTTGCAGGTGGGCTTGTTGGAGGAGTTTACAGTATGTACGCTGGCTCAAACATATTTCTAGGAGTACTTGGAGGCGCGGCGATCGGTGCGCTATTAGCAGGGGGGCTTGTTCATGCCGGAGGTGTGGCCGTTGGATATGCCGGGTGGCTAGGATCGCTGCTGATGTCGCTGGTTTCGACGGAAGCTGGTTTCGTTACCTTTGTCGCCGCATGGCAGGCTGCTGAGCGAAAGCAAAAAGGCCCTCCTCCCTCTCCATCAAAAGCAAGAAATGACTACGACTATGCGCGACTGAGTCTGGCAATCTATCAAGATGCAAAGGAACTCGAAGATGAAGCCAAGAGGGATGGTTGGAGTACGGTAGGCGGTATTGACCGGCGCGATAAATTTTTTTCATATGCGTCAAGACTTTACAAGAATGATCAACGACGCGAACTCGTTTTGGTTTTTGAAGGTTCGACGCCGAGCTTAGAACACATAGGAGACTGGGCAAGTAACATCGAGCAAGGTACAGGTATTTTCTTCGAGGGTTGGCAGTACCAGGCCGCAAAGCAGGATGCAGACGCAGCTGAGCTTTACTCAAGGGCGTTAGGCTACAAGCTTACGTTGGCCGGACATTCCCTAGGAGGCGGTTTGGCGACGGCGGCAGCCGTGGATAACAATCGACCAGCAGTGACATTCAACGCAGCTGGAGTGAATGGATGGACGACGAATCTAGCCAATGCGGCATCTTTGATTACCAACTATCGAGTCCAAGGAGAAATACTGAGCACCCTACAGGATTCACCATTCTATGGCTGGTTGGCGCCGAACTCCAACCCTGGTCCCACGTATTGGTTGAGGGCGCGCAGCGCGAGCCCGATTGACCGTCACACTTTGGATATCCTTGACGGCATGAGAGATTTTTTCTGAGGTTTTCTATGAAGAATTTTTCTCGATTCCTCTTCGGGTTTCTGGTGTTGGTCGCATTGAGTGGTTCGCTCTGGTTGGTTCACTCGTACCTACTTCGCGTCTACGGAACTTATCTCATCCAACAAGAACGGTATGACAAACTGGAGGATCTTGTCCGTGGTCGACCTGGACTAGCCACTCAGTTGCTAGGTTACGCTTACCAGGCAAATGAACACGAGATGTTTGAAATGCTGTTCTCTCATGGCGCTGATGTGAACGTCGCGAAGCTACAGACCGAGTGGGGACCTTATCCGCTGCTTCATCATCTAGCACGAGACGCTCGAGTTTTCTGGCTAAAGACATCCCTGGACCACGGCGGGGATCCAAACTTGAAAGCCCGTTTCGGGATTACGCC
>JBKDPB010000150.1:0-21321 GCA_046342615.1 Planctomycetota bacterium | reverse complement strand
ATCCTACGCCCGTCCAGCATGCTCTGCGTTACCATTGCACGAACCCGCCATAAACTCATGCTCGCCGAGCACAAGGATGTTGCCGCGCTCGGAGCGAAACTCGTCGAACTGCGGCTCGATTACATCGGCCGTTCCATCGATCTGCCTCGGCTGCTGAAAAACCGGCCGACGCCGGTGGTGGTGACCTGCCGCCGCAAGGAGGATGGCGGCCGCTGGGAGCGTTCGGAGACCGAGCGTTTGATGCTGCTGCGTCAGTGCATCGCCATGGGAGTGGAGTACGTCGATCTCGAAGAGGACATCGCCGCGAAAATACCTCGCTACGGCAAGACAAAGCGGATCATTAGCGTCCACAATTTTGAAGGGACTCCTGATCATTTGGAGTCCATCCATGAGAGCCTGAGTCGACAGGACGCGGACATTGTCAAGATCGCCGTGATGGCCCGGTCCTTTCCCGACGCGGCGAGAATGCTTCAGTTGATGCGATCGGCGACCGTTCCCACGATCGGGATCAGCATGGGCGAGTATGGTTCCATCACTCGAATCCTCGCGACCCGTTACGGCGCTCCCTTTACCTTTTGCGTCTACAACGTGGATCGCCGAGTCGCTCCCGGTCAGTTTTCTTTTCACGAGATGAAGGATGTCTTTCGCGTCGATTCGATCGGGCCCGACACGCGGCTCTTTGGCGTGGTCGCCGACCCGGTCGCCCATTCGTTCAGTCCGCTGCTTCACAACGCTTGTTTTGAGCACCACAAACTGGACTACCGCTACATTCCTTTCCGAGTCGCTCCAGCCGATTTGGAGCCCTTTCTCAACTGGTGTCTCAAGGAAAAGATCGGCGGCTTGAGTGTGACGATTCCCCACAAACAGTCTGTCATGCCTTACCTGACCCACGTCGAATCCGCCGCTCAAGGGATCGGAGCCTGCAACACCATCGCTTTCGTCAACGATCAGCTTGCGGGCTACAACACCGACTATCGTGCGGCCATGGATTGCCTCGGCGAAGCGATGGCCAAGGTCGATTCGCGTCCCAATCCGTTCGAAGGCAAAGCCGTCCTGCTGCTCGGTTCCGGCGGTGTTTCCCGCGCCGTCGGATACGGCCTGGCCCAGCGGCAAGCCGCCATCACGGTTGCTGGTCGAAACCATGAAGCTGCTGCGGATCTCGCCACGAGTCTCTCCGGCAAATGGATCGCTTGGGAGGATCGCCACAGCATCCAACCCAACATCCTCGTCAATGGCACCCCGATCGGTATGTTCCCCGACGTCGACTCGTCTCCCTTCAAGACCAACAAACTCCGGGATGACACGCTGGTTTTCGATACCATCTACAACCCGGAACAAACCCTGTTGATCAAAGGAGCCCGCGCGGCGGGTTGCCAGGTTATCACCGGTCTGCAAATGTTCGTCCGTCAAGCCGCCTACCAGTATCGGCTCTTTACCGGCATGGAACCCCCGATCGATGTGATGGTCAAAACCATCAAGCGGGCGATTTCTCCTCTGAACTACAAGCTGATGAGCGAGGAGGACGAAGGCGATGATGACGAAGAGGAATCGGTGGAACAAGCCGCTGGCTGATACGCTACTGAGGAGCCGGCAGGTCCCTGGTCTCCAACCTCCAAAAAGCGACCGCGTAACTCGCTATACCCATTGCGATCAAAATGGCCACATACCCCAGTGGACCGATCGCTTCATCCCATGATGTCGGATTTGCCATCAAGAAGCAGCCTTGCGTTGCTGGCTGAGCATTCGTGGTTTGAACAATCCAATCGGGCTGGTAGGCCGACAAGAACGTCAACGGCTTCAAAAACGACATCCTCGGCGTCGACTTGGCCAGGATGAACAACAACAACTGCAACACATAAATCCCCAGAACGACGCCGACCGCTCGCCAACGGTACTGGTCAAACGCGCTGATCGCTACGCTCAACCCCAGTACCGCGAACCCCAGGGCAAACAAATTGAGCGTGGGTACCAAATACAGCATCGGATCGACCAGACTCATTAAAGGTACCCAGGTCTCTTGCGACGACGACCACGGCATTTTCAGGCTCCATTGGATCCACGGTACGATCCATTGGTTCGTCTCCCGGACCGGGGTCGAATTGGTCCAGATGCCTAAACAGGTTCCCGCAAAAACCAAGATGCACAAAATCACCAACCCGCTTATCGCCACCGTGGCATGGGCTCCCAGCAAGTGCCACCTCCGAACCGGTTGCGCCAAAAGCATCTCCATCGTTCCTCGACCCAGTTCCCCACTCACCACGTCGCTGCCCCTGGAAATACTCCACGCCAACAGGCAAAACAAAAGGACCGGCTCATCGAACGTCAGTCCGATGATTCCTTGATAGGTCAAGAATTGCTCGAGCGGGACGGGGGAGAATTTTTCGAACGCCCTGAACTGGTCGATCAATGGTGCAAAACCCGACAACTCGAATTGACTGACCGTCCAAATTCGTACCCAAGGAAAAGCCAGTAGAATCGCCGCCAAGGGGATCCCCAAGGCCATCGATTCCACCAAGTACTTGCGCAACAGAATCCCATACACCTTCGTCGTTACCGTGCCGTTCATCATCTTTTCATCCTAACTCTCTTCCTTCGTTGTGGTTAGAATAGATGACAGCACCTCGTTTTTACACCCTGCAGAAAGGTTCTTTGACATGGTCGTTGCCGACATGAAGCAAGTCATTTCGCTCATTCTCGGTGGTGGTCGCGGGACTCGCCTCTTTCCGTTGACCAAGATTCGTGCCAAGCCCGCGGTTCCCTTGGCTTCGAAGTACCGACTCATCGATATTCCCATCAGCAACTGTTTGCACAGCGGTATCAATCGAATTTATGTTGTCACCCAATTCCTGAGTGTTTCGCTCCACCAGCATATCCGCCAAACCTACCGTTTCGACAACTTCAGCGGTGGTTTCGTCGAATTGCTCGCCGCCCAGCAAACCATGGATAACGATGCTTCCTGGTACGAAGGGACCGCCGACGCCGTTCGAAAGAACCTTAGTTACTTCGATGAAACCGATTGCAAATACGTCCTGATTCTTTCTGGCGACCAGCTTTACCGCATGGATTACAGCCAAATGCTCCAAACCCACATCGCATCCGGAGCCGACGTCACCATCTCCGCCATTCCCGTCGCTCGATCGGCTGCCTCCGCTCTCGGGATCATGCGGTGCGACGATACCGGTCGCGTTGTCGGCTTTTTGGAAAAACCAAAAACCAACGATGAAATCAATATGGTCTCCATGACCCCTGGATGGATCGACCAACAAGGCATCCCTTCCCGCGGTCGAGATTGCCTGGCCAGCATGGGCCTGTACATCTTCAACAAGAAACTTCTTTTTGACATCCTCGATAAAACCAACTACAGCGATTTCGGCAAAGAAGTTTTTCCTGCTGCCATTCGCTCGCGAAAAGTCCAAGTCCACCTTTTCGACGATTACTGGGAAGATATCGGCACCATCCGAGCCTTCTATGAAGCCAACCTCTCTCTCACAAAAGACCATCCCCCCTTCGACCTTTTTCAAGCGGACAAGCCCGTCTACACTCGACCTCGCTTCCTTCCTCCCACCGTCATCGACGGTGCAGCGATCACCGGTTCGTTGGTCGCCGACGGTTGCCGAATCGGAAAAGGTACCGTCATCGAAAACAGCGTCATCGGTTTACGCTGCAACGTCGGGGAAGGGGTTACGATTCGAAACTCCATCCTCATGGGGGCTGATTACTCCGAAACCGACGAAGATATCCTCCGCCTTGACCGCGACGGCCGCGTCAAACTCGGCATCGGTTCAGGAAGCCTGATCGAAGGTTCAATTCTCGACAAGAATGTTCGCTTAGGTCGTCATGTTCAAATCGTGAACAACCTCGGGATCGTCGACAGCGATCTGTATGACCCTTGCTATGTCCGAGATGGTATTCCCATCGTGACCAAGGATGCTACCCTTCCCGATGGCTGGACGATGACCAAGCCTCAATAAGAAAGATAATATAAGACTTTGTAGTCGTAGTAGAGCGGTCGTGCCCGTTGTCAAAAACGAAGACTACGGAGCCTCGATCCTACCAAAACCAAGGAAAGTTGAGGTTTTCAGGGATCCAAGAGGCTGGGGAAAACCCGTAGGCAACCCTAGGAAACCCCGAAGAGAACGGTGCGTAGCCTGGGAGGAAACCGACAGCAGGTATTGGGTGGTCAATAAGCGGGCCAGGAAGCAACAAAGACCAAGAGCAAGTGACAGGTTTACCACAGGAAAAAGGGGACGATGATACGAGGAGTGAAAGGGGTCGCTTTTGACATGGATGGTTTGCTGCTCAACACCGAAGATCTCTACGAGCAGGTGGGGCACGAACTCATGAAGCGACGAGGTAAAGAGTACCGAGAAGAGGTAAGGAAAAAAATGATTGGCTTGCCAGCCCCCAAAGCCTTCGGTGTATTGATCGAGGAGGAGGAACTCGACGAGAGCTGGGAACAACTTCAAAGGGAGACCGATGAACTGTTCGACGATATTCTGCAAAACCAACTCGCGGTCATGGCCGGAGTCGAAGAAATACTGGGGCTGGTCGAAGCCAAACGACTGCCACGTTGTGTAGCAACGAGCTCAACCAGAACCTTTGCGGAGAAAGCGTTGGGTCAAATGAAGATCCTCGCGAGAATGGATTTCGTGATCACGGCAGAGGATGTCGCGAGAGGAAAACCGCATCCTGATATTTACCTGGAGGCTGCCGAGAAAATGGGGATTCCGGTAACAAAGATGCTCGTGCTCGAGGACAGCGAGCATGGAACAGCCGCTGGAGTGGCAGCCAACGCAATCGTGATATCCGTACCCAACCAGCACACGAAACATGGCCGATTCGAGGGAGCCAGCGTCATCGTAGATACGCTGCTCGATGCGCGCGTGAGAGAAATCTTGGAAAGAGCCTAGCGAACCAGAGGACGAGGACCATTGCCCAGCTTGGTCCAGTACACGTTCGCAATCAACTCCTCGTAGCCTTTGACCATCGTATCGAGCGAAAATCGAGAGACCACATGGTCGCGGCCATTGGAGCCAAACGAAGCGGCTAGTTCAGGTGCGTTCAGGAGAGTACTCATTTTGTGGGCAAACGCATCGGCATCACCCGGAGCGACGGTGTAGCCATTCCAATCGTCCATCACGCTTTCGGAAACCGAGCCGACACGAGTGGAGATCACGGGGACTCCGCAGGACAAGGCTTCCAGTATCGAGACAGGGCTAGCCTCGTTGTGGCTGGTAAGAGCAAAAATATCCAACGCCGCCACAAGCCGCTGCGTATCCGAACGCGTTCCAAGAAGAAAAACACGATCGCGGAGAGCCAAATCATCGATCTTTCGATCGATGGATGGCCGTTCCGGTCCGTCGCCGACCACGACGAAATAAGCGGAAGGAAAACCGACGGCGATCTTGCGAGCGACCTCAAGAAAAAGGGCATGGTTTTTCTCCGGACGCAACGCGGCGACAATGCCGATCAACTTCGCATGATCGGGGAGACCCAGTTCCCTGCGAACGGAAAGCCGCGCATCGGAATCGGGATGGAAACGGTCAGTGTCGACGCCGTTCGGGATCACGGCCACCTTGGATTCGGGAAATCGCTCCCAATCGACGAGAAACGAGCCGTGCGATTTGGCGACAGCGATGTAGCGATCCGTCCACGGGGTCAACCAGCGATTCATCCGACCGACTCCATCCGGCCAACCGGTGGAGTGGAGAGCGGAACAGACAACGGGAACGCGAGCGGTTGCGGCCGCCAATCGACCCCAGAACATTTTGTCACCCGCTCCGACCGTAACCAATGCATCGATGCGATTGCGTCGAAAATAAGAAGCTAGACGAGGGACGATGGAAAGATCGTACTTTCCCTTGAGCCAATGCGACGTGACGGGAAAGTCCGTCGCCAGTAGATCACCCAACGGTCCACGCTCTTTGGTACAAGCGATCCAGGGCGCAATGCGATCGGGTCGAAAACGCTTGACCATATTGACCAGCAGCGTTTCGGCCCCGCCCACCGGCATGCTCGTCAACATGAAGACCGTGCGCAGAGGCCGACCCAGCAAAGCCACACGATCGGAGTGCGGAGTGATGACACAGGTCTCAGCAACATCCCGTATAGGAAGGAGAGAGGTCTCGGACTCAAGGCATGTGATCATCGTGCGACCATACTCGGCGATGCGGATTCGTCGAAGCCGAACTCGGGACCAATATACTGGATGGGAGAAGGCCGCATCGTTTTGCGAGGATCATAGGTCAGCCAATTGATCAACGCGGCCATACCGGGATCGGCATGGATGCGTTGCAAGTGGCGACAATCATCGCCCGGCAAATTAAAGCCGCCGGCAGCGCTGACAAACGCCTTGTACCCGGCCTCGAAAATCACATCGACCGCAGGTTGAGAAATATTGCTCGGCAGGCCAAAGGGAAACGCGAAGTAATCGATGGGTTGCCCCGTCCAGTCTTGAAGCTTCTTGCGCACATCGACGATTTCAGCGATCAAAACCGCTCGCGACAACGGCTTTCCAAAATCGACGTGCGAGTGTGAATGAGCGCCGATCACGATGCCCGCATCGGCGAGGCAACGGATGTCGTCGACGGAATTCGGTGCCAACGGATGACCATGGGCAATGTCGTGTGGAAATGGAATTTGTTTTTCAACAAACTGCGTCGTCACAAAATACGTCGTCGGTATCCCGCGGCGAATCAACTCGGGCATCGCGACTGCCATATTGTCCGCGTAGCCGTCGTCGAAGGTGATATGCACCGTCGGACGCTCGCGAGATCCGATCTTCTGCGCGGAAACCGTGTCGTCTAGGCTGACGAAATCCAAATGTTGTTCCAGCCAATCAAGGTGGCGAACAAAATTCTTGCAGGCGATCGACCAACTGTTTTGGACGCTATTGGCCACACGGTGATAAAAGAGAATCGCACCCGGAAAAGTCTTGTGCGCAGTGAATCGACGGGTCAGCGCCTGGCGATGACGCCATGTCATGTGCAGATACGCTTGAAGCGCGGTTTCGCGAAACAACGGAGGCATTCTTTGAGACCCATCGACAGCAAGGGAGTTTACAAGCATTTCGTTGTTAACCATGCGTCGAAGCCCACGCGGAAGCTCAGCCCCCCCGCCGAGAAGAGCGATGAAATCGAGACGAGATGAAAAAGAAGTGAGGGTTGTGAGGGTGGTAGCAACTGTGCACCCCCCGGGAAAAAACCGAGAAGAACATCGATCAGGCCATGTGACGAAGTCCGCCGCGCCGACCGATGAAGCCCCGAGGAAAACAGAAAAAAGGGTCAAACAGTGGAAGTGGCGGTGTTGCTGGTCGCTTTGGCGGCTGCCGTATGGGCGCTGTTGCTGGTGCAAGTCCACGACGTCGTCACAGGTACCGCGATCTTCCTGGTGGCCACCAGTGTACTGCCTCCGGAATTCGCCTCGATCGAAGTCGGCGTGTCGCTCACCGCAGATCGCGTTTGGATCGCGGTCCTGGCCCTGCAGTTTGTCTACGACCTGTGGATAGGTCGAAGCGCCTGGCGGGCATGGACCGCATCCGACCTCTTCCTGTTGCTGTTCCTGCTCTGGCTCGTGCTCAGAACCGTCGTGACTCCGATCGGCCAGGAACTGAAAGGCCAGCCATCGACGACGATGCACTTGATCAACGGGTACCTCGTACCCGCGTTCCTGTATTGCATCCTGCGAAACATCAAACCGAACAAGCGATGGGTTTGGGGCGGGGTCGCCCTCCTCTTGCTATTCGGGACGTACCTCAGCACCATCGCGATCCTCGAGATTACCAAACAATGGAACCTGGTATTCCCGAGTTTCATCGGCAACCCCAAGATAGGAATCCACTTTGGAAGAGCGCGAGGCCCGATGCTCAATTCCGTCCGGTTGGGGATGTGTTTGTGCGCTTGCCTGGCAGCCTTGTGGACCTTTCTCGTCTGGCAACGACCGAAGAATATCAGCACATGGATCATCGCGGGCGTATTGACGCCCCTCTTTACGCTGGCGATCGCAGTGACCTACACCCGGAGCATCTGGATGGCAGCCATCGCCATCCTCGTCATCCTGCTGTTGACCATGTTGAACGGAAAAACACGAATCACAGCCGTGGGAGGATTGGTGTTCGGCGCGGTGCTGGCCGCGCTCATCGCCGGACCGAACCTTTTCGCCTTCAAACGAGAATACTCCGCCGCCGAAACCCTCGAAAGCACCAAAATGCGAGGCGCATTCGCCTACGTTTCTTGGAAAATGTTCGAGGATCGGCCCCTGATCGGGTACGGATTCAACCAGTTCCAAGTGTACAATCGCGCCTATCTGGATGATCGAACAACCGATATACGTGTGGAGTCCATTCGAGGGTATGTCCACCACAATTCGTACCTGAGCCTCCTGGTGGATCTCGGACTCGTCGGCGCTATCCTGTTTGCCCTCGCCTCCGCGGCCATGCTGCGAGGTGTCTGGAGATTGCTGCGGGATCACAGCAGCACCTCGATGGCCAGGAGCATCGCGGTTTTCACCCTGTGTCTGAGCGCGTCCCACGCGATCCAAATGGCGTTTCATGAAGTGTCGTTCTCAAGTATCGAATACACGCTGCTGATGTTCGGCTTGGGACTGTCTCAGGCCTACCAAAACGAAGTAGCCCAGGAAGCGGTCTCGGAGCTCAACACAACGAGACAGCATGCAGAAGTGAGGGGTGCATGGTCCACTTGATGTTGCTACGACATGCCAAAAGCGATTGGTCCGATGAAGGACTCCTCGACGTGGATCGACCTCTCAACGCCCGAGGCAAGAAAGCTGCCCCCGAAATGGCCCTCTGGATGCGAAAACATCACTGGATGCCAGACCGCATCCTGTGCAGCACCGCCAAACGCACCCGGGAAACCCTGGAACGCATGCAGGAAGCCTGGCAAAAAACCGACCCCGCATGGAATCCAAACCTTGGCGCACGACTCGTCGAACGACTCTACCTCGCACCCCCCCAAACCATGCTCGAAGAAGCCATGGCTGCCGCGAGCGATGTCCAGTCCCTCTTGGTCATCGGTCATAACCCGGGCATCGAAATGCTAGCAACACGTTTGAGCGACGAGCCCTGCGAAATGCGGACGTGCACCTTGGTGGTCTTGGAAGCCCAACCGTCATGGCCTGAGGATTGGTGGGATAGCGGGTCATGGACCCAGGTCGCCAAGCATCGATCGTAGCGCACAGGGGATCCTGGGGACACGGAAAGCATCCGGTTTGCTCTAGGAACGCTGGCTCGGCGTTTGTTAGACTCCGCTCGGTTTCGGTGGTCATGGAAAACGAGGAGCAAGACAAGGATGCAATACGAAGGTCGTCTCTTTCGCACCACGGTGCGAGCAAAGTCGTTGGTAGTGGCTTCAGCCTTGGCGAGTCCTTTGCTCGCGTTGGCATGGTCCGCCTCCGCCCCGGCTCAAGCACCCGACAAGCTGGTTGCTACGGGATTAACCTACAGCCCGAGACAAAGTGGCATTCCATTCGACAAAGTGGAAGCTGGCGAGGAAGCCCGATGCACTGGGAAGTATGAAAAGAGGAACGGTTCGGACGGCTTGATGATCTATGGACCCACGGGTCAACTCCTTCGGCGATTCGCGGACACCAATGGCGATCGCAACGTCGACGAATGGTCGTACTTCAAAGATGGCATCGAGGTCTATCGCGACATCGACAGCGACTACAACGGCAAGGCGGATCAATACCGATGGTTGGGAACAGCGGGAACACGCTGGGGTATCGATCCGAATGAAGACGGAAAGATCGATAGCTGGAAAGGTCTCTCGGCCGAAGAAGCGACGATCGAAGTCGTCGAAGCGATTCGGACGCAGGACAGGGACCGCTATGAGCGATTGCTGCTGAGCGAAAGCGAGCTTGATGCCTTGCAGCTCGGCGAGGAAAAAACCAAATTGCTCCGCGATAGGCTGGAGAAAGCTCGAAAGGGATTTGGAGAATGGCTGCGCGCGCAGAAAACCTTCGGGCCAGCAACGAAATGGACTCACTTCGCCGCGGATAAACCAGGGGTCGTTCCTGCCGGAACGGACGGTTCCAGCGAAGATATTACGGTCTACGAAAACGTGGTGGCTCTCGTCGAAAACGATTCCACGACCCAACAGCTTTTGATCGGCACGCTGATTTTGTCCGGCAAAGCATGGAAGCTGACCGATCTGCCGAAAACCGTCAACGACGGCGCGGTTTTGTCCGATACCGGCGTCTTTTTCCCTTCCGGCCCGGTGAATCGGCCCGGCGCGGGAATCCAAGGAGAATCCGGGGTATCGCAAGCGATGCAGTCGCTCCTGAGCGATTTGGAGCGGGTCGATGAGGCGTTGCGCGATGGGAATGGCAACGCGGAAGAGCTCAATGACGAGCGGGCTGCCGTGATCATGCGGCTGATTCAGGCGACCAAAGGTACCGAAGACATGGCCTCGTGGATTCGTCAGCTCGCCGATTCGGTCAGTTCCGCGGCTCAAACGGGAACCTATGAAGGGGGACTCGAGAAGCTGAAGGAATTGGAGAGGGCATTGGCAACCTTGCAAGGTGGTGAAGAGCAGAAACCCTACGTCGCCTTTCGGGTGATCAGCACCGAAAACATCGTTCAGATGTCCGCGCCCAAGGCCAATGTCGCATCAATCCAAGAGCAATACATTCAAAACTTGGAGAAGTTCGCGGAGATCTATCCCGAGTCTCCCGAAGCCGCGGAGGCCATGATCCAAATCGGAGTGAATTACGAACTGAGCCGGGAGGAAACAGAGGCCGAAAAATGGTACCGCAGAATCGCGACGAACTTTGCGGAGTCGTCGACCGGCAAGAAGGCTCAAGGCGCGATCGCACGCCTGAATCTCGAGGGCAAGACGCTCAATCTTCGGGGAAAGACCCTCGATGGAAAGGATTTCCAAACGTCAGGTCCGACCATTGTCCATTACTGGGCAACCTGGTGCGATCCATGCAAGAACGACATGGTCGAATTGCGAAAGGTCCAAGCCAAGTACGCCAAGCAGAATCTTCAGGTGGTCGGCGTGAACCTGGATAACGATGCCGCCAGCGCTCTCAAGTTCATGAAGGAAAACGGCAGCAAGTTCCCTTGGCCTCATATCCATGAAAAGGGAGGCTTTGAAAGCGATCTGGCCGTGAAGCTTGGAGTTTTGAGCCTGCCCGTGACCATCTTGATCGATCAAAAAGGGATGGTTGTAAAACGCTCGGCACACTTCAAGGACGATATGGTCGAAGCGGTCGACAAGCTGATGGAAGGCAAGCTGGTTGCGACACCACCCGCCGTCCGTCCGAAAAACCCATCGCAAGCCAAGGGAACCAGCGGCAAGACGTCCAAGTAACGGCATTCGAACTGCGGTTCGATGGTCACTCAACGCACCGGGCGCACGACGCGTTCCACAAGGCGTGCAGCCCCGGTGATCGCCTCGAGGGTAATGGTGTGAGGGCCTTCGAATTCTTCGGATGCAACGTCCCAACCCAAATGGGTGAGAAACCGATGCAGCGCGCGCCCCGCGCCGATGGGCAGAATCGAGTCCTGTCGCCCATGGCTCTGGTATACCGGAAGAATCGTCGAACGCGCTTGATGCGCTGAAATCCAGGCGCTTCGGCAAATCAATGCACCGGACCAAACGATGACGCCGCTGGTCATCAAACGATCGCTGCGCAATGCCGTATCGATCGCTAACATCGAACCCTGCGAAAAACCGCCGAGGATATGGGGCACGGAGTCCCATGTCTTGGAGGCGACACATTCCAAGATCGCGCCGACCAGCTTCTCGCGAGCCGAATCGACCCCGTCGGGAATCTGATCCTCGAGTTCGGAAAACGCATCGGTTGCTGCCAACTCAGCGAGCATCGCCATATTCAACGGCCACCACGCATACGCGCCGGGCACGCCAAAGAGATCCTCCAGATCGATCGGACCCTCCGGAAAGAAGAAGGCCGGCGGAACCAGATCGTCCGAAAGCGCGGGAACGATCTCTTCGGTCAATGAAACCAGATCGGTCCCAGGAGCTCCAAAGCCATGGCACAAGGTCACCAAGGCCGACGGAGTGACGCCGCGCGGAGCGATCAGAATCCCATCGAGATCGCCCCAGTGTCCCCGTTCCAGAACCCATCCCTGCGTATCGAATTTCATATTCGGTTGAGTGAGCTTCCTACTTCAGTTCCCGGAGCGAGGTCCATGCAAGGTAACCGAGCAATGCGGAGCAGATGATGAAAACGATGTCCATCAGCATGTCGGGGTACCAGAAAATACCACCCATGCCCATCACCGACATCACAAGATCGGCAGTGAAGAGGAGGAATACCAATCCGGAAACCACGAGGCCGGTCAAACACAACAATCTGGGCATCAATTACCTCGGCGCAATTCAGGGATGCTCCCAGTTGACGAGCAGGACTGGCACATGGTGTACTTCAGGCTGGAACATGATGATGAGAAGTGGGCAAAGACCGGTCTCGTCCAGGTCCGAGGGCTAGTATAGTTGAACTTTTTCGACTGTCATCCTGCGACAGGACGCTGTCCCATTTTTCCCGAAAATCTTGATAAATAGGGCTAAAACGATGGGTATTGCCGCTACAGGTGGATCGATGACCCGCATGGAAAAAGCCTTTCGGGACCAAATGACGGTCGCGAAATCGTGGGCTTACTTCGATCACGCGGCGGTGTGCCCGATCCCCCAACGCGCCGCCGAAGCGATGCGAACCTGGGTCGACCAAGCCACCCGAGACGGCGATGTTCCCTGGCTGCAATGGTCGAGAAAAGCCAATGCCGTACGCACTCTGGCTACCCGACTTTTGAATTGCAAATCCAACGAAATCGCGCTTGTCCCGAACACGACCTATGGAGTCAATATCGTCGCCATGGGGTTTCCTTGGCGAGCCGGCGACAGCCTCGTCATCCCGGAAAATGAGTATCCCAGCAACCTTCTTCCCTGGAAAGGGCTCGAGCGGCACGGGGTGGAAGTTCGCACCGTGCCCGTGGACGGGTCGGGCCAAATCGATCTCCTTCGAATCCGACGAGCCATCGATCAGACCACGCGCTTGGTCTCCGTCAGCTGGGTCGGGTATGCAACGGGTTACCGAACCCATTTGGGTGAACTGTGCGATGTCGTCCATCGAGCCGGTGCCAAGCTTTTCGTCGACGCGATCCAAGGATTGGGGGTCTTTCCCCTCGATACTCGAGATGTTCCTATCGATTATGCCGCCGCAGATGGGCACAAGTGGATGCTCGGTCCCGAAGGTGCCGGCTTGCTTTTCATCCGCGAATCCAACCTTGAAGAACTCGAACCCATCATGGTCGGCTGGAACTCGGTCGAGGCGAGTTACGAGTTTCATGCGGATGCAAAACGTATCAAGAAGGATGCCTCTCGCTACGAAGGAGGAGCGGCAAATCTCGTCGGGCTCATCGGCTTGGCGGAGAGCCTCGCGCTGCTGCTCGAACTGAGAGAGGGTGGCACCGCGAATCTGGTCGCAATGAAGGTACTCGAAAACGCGTCGAAGGTTCGAGATGCGATCCGCGCCGCCGGAGGCGAACTCAATTATCCCGAACCGACAACCTGGGATGACCCCACGGCGAGCGGCATTGTCAATTTTCATATGAGAGGCAAAGATTCCGCCGAGGTGCGCGCGAAACTCATCCAGGCAGGAGTCGTCCTCAGCGTGCGACACGGCAACCTGCGCGTTGCAACCCACGCCTACAATAACCAAGACGATATCGACCGCTTGCGGACCGCGTTGCAAGACGCGTGAGGCAATGGTGGCGATCTCCGCCAGCGCCGTTTAAAATCCATCCAGTGAAACCTCCTTGATTCCAGCCACGTTCGCAAAGATTTCCTCGATGGTCGCATTCGGCACCCACACCGCCCCGCGCCTTGTTCGCACGCTATGGGCCTTGATCTTGGGCGTCTTGATCCTGCAATCCGCCGTCGCACGCCCACCGAATATCATCGTCATCCTGACCGACGACCAAGGATATGGAGATATCTCGGCCCACGGTAATCCGACCCTCGCTACCCCCAACCTCGATCGGTTGGAGCGCGAAAGCCGATCCTTTCGCAACTTCTTCGTATCCCCCACCTGCGCTCCGACCCGTTCGGCTCTGATGACCGGCCGACATGAGTTCTTCAATGGCATTACCCACACCATTCTCGAACGAGAGCGGCTGGCTCCAAACGCTGTGACGCTCGCAGAAACCTTGCGCGACGCGGGCTACGCGACCGGCATTTTCGGCAAATGGCATCTCGGAGACGAGGAAGCCTATCGGCCGAATCGACGCGGATTCCAGGAATTCTTCATTCATGGCGCCGGAGGAATCGGACAAAGCTATGCCGGCAGCTGTGGCGATGCGCCCGGCAACCAATACACCGATCCCTACATCCTTCACAACGGCCGGTTTGAAAAGACGACCGGGTACTGCACCGACGTTTTCTTTGATCAAGCCAAGCTCTGGATGGATCGACAACGCTCCAAGGGCCCGTTCCTCTGCTGGATCGCGACCAACGCGCCGCACGATCCCTACATCGCCCGTCCCCAGGACGCAGCCCTCTACGCCAAGCCAGGGATCGATCCCAAGCTGCAAAACTTTTTCGGAATGATCCATAACATCGACCAAAACGTGGGTGAGCTGCTCGCTCAACTCGATCGCTGGCAAATCGCGAGCGACACCCTCGTCATCTTCATGAACGACAACGGCAGCGCGATCGGAGCCCAGCACTTCAACGCAGGCATGCGAGGAGCCAAAGGTAGCCCATGGCTAGGGGGAACCCGCGCGAACGCCTTCTGGAGATGGCCCGGACACATCGCACCCGGTCCTTGTGACGCGCTCACCGCCCATGTCGATCTCTTTGCCACGCTCGCCAAAATCGCCCAGGCTCCCCTGAGCCCGACCGCGCAAGCCCAAATCGAAGGCCGCGACCTGGGGCCGCTCCTGCGCGATCCCAACCACCCGTGGGACGATCGAACGCTTATTACCCATGTGGGCCGCTGGCCCAAGGGAACCGATCCCAACGAATTCCGATACCGCCAAGCGTCGATCCGCAATACACGCTACACCCTCGTCAGCCCCAGCGGCGGACGCGAGCCGGCCTGGGAATTGTTCGATGTGATCGAGGATCCAGGCCAGAAAAACAACGTCCTCGCGCAACAGCCGGAAATCGCCACGAAACTTGCCAACCAATTCGATGCCTGGTGGGACAGCGTTCAACCGTGTCTGGTCAATGAACAAGTCGATGCACCGGAGGAGAACAGTTTCAAAACTCTCTTCCGAGAACAGATGCGGCCGAATATCGTCTGGATCATCGTCGAAGACATGTCAGCCCATTTCTCCTGCTACGGTGAAACGACAATCACCACTCCCAACGTCGATGCACTCGCCCGCACCGGGGTGCGGTTCACGCGGGCCTTTGTGACAGCGCCCATCTGCAGCATCTCCCGATCGGCGTTGATCACCGGGATGTATCAAACCAGCATCGGGGGACAAAACCATCGCTCGAGCGTACCCGGCCATCCGATCTCGTTACCCCAAGGGGTTCGCATCGTCCCCGAAATCCTGCGCGACGCAGGGTACCACTGCAACAACGTCACCTGGGAGGATTTCCTTCGATCCGATCAAGATCTGAAAACCAAACCCAACGTTCCGGTGGCAAAGACCGACTACAACTTTGAGTGGAAACCCGACGCAGCCTACGATGCGGCGCACTGGAAACTCCGGGCTTCGGAAAAACCTTTCTTCGTGCAGATCCAACTGCACGGAGGAAAATTCCGCGGCCAAGCACCCACGCCCCAGTGGCCCGAACGGGTGAAACGGGAACTGGGGTCGGTGACGGCCCGCGATGCCGTTCGTTTGCCTCCTTACCTACCCGACGACGAAGTGATCCGCGATGACTGGGCTCAATACCTCGATTGCGTTCGGTACACCGATCATCAAGTCGGCACGATTGTCGAGCGTTTGAAACAAGAAGGTGTTTGGGACAACACGTATGTTTTCTTCATGACCGACCACGGCATCAGCCATGTTCGGAATAAACAATTCCTCTACGATGGCGGAGTGCATGTGCCGTTGATCGTGCATGTTCCCCGCTCGGATACGCCTGCGGTTCGAGACGACTTGGTCGAGCATATCGATCTGGCTGCGACCACACTGTCGGTTTCCAATATCGATCGCCCGGAAAAGATGCAGGGGCGATCCCTGTTTGGCGAGGTCCAGACGCCTGAACGGCAAGCGGTCTTTGCCGCTCGAGACCGCGCGGATGAAACGGTCGACATGATCCGTTCGGTTCGGACCAAGAACCTGAAATACATCCGCAATGGGTTCCCGAATCGTCCGTATTTGCAGCCCAACGCCTACAAGGATAGCAAGGCGATCGTGCAAGCCATGCGGCGCTTGCACGCCGAGGGCAAGCTCACACCAGAGCAATCCCTGATCATGGCCGAGACGCGACCGCTCGAGGAACTGTACGACCTCGAGAACGACCCCTATGAACTTTACAACCTGGCCGACCAGCCTGAATGGAAGGAGCGGCTCGATGCGATGCGGTCTCGATTGTCCCAATGGAGACGCGAATCGAAGGATACCGACGAACCCGAAAGCGAATCGATCTACGAGCTCGAAGCCGCCGCAGAACATATCGAGGGTGGCAAGGGGAATCGGTCCCCTGAATACCGAGCGAACCTCGAAACCATGCGGCGATGGCGCAGCGAGAAACCGTTTCACCCCTTCCCTTAGAGGAATAACTCAAGTCATGCGATCCCTGTTTCTCTTGCTGTGCTGTGCAACGTCGATCGTCAACGCGCAACAACAGCCCAACGAGGGTTGGAGTGTTCCCCCACCCAAGGACATGCAGCTCCTGATCCATCTGATGCATCCGGGCGGGGAAAGCCTCCCTGGGGACCCGAACCCTGCTTATGCGATCGATGGCCAATACCATCTTCACTACATCCTCGCCCATCCATTTCGAGACAATACCTCGTTCAGCTTCGTCCATGTCACCAGCCCCGATATGCTCCACTGGACCTGGCAGCCAACAAAACTGCAGCCCGCCTTCACCGGGCACGGCATGTTCAGCGGCACAGGCTTTTTCACGCGCGAGGGTCGACCCGCAGCCATCTACCATGGTCAAGCGTCAGGCAACAACCAAATCGCGATCGCCAAAGACAACCAACTTAGCGAGTGGGAGAAGCCGTTCCCGATCCAAGCCAAACTCGCCGATGGGTCCGAAGCCAACATCCCCTATTGGGATCCCGATTGCTTCGTCATCGGAGATACGTACTACGCGATCTCCGGCGGTGAAAACCCACCCCTCATGAAATCGAAGGATCTCAAAAACTGGACGCTGGTCGGCGACTTCATGTCCCACGACATGCCCGACGTGGCCCTGGGCGAAGATGTCTCCTGTCCCAATTTTTTTAAGCTCGGAGACAAATGGGTGCTGCTCTGCATCAGCCACCCGCTGGGTTGTCGGTACTACATCGGCAGCTGGGATCCTCAAAAAGAGCAATTCGTCCCGGAGCGGCACGGTCGGTTGAATTGGCGGCGCGACGGCCAGCCGATGTTCGGGCTCTTCCAGCGAACCGATTTCTTCGCGCCCGAGAGCCTCCAGACCCCGGACGGTCGCCGCGTGATGTGGGCTTGGCTGACAAGCGTCGGTCCAGCGAACCGACTCCTGAACAAAACCATTCAATCCTTGCCTCGCGAATTGAATATTGGGCGCGACGGGACCCTGCGCGTCTCGCCGATTCGGGAATTGGAGACGTTGCGGGGGGATCGCATGGCGCAGGAGGATGTGGTTTTGAACCAACCTATTACGGGACACACGGCCAAGGTGCCGCCGAGTTCGGCTCCCTTTCTGCATCGGATCGCCGAGCTCAGGAGCGATGCGGCGGAATTGAAAATCACCGTCGGCAAGGACCAGGCCGCTCGCAAGCTGATGGGAGTGATTCTGTTTTCGGATGGGAAGGGTGGCGGGTTACCGATTCTGTTGCGGCCTGAGACCGGATCGATTCGGGTCGCGGATGTGGAGGCCCCGTTTTCGGTGAGCGATCTCGAGGCGGACGAGGATGTGGAGCTGCGGATCTTGGTCGACGAGTATTTGGTGGAGGTGTTTGTCAACGATCGTCAGTCGTTGGTCTCTGGATATTTTGGGGACCGAGATCAGCGAGGAGTGGACGCATTCACGGTCGGAAGGGCGACCACCTTGAAGTCGATCGAGACGTGGTCGCTCAAGTCGACGAGCCAGGGTTTTCTCCAAGCGATGGAATCGCCGGTCTGGCTGCCGCAGACGAAGTAGGCCGTTGAATACGCGGCCTGGCGAGGCTTGTGGCGAGTGCCTAGCCGCGGACAGTGCCATTGGTGCCTGACACCTATTGTGCGCCCTATATTCGAAAAGGGCATTTCTTCGATTCACGTCTTGGGCAACAGTCGAGCCGATTTCGCCAGGCGAATAGCACGCCCGGTCGTGTTAAGTCTTTGGTCCAAGAAGCCGTAGCCAAAGGTGAGCATGCTAGCAACAGTCGCGGCCAAACATCCGTGCGTCATACGTTTGACGACGTAATCGGAACGGACAGCCTCCTGAAACGAGTCACAGGCATAGGGCGATTGCGAGTTCGAGGAAAGGCTTCAGTGTTCATGGCGATGTTACTCACGGTAGTAGGCTGGAACATCCTTCAAGCCTCCCGCTCCAAGGCGCTAATGAGGGCCTTGATGGGCCTATTCTCTTCCCTAATGAGGTATTGCATGCGCTGCGCGCTGCATCGAAGAAGCTCCCAAACCCTTCGACGCAGATCTGTTCTCACAGCACCGGTTTAACAGCAATCTCAACAATGAAAAGTCGGCAAAATCAGAGACTCTTGTCGGCTGTGTCTGTACTGTGCTTTGTTATTGTGCGGTTCGTTAGGGGTTGCCTTCGCTCTACAATAACCCGGCATCAAGGACTTTGACGTAAACCCCACCAGCATTTCTGGCGTTGCGAGTAAAGCAAGAAGTGCCAAGGATGAAACGATGTTAGATATTGTTGATACAGCAGTTGGCGCGGGTACGTTCAAGACTCTCGCTGCAGCACTTGGAGCAGCCGGATTAGTGGATACATTGAAAGGCGAAGGACCGTTTACGGTGTTTGCACCCACAGATGATGCATTTGCAAAGTTGCCTGCCGGGACAGTAGAGAGTCTCCTTCTACCGGAGAATAAGGCCAAGTTAGTAGGTATTCTGACGCATCATGTGGTATCTGGTAAGGTGACAGCAGCCGACGTGATGAAACTCACGACGGCCACAACCGTTGCTGCGAAGCCAATCAGGATTGCAGTCAAGGATGACAAAGTCATGATTGACGATGCGACCGTCACATCAGCTGACATTCATTGCAACAACGGCGTGATCCATGTGGTCGATTCAGTCATCCTACCGAGCTAATTCCATGAACAATTCGGTCTTCAAAAACTTATCGACGACTTGCTTCGTTCTCGGGTTTGCATCCATTGTTGGCTCGATCGCCATTTGGTTTCTGACTGGCGGCGAAGCGGCTGAAACGAAGGCTCATGCCGAACGATTTGGGATCTTCGTAGGACTTTGGGCGCCAACGTTCTTTGCGCTTTCGAGCAGACTGCAGCAATCGTCTGGTATACCCAAGCCGTAGTGGGGTGCCCGTTCGGTGCCAAACAAACGTCAAATCGATGCTTGCGGTATCATGCTCGGTTTGGAAAGAAATGTTCGAACCGTGATTTGATAGGGGTAGGGAAGTCGCATTGATTTGCGATTTCCTCCCTCCCCTCCCTCCAAACAAAAAGTAAGAAAGTAAGTGCCACCCACCTATTTGACAGGGCGGGTGGGTTTTGCTATCCTGCCCTGCCTCGGGAGGAGAGAGAATGCCTAGACCACTGCGTGCTGAACTGTTTGATCCCAACGAAGTGGGGATCGTCCATTGCATCCAACGCTGCGTACGACGTGCGTTTCTTGCTGGAGAGGATCCGGTTTCAGGGAAGAATTACGAATTCCGTCGCGAATGGATCCGGGCTCGGCTCGAGTGCCTAGCCTCGGTCTTCGGGCTCGATGTGCTGACTTATGCCATCCTTTCGAACCATATGCATGTCATCCTGCGGACTCGGCCCGATGTGGTGGCTCAGTGGTCGGATGAGGAAGTCGCCCGGCGGTGGCTGAGCCTGTTCCCCGGCCAGCGTGTCGATGAATTCCTGGGGCAACCTACCCAGAATAGCATCGATGCCATGGTCAACGATCGGGGCAAGATCGCGGAAGTCCGGAAGCGTCTGAGCAATCCATCCTGGTTCATGCGGGCGCTGGCCGAACCGATCGCTCGATTGGCCAACCAGCAGGACGAGTGCACGGGCCGGTTCTGGGAAGGGCGATTCAAAGCCCAGGCGATCCGCGACGAGGCGGGCTTGTTGGCTTGCAGCATGTATGTCGACCTCAATCCGATTCGGGCAGCGATGGCCCAAACGCCTGAAGAGTCGGTCCACACGTCGGCTTATGATCGGATCGGCGCGATGGAGGGCGAAAAGGTGGAATCGGCAGCAGCCGATACGGTGGTGATTCCGACCGAGGAAGCGGGCCGGATTCGAAGGACATCCACGCCGGACCAACTGCGTGAGCGACGGGCCAAGGCGCGTCAACCTCGACGGGGGCGTTCGATTCTCAAGGATGCGTGGCTTGCACCGCTGACGCTCGACGAACGGGGCAAGCCGGGCCCGATGGTTAGCGACACGAAGGTCCGAGCCAGCGACAAGGGGTTCCTGAGCATGTCGCTCGCGGATTACTTGAGTTTGCTGAAATGGACGGCGAAGAACAAGCCGTCGGTGGGCAAGCCGCCGATGACACCGGAGGTGGAGCCGATTCTAAAGAGGTTAGGGATCGACGGATCGGTATGGTTGGACTTGGTGTGGAAGTTCAAGAAATACTACCAAGGAAGCGTGGCAGGCATGCCCGACAGCATGGCGGCCCATGCGGCGGCGCATCAGCATCGATGGCGACGGGGCCAGCGGGCGGTGCGTCGAGTCTTTGCTTCGGCAGGGTAATGGTTCGCGAGTGCTATGCACTGTTCTGGCCCACGCGACCACAGGATCCCATCGTGCTCGTGCTCAGTCCGCTGTCTCGGACGGTGCTCTTGCTCGTAATCGACCGGTTCGATGGCATAGCATCCTTACGATCCTCGACACGAACGACCAAGTTTATCGGCTCATCCCGCAGGCCGTGATTCCGCTCCCTTTCGTCCATCGCATTGCAAACTCGGATCGAACCCGTGCATCCGCCGAGCCGGAATGGTACAATCCCATGATCGATCGAGCACGAGCACGAGCACGAGCACGAGCACGAGCGGGAGC
>JBKDPB010000149.1:0-6690 GCA_046342615.1 Planctomycetota bacterium | reverse complement strand
TCGGTTGCGATATTGTTTCCGGATAGAATGAAATTGATTCCGTGTTTGGACGCCACCTGATGCAGAGCACCGAAAATCATGTGGTCCGTGGGAACTTCGAGATCCAGAACACTCGCCTTGAAATAGGATCGCTGCAAATCCCGAAATTCGGGCCAATCCATGACGAAAGTAAACAGTTCGAAGCCAAGTTTAGATACGATGCGCTGGATATTGTGGACGGCGATCTCATTGTTCCAGCCATTGTCGAAGTGCACCACCAGAGGCCTCAATCCCCAACTCTTGGCCAGGTAAGCCATATAGGAACTGTCGACTCCTCCAGAGAGACCGAGGATGCAGTCGAATCTCTTATGGCGTCCCGCACGGCGGATACGTTCCAACGTTTGTTCGCGGAGGGAATCCAACTCGCGCCCCATCGGCTTCGCTTCGACCAGCTTCTCGAACGCAGGACAATAGTGACACACTCCGTCGCGATCGAATTGAATCTCCGGATCGCTCGTGTCCATGACGGTGCGGGAGCAAATGCGATAGGAATCGCCATGACTCGGCGAAGCGGCACCATCGCGCTGCATCGTTATCGACACTTTGCAATCTCCTCGAACACGTGACTCATCTCTGATTCGCTAGGATAACTGATCAACACACCCCGTGCGGCACCTTGATAAACAAACATGCTTCCCGCCGCGACTGCGGAGGCTTTTCCGTCGCAAACAACCTTTACGATATCTTCGAGGTTCCTGGCGCCGCCACATGCGATCACCGGTAATTTCACCGACGATGCTACCGACCTAACCAAATCGATATCGAAGCCTTGGAACGTCCCGTCTCGGTCCATGGAGTAAACCAAGATTTCACCTGCCCCCAACGATTCCGCTTGCGTTGCCGCAGCGCACGGCGACATGGCTACCCGCTGTTTTCCCGACTTGATGAAAATCTGGTTCCCAAAGAGCAAGGTTTTCTTCACGTCGAGGCAAACGACGACGCTTTGAGCTCCGAATCGATCGCTCGCGTGTCGAATCAGCTCGGGCTTTGTTATCGCGGAACTGCTGACGATCACTTTCTCGAGACCGCTTCGCAGAAGTCTCGCCATCTGATTCCGATCCTGAATACCTCCTCCGTAGGCGACAGGCATGAATGCCTCGCTCACGATATCTTCGATCAATGGGTAGTTGGGTTCACGGCCATCGTTGGTGGCATCGATATCGAGCAGGATCAGTTCATCGACTCCGCGATCATTAAAAATCTTGACTGCGTTGATCGGATCGCCAATGTAGGTGCGTTTGCCAAAACGGATGGTTTTGACCAAACCTTGATTGGAGTCCAACAGTAGGGTGGGTATGACACGAATACGTTGCATTACTGCCCGGTGCCCGAGAAATTCCTCAGAAGGGCTTTCCCAAATCGGTGGCTCTTTTCGGGATGAAACTGGACACCCCAAATGTGTTCCTTGCAGATTCCGGCAACGAACGGATAGCCATGCACTGCATGACACAATTCGTTGATAGGGTTGTCGCAGACCATGTGGTAGGAGTGAACGTAATAGAAACGGGGATGATCGAGTCCGGCGAACAGGGGATGGTCGGTTCTTGCGGAGGTATCCGCCCAACCCATGTGAGGAACTCGGAGATAATCGGGCATTTTCGAGCGATCGAAGGCAACGGTATCTGCCTCGATCCAACCTAAACCAGGCAACTCCCCTTCTTGGCTACCTCGGGTCAGCAGTTGAGCCCCCAGGCAGATTCCCAGCACGGGTACATTGCGTTCCAGCACGGCGTGGTTGAGCGGGGCGATCAAACCTGACTGCCTCAGATTACCCATGCCAAAATCGAAATGCCCGACACCAGGCAAAATCAATTTTGTCGCATCGGCGATCCGCTGTGGGTCGTTTGTGATGAGTGACGAAACACCAAGGACGCGGAGTACGTTGGCGATCGAGCGCAGATTGCCTGTGCCGTAGTCGACGATCGTAATCATGGCACGCGAGCTTACAGCGTCAAATTCGCTTTACGAAACTTGTCGAAACGGTCTGATCGAATGAATCCGTGGTACTCGAACGGACTTCGGTGCCGAACGCACAATGAAACATCCAATTCCTTTATCTTTCGGGCGGGTGACCCAACCAATACACAATGCCCTTCCACGAAAGATTTGGTCACGACGGCGTTAGCGCCCACAATCGTAAAATCGCCCAGTTTTACCCCGGGAAGAATCACTGATCCCATGCCCAGCCAGCAATATCGTCCGATAACTACTTCCTCGGCTATGTGCTTGCGATTGTCATACAGATCGTGATTCGCACTGATGATTCCAACATTGGATGCAATTTGCGTATAGTCCCCGATCCGTATTTTACCAATCCCTTGGATGTAGCATCCTCCCTGTAGACCGGGGGATGTTTCGACCCCGAGCAGAATATTTTGCCAGCCGACAACGCGACTTGATCGGTCAACCGGCCAATAAGGCCCACGGTTGTATCCCATGATATTTTGCGACCACCAATGCTCGATCGTCGCAGGCGTTTGCGTTCCTCGCGTCTCGCGATCGAAACGAAACATCGGAAGCTGAACTATCACTTGCCGAAGCAACCGGTATGGTAAACTCGGTAAACTCTGAAGCGTCGGCATTCTATGCCTTGGGGTTTGCGTGGTAGGCGGAACGCACGATATAAACCATGTAGGCAATCGAGGATCCGATACTAAAAGCTGCAGTAACGGACTCGCCCGCGTTTTCCATATTTACAGCAATTCCGAGCATCGCCAAGATCATCCCCGATGTAGCAATCGAAAGAAGGAAATCCTCCCGTTGTTTACCCGCGATATAGAAAACGGTAGACAGCGGACTGCAGATGACTCGCAGCAGCAACATCGGAGCGAGGACCCTCGCCAGTTGGCCGGCTTCGGTCCAGTTCGGCCCGAGAAACCATGTAAACAACATCGGAGCAAACCATGCCAAAAGCACGGTAGGAACGGCACCTAAGGCGACCAGCGCCGCGAGCGTGCCGCGGTAGATCGGCCAGCAATTGCCCGTCTCGTGGTACTGGATTGCGGCGCGCCGCTGAAAGACCTGGGCGACGGAACTGCCGATCAAGTGGACCGGCAGACTGAGCAACTGATTCGCCCTCGACAACAACCCGACGGTCGTCGTTGCCCCCATCGCCGTCAAAACATAAATCGGGGCGTTCATGGAAAACGACGAAACAAACGTCGTGGGTGTCGTGAAAACGGCAAAGCGGCGATACTTGCGAACCATCAAACGCATTCGGTTCCAAGACGCCGTATCGGTTCGCCGTGGAAGTCTCGGAACCATTGCCAGGTACATCCCCAGCGTCGCAACTTGTCCCAAGAAATAGGCAAATAATAAACCGGTCGCGCCCCAACCCAACCAACCCATCGCGATCGAAGTGGCCACACTCAACGCAACAGGAACTACCAAAACCAACGCCATTCTTCGATACACACCCTGCCGGTTGGCTAGCGCAGACAGCGTTCCTGAGTAGCCGCCAACAAATGTCGAAAGAGGCAGTAGCACATACCACCATGCCAACCCATTGCCATGGATCGCGTAACTCCACCCAACGAGTATCGCGGCGACGGCGGAGGCGAGAATTGACGTTCCAAGCGTCGCCCAATTGCAGGCATAGACGAGCGACGCCGCTTTGTTGGCACAACGCTCCACGACAATCCCTTGCGCTAACTGCCAATTTCCGAGGGATGCTAGAACCGTCGCCACTGCGATGTATCCACCCAGGATCCCGTACTCCTGAGGGGTATACAAACGCCCCAAAAGTGGCGCCGCTGCAATCTGGATAAGCGATCCCAGGATTTGCCCCGAGGACACCATCAAGACCGCTCGTACAAACGACGATTTCGAAAAAGGAACCGGGACGGAGCGGACGGTTTCTTGCGTCGGCATTAAAAGTTCCAAGGCTTCTTTTTCCGCTTGCTCAATTACCAGGCCCAAACGGTTTCACCGTGATCCGCTCCGCCAGTGATGGTGCGCGATCGGTCGATACCCACAGATAGTCCGACCACGGCACTCGGGAATGGATTTCGATCTCCTCTAACTTCCAAAGGTAATCGATTCGATCCTCTCGGCGGAGCACGCGATAGCACTCATAGGACAATCCGCGCAGGAGATTTTCGATCTTGCGCTGTCGATCCAAACGCGCATGGTTATCTGCTCGATAGCAAGGTAGTATCTCGGTCAAGATCATCGGCTTGTCGCGGGCCAGCATCGCCTGAACGCTTTGCAAAACCTCCCACTCGCTCCCCTCGACATCGATTTTGAGAAACGCGACGGGTAACCTTAGACTGACTGCGGAAACAGGAAATACCGGGACGTGAATAGAGCGATAGACTTTCTCGTTCGATCGAAACTCGTCGATCAACGAGGCTGCACTATCGGCGTCGTGATCGCTGTAGAGATGCAAACTGAGGATGGCGGGAACATCGGATAAGCCGAAGGGAAAAACCTCGACACTACGGAAATCGTTGGCTCGGACCAACGCATTCATGTAGAAAACGCATGTTGGGTTGGGCTCGAAGCCCACGTAGGGCATATTCGGCAACACGCTCCGCAGCTTGATCAATGTTTGACCGATATTTGCTCCAACGTCCATGAACAATGCCGAATCCGATGCGAACATCGGTTTGGTTTTCTGCAGCAATTCCGTCATCCACGGCTCGCTGAGATTGAGATTGGAGTAACCGTGTTCGCCGAGCAATGGAATTCGAAATCGAATTCCATTTTCGGAGATACTCGCCATCTGATTGAGATACCGGGCAACCCCCAGCTTGCGAACGAGTCTTGGAATGAAATGTTTCACGTTCAGACAGGCGTTAGAAACCAAATGAACCGGGTCGCAACATGACTAGGTATCGCGAGAATCCCGTTTGTGCGAATCGTAGGATTTCGATCCGAACGCCAGCGACTCCGGCAACGGACATTCTTCGTCGATTGTTAAGCAGCGAACGCGCTGGTCATGTTCTCCTAATTCGAGCACATACTCGAGTCCGGATTCCGGGCAACGCGATCTTCCGCTGGCATCGAATTCGAGCGGATGCCCGTGACGACTCATCCATCCCTTTTGCTTGGCGGGAACACCCATCACCAGGGCGTAATCGGGGAACGAGTCCGTGACAACCGCGCCGGCTGCAACAAAGCAATACCTACCCAAATCGACGCCGCACACGATCGTGGCGTTAGCACCGATGGTGGCACCGCGACGAATGACCGTCTTTTCATACAAACTTCGCCGGACCACTTGGCTCCTCGGATTCTTGACGTTGGTCAGAACGCACGAGGGGCCGAGAAAAACGTCGTCATGAATTTCTGTACCTGTGTAGATCGATACGTTGTTTTGTACCTTGACTCGATTCCCAAGAGTAACGTTCGCTCCGACGAATACGTTTTGCCCTAAATTGCACTGATCGCCGAGTTTCGCGTGGGAGCAGATATGGCTGAAGTGCCAGATTTTGCATCCCTCGCCGATGGTTGCATCGGAATCGATAACCGCCGTGGGGTGAGACTCATAGGACACGTGCGGCTGAACCTGGATCTGGTCGGCGTGCACTGGCTTGCCGTCGTGCTCTAAACTTTGCTGTGCCATGGCCAAAACCCGAAGGACGCGCAAACCTTCCTCGGCATCCGTTTTGGGAGTCATTCGTTTTTCGCAGCATTCAAGAAAGTGTTCGCACTCGCGGCGGAGAGGTTCGCTACGGTCTACAACGAGGGGCTCGCCAATCGTTTTGCTCGCCGACGGCTCGATTCCGTCGCGCCACGCAATCGCATGACGATAGAGAACCAGCTTATGCTCCCAGTCCAATGTGTCGTCGAAAACAATCATGGCTTGCGATCCGACCACCGTGAGCTTTTGCTCCTTGAACGGATTGAGCCAACTGACAAAGACGTGGGCACGCACCCCACCGTGGAATTTCATCGCAGTCAGAGTGGTATCGGCGACACCGGGTGTCAGCCAAGCTTCGCCGGTACACTGGACCGTCTCTGGAACTTGATTCCCGACCAATGAAAGAAGCACGGAGATGTCGTGCGGCGCGAAACTCCAAAGGGCATTTTCCTCCCGCCGAATCTTGCCGAGGTTGAGACGATTGGAGGTGATGTATTGCAGTTTACCGAGATTTCCGGCAGCGACGAGTTCTTTGATCTTGTCGATACAAGGATGATACTGCAGCAAATGCCCGACCATGAGAATCTTGCCTCGTGTCCTCGCCAAGGCTGCGAGTGCTGCTCCTTCATGGATGTTCATCGCCAGCGGCTTCTCCACGAAAACGTCCTTTCCGGAATGGATCGCTCGCTGCGCCAACTCGAAATGATGTTCTGCAGGAGCTGCGATGAAGACCTTCGAAACCGACGAGTCGTTGAAAACTTCTTCAGGGTCGGACCGCAAACGCACCCCAGGATACTGCGATTGGTATGCGGAGAGCGTTTGTGGGCTCACATCGCACAGAGTATGCAGCACTCCGAGTGTCGAGAGATTTCGGGCAAGATTTTTGCCCCAGTAGCCGCCGCCTATCAGAGCGGTATCACAGTTCTTCATGGTCATGAATGGGTTGCCTTGGATCGCAAATGGCTGCGGATCTCCATGACGATACGGTCCTGATCTTGTTCGGAAAGAAACGGATGCATCGGCAGACTCAATACCTCGCGCGACGCTCGCTCGGAATGGGGAAAGGA
>JBKDPB010000148.1:0-30144 GCA_046342615.1 Planctomycetota bacterium | reverse complement strand
ATCATCGGTCGCGCGGGCTGGCGCGGCTGATCCCAGTTGCCTCGTTGCCGCAAGAAAGGCGGGCGTGAGTTTTCCGGTTCGCGTTCAGCGAGCTGCAGGACACTGGTCTTGGCATTGGGGAAGCGTTTCCAGTGGGACTCGATCGCGTCGCGCTGTGGTGCTGCATCCTCGCGCGTGGCGAGCCATGCGAAGAACTCTCGGTCGCTCATCGCATCGCTCGCCCCGTTTTTCGCCATATCCAGCATGGCATCGTGATCGATGGCGGGGGCGGAGGGTTGCGGTGCGTCGGTGACGCTGATCCGACAGGAGCCCACATTGTCTCCTTGTCGCCAAACCACTTTCAATTTGCAATCTCGCACCCCTTCCAGCGGCGACTCCAACTGAACCACTGCCACCGAGGACTGGTTGCGACGTCCCAAGCCGCGGTCCGCTTTCCAGACGGTTTCCTCCTTGCCATCGATCAGATAGGCCACGGGGCCGGATGCGTTTTTGCCATCCGCTGATTTTTCATCCGCGTTCGAGAAATCGGCGCTCGCCGCTGCGAGCTTGATCTTTTCCCATGCGTCGCTTCCCGGTCGCTGCAGCATGAGTTCGAGTTCCCGCAAGTCCCATGTGCCGACTCCGCTTCGGCCGGGTCCGCGGAACGGAAGTTCGCCGTGCGTGAGAATCTCGAATCGAAGTCCCGTGATGCGATCCAAGGTGGCTGGCGCAATCATGAAGATATCGTTGCTCCAGTGGCCGATCATCAGAATCGATTCGTCGGATTCCTGGACGGGGTGATTGAGGCCGCTGATGGTTTCGAGGAGTTCGGCATGCAACGGCTGCCATTTCGGTTGAGCTGCCAGGATCGATGCCCGCCAGCTCCGCAGTTCCTCGCGCCACGATGCGTGCGATTGCCGATACGTTTCGGCTTCTCGGGCGATGGAATCGCGCACTTCGCGGAGGGTTGCCTGTTGTTCGGGAGTGTAAACCCAAGACCTGGCTTCGTAGCTATTGTTCAGAAACGAAAACAGTCCGTAATACTCATCGTGGGTGATCGGATCGAATTTGTGGGAGTGGCATTGCGCGCACTGGATCGACAGGCCGAGGACCGCTTTGCCGACGCAGTCCATGCGATCGAACATCTCGACCATCCGGAATTGCTCTGCCACGATTGCGCCTTCCTCATTGATCATGCTGTTTCGCAAGAATCCGGTCGCGATCATCTGGTCCTGGGTCGCCCCGGGCAGCAGATCGCCGGCGATCTGTTCGATGACGAATCGATCGTACGGCATATCGCGATTGATGGCATCGATCACCCAATCGCGCCACGCCCATTGATCGCGCTGCAGATCCTTTTCGTAGCCGTTGGTATCCGAATACCGCGCGACATCGAGCCACGGTCTGGCCCATTTCTCTCCGTAGCGTTCGTCCGCCAGCAAGCGATCGATGGTCGTTTCCAGTCCGTCGGTTGCGAAGGCATCGAGTTGCTCGGGTGACGGAGGAACCCCAAGGATGTCGAGGTAAATCCGTCGGCACAATTCCCAGTTCTCCGCTCTTCCGGTGGGTTGCCACCCTTTGCGTTCCAGGGTGTCGGCGATGAGCCAATCGATCGCGTTGCGATACCGTTGACCGCGGATCGGTTGCTCGAGATGGACTGCAGGAGATTGGGGTGGCACGAAGGCCCAATGCTGCGCGTAGTCGGCGCCAGCATCGATCCATCGTTTCAGCAGCTCTCGCTGGGAATCCGACAGCGGTTTCTTCAGCGAAGGGGGCGGCATCACTTCGTCGGGATCGCTCGAGAGGATCCGGCGAACCAGTTCACTGCCCGGCGCGTTGCCGGGGATGATTGCCGCATGGCCCGAGTCGCCGCCCTGCAGGGCACTGGCGCGCAGATCGAGCCTCAAACCTCCTTCGCGCGTCGATGCATCGACCCCATGGCATTGCGAACAATGCTCGGCCAGGATGGGCTGGATCTGGGTCCGGAAGTCGGGCGATTCCTCGGCGGCGACGTCTTGGCGGAAGAGCGAACCGACGAGCAGCAGGAGACAAAGCGTGCGAAGGAAAGGCATGGCGGGGGACCCTGGAGGAAGTCGGATGGTCAGCCCCTATTATCCCTCGAAGTTTTCCAACGAGAAGCATACTTGGGAAAAGTCTTGAGGCTCCCGTGGCGGTGGATTGCCGCGAGCCCAGCTGCCGGCCAGTTGATGGCCGTACCATTGCCGGTATCCGAGATAGCTGGTGGTCAGCCGTGGATTGACCTCGATCGCAGACCATTGGCCATCGGGCTCGATGACGAAATCGATGCCGATCCAACCCCGAGGCTTGCCGGGGATCGCGTGCAAGACCTCCGAAGCGAATCGCTGCAGGGCTGGCTGGGTGATTCCGGGAATCGGCCCGACGCCTCCCGAGTATCCCCAGCCGGTTTCTCCATCCTCGACGATTGTCTCGAAGCGTTGTCGGAAGGCACCCACGACACGAATCTCTTGGCCGACCAGGGCAGCGAGGCTCGCGGCTTGGCCGGAGATCCAGGGTTGCACGACCCATCGATCGGCTGAATTGCTCTGGCTGCATCGCAGGGCTTCGCGAGCGACGCTGCGGGTGTCCGCCATGCGTCGTTGTCCCACACATCCAGCGCTATCCCGGCGCTTGACCACCCAAAGGTGGCTGGGGCCCGGGTCGAGGTCGTTGTGGAGGAATTCTTCGAGCAAGCGGGTTCTTGGATGCCGGACGTTGCGAGCTTGCCACGCCTGGCATGTGTTCCATTGGTCGCAGGTCGCGGCCAGGAACGCTTTGTCACCGGCGAGTATTTCCAGCCCTGCGTCGCGCAGCCGGGCGATGATTTGAGACAATGCGCCATCCAGCTCCGGCGCGATCACGATGGCGGCATCGCAATCCCGCACCGATGCGCTCCAGAGGGTCGCGACGTCATCGATCGATCGTTGGGGATCGAAGGACACAGGAGACCAACTCCAGTTCGTATCGGTCCACGAGGCCCATTGCCCCCAGGCGGCAATCGATGATTCGAGCGGGCACGCGACATCGATTCCGGCATCGAGCATATCGCGAGCCAAGGCGGAGAGCATCGCGTGCCCCTCGCTGAGCAACGCGGACCAGGGATGCGCCTGTGCGCTGGATTGCTGCACGCGGAGGATACCGCTGCCGCAGATGTATTCGAGGATGGCGACCTTCAACCGAGCCTCGACCTAGTACTCATCGCGACGCAGATCGAGATTTTCATACGCGTAGGTCTGCGCAAACCATATTCGCCATGCTTGGATGTCGTAGCCAAAATTCTGGCTGGTCAGTTGAGACAGGGTTGCCAAGACGTTTTTGTGTTGATTGACCCGTCGCTGAGGTTGCTGGTTACCGCCGCCGAACCCCACTCCGCCATCGCGTCCCACTCCGGCATTGAGTGCGCCGGGCGGACCCGCGGGCATCACCAAGTCGGTCGACAGCAGGGAGTTGATCAGCATGCCGATGAAGCGTTCGTCAGCCAGGGGAGCCATGCAGTAGGCCGCGCGATCCCTGATCTTGTTGTTGGAAAGCTTGCCTGCAAACGAAGCCAAGGCCATTTCGCGAACCCTATCTTCGGATTGTTCCAGATAATCCAAGGCTTGGTTGACATACGTCATGTCTTGGTCCTCCAGCGCGATCGAAATCATCGCAGGCGCGACAGCGTGCGGAGGCATCTGCTGGAGCAGTCCCATCAAGAACGAACGGTCCCTGGAGGATTCCTCGCGGAACAATTTCAATAGTTTTCCGATCACCAGGGGGTTGTTGAGGCCTTGGAAGTAGGCTTGGGCTTCGGATTGCTGTTTGGGCCCACCCTCCAGCCCCTTCAGTCGTTGCTGGAACTCTTTCTCGGCGGCGACGCGCTGTTCGGTGAACTTGCGATCCATGTCCATCAGGGCTTTTTCCTGCCAGGTGTACCACCTGCCCTTGTCGCCTTTGATCTTGCCTCGTCGGTACATGACGACTTCGCGTCGAAGCCATTTTCCGGTGACTTCGTCCTTGAAGTACTTGAGGTGTTCCCAGGACTGCCGATCGCCCGGGTCCAATTCCACGATTCGCTCTCGGTGTGCGCTGGCCAAGGTGGTGAGCCCATTCTTGATGCACTCTTCAACGATCGCGCGGTGCTCCTCGATCGAATCACCTCGGGTTTTGACCTGGTCGATGTACTCCAGTTCCCGGTCCATCGAAATGCGAAGCTTGACGAGCTTTCGGTCCAGTTCGACAATCGCCCCATCCTCGGTCTGGATTCGAACGGTCAAGCCTCCCGTCGGGTTGAGCACTTTGCCGACCAGGACTCCGCCATCGCGCAGTTCCACGATGTCGGCGGCCGCCATGTTCCCCCACGCGAGGACCGGGACCATGAACAGGAGTATGCGAACCATTCTCGCGAGCATAAAAAAGAGTCTCGGAAAAAAGCAACGAAGTCTCAGTGCGTGAAGGCTTTCGGCCCTTTGCCTCCTTCAAGTATACGATCTCGAAGTTGACAAAGCGACCGGAATTCGATTTATACTGTGGGGGTTTCCCAACCGTCGAACCGTTGATGAACTGCGATCCTGCGAGCCACGATGTCGGTATTCTTTAAACGCTATCGCATGCGCGTTGACTTGCCGTGTCGGATCCCGGAACGAAGGGCTCAGGACAACGTCTCTTTTGTTCCCTGGCATCCGAAACTTCTGGGCATGCATGCCCTGGCGAAATGGGAGAGCTTTCGGAACGAGATGGACGGCAGCGTCTTTCCCTGCCTGGCGGATCGCGAGGGGTGCCGGCAGTTGATGCGGGACATCGCTGCGAAGAATTCCTTTGTGCCGGAAGCCACGTGGTTGGCGGTCGAGGCGAGCGGGACGGAATGGGAAGCCCCCTTGGGGACGATCCAGGGGTTGCGAACCAGTCCTATCCTGGGGGCGATCCAGAACATTGGCGTGGTGCCCGCGGCCCGAGGACGAGGCATCGGTCGCGAATTGATCCGCAAAGCGCTGTTAGGGTTTCACGCCTCGGGTTGCCGCTGCGTGACACTCGAAGTCACGGTCCATAATCTTCACGCCATCGAGCTCTATCGGTCCGTCGGCTTTACACGGATAGAAACGGTTTTCAAATACGGGCTCGTCAACCTTCCCGAGGCGACATGAGCCCTCGGTGCGCCGGTTAGCCCCCGAGGATTTCCCGTTTGCGATCGATGTAATCCCACAAGACAAAGCGATCCAGATCGTTGCCGGAGGTGAAGAAGACTCGCCCCTTGGATTGCTCCGCCATCCGATACGCGAAACGGATATCCTCCTCGGATTGCGACCAACTCGGAACCAGGAAGAGGTTGATCGTAATTCCGTCTTTGGCGCACAAAACCGCTTCCCGCATCGTCTGCTGTTCCGTTCGAGGATCGGGAGGATAGAGCAGGAATAACGTTTCGTCTTCGAAGTGCGCGGTGGGCAAGCCGTCGGTGATGAGAACGATCTGCTTGTTGACCGTGTCGGCTGTCGCCAAGTTTTGCCTGGCCAGCCTCAGAGCGTGCTGGATATTGGTGAAGTGGGGTGGGATGTCCGATTCGCTGATATTGTCGCGGCTCATATCCGCCTTGAGCCGTACGACCGGTTGGTGGATGGTGACCGGCTTGGGCATCAAGTCGATGACTTCCCCGGGCCGCCGCAGTTTCGCGAAAGTGAACATTTCGATGAACCGCAGGAAGTCGCCTGGGTATTCGCTCGTGATCAGTCCTTGAAGGGCGAGCGCCATCCGTTTGACGTTGATGTACTGGCCGTCGTAGCGCATCGACCCGCTCATGTCCATGATGACGACGGTCGCGCATTTCGGCGAGTTTCGGGTTTTGAAGACTTCGAGATCATCGCTGGAGAGACGCACCGGGCGCTCGTCGGGCCGCCGCAGCATGGCATTGACCACCGACTGAACCACGTCGACATTAGCGATCGAGTCCCCGAACTCGTACGCCTTGGTGCTGGGCAATTCGACGCTGCCGTCCCCGACGATCCGTCCAGCGTGCCGGCCGCTTCGCGAAGCTTGCAGGTTGGAAAAGATCCGTTCCAGCAGCTGTGCCTGAAAGGTCTTGTAGGCTTTCGGGGTCAAACGAAAACCGCCGGAGTCATTGCGTTCCAAACCTTGGCGTTCCGCCATTTCCCGGACGAGGTTATTGATCTGGTTGCGAATCTCTTCAAGGTTGTTCAGGTCCTGAGGCGGAGCGAACTCGGCCAGCGCTTCCATATCGATCAAAGCGATCTGCGCGGTCTTGGCAGCCTCTTCGAGTTGTTTGAGCAGTTCATCGATCTTCTCCAACTCCTTTTTTACTTCGATGGCTTGAGGGATATCGATTCGCTCGCGCCCCGTGAAGGAGTACTTGCTGAGCAGTTCGTCGATCTGATATTTGCTCCCGAGAGATTCCATCACTCCGAGCACATCGCCGGCAAAATCCGGATCGCTTCGGTCCGCCTGGTACCAAAGCTGTTCGAGCAGATAGATTTGCTGTTGGCGAACGGCGCGATCGAAGAGCCCTTTGAGTTTGGCGGGGGGGCGAACGCGACGCGATTGCTTTTCGTATCGATCCTGAGCCCGCTTATCCAAACCATCGACCTGGTAGGTTTCGAGGATCTTTCGTTTGCGTTCCTCGAGCATGGCACGCAAGGCTTCGATGCTCGGCCCCAAGCCTGCGATCTGGCTCGGATCCAGATGAACCGCCCGGGCGAGTTCGTCTTCGGTCAATTCGCGGTAGCTGCCGTAGGCCAAGGCATGTTCGAACGCATTGGAGACCAGGTCTGGGGGCTCGGCGAGCGGGCTGGGAAACTCGACGGGGTTGTATTTTTGGTAGACGTGGACCACGCCTCCCACATCGTCGCGTTGGCTCATGATTCTCTTGCCCTAGGTGTTGGAATGCCGTGCGGTCTCTGTCAGTGTAGGGTCAACGTCCAGAGTTGTTGCCACCTCGGATGTCGGTTTTTGGGGGCCGCATGAAACAAAAGCCCGTTTTCGCAGGGGAGAAAATGGAAGGCTCCCCAGCGAATTTCGAGGCTCTCGCGCAAATCCGGTCCCCACTGGATTTCGCGCGTCGCGATATCGAAAATTCCAACTCTTCCCTCCGACATCAAGGAGATTCGCGCGCCGCGGGAATCGAGGGCCAACGGACTTTCGAGGGATGCCGCCAAGCGAGTCAGGAGTTCGAACCGACCCGATGCGATGTCCACCGAGGCGACTTGAACGACATCCTCTTCATCGCGCATCGGACAGAAAACGCTGCGCCCGTCTGGCGAGGAGACCAGCCACGCGCGGGGACCACGAACACCAGGGTATTTGCGATCCTCGGATCGGGTCACTCGTTCGACGCGGACGAAGTCGGGGGGATGCAACCGGCCATCGCGATCCCTCGAATTCGAGCTCGTGGAAAATGCGAGCGGCTCAGGCCATCGCGCGACAAAGACCTCGTCGATGGGATCTCCTGCGGCGGTTCGGACTCGTCCAAGAAACGCGATCGCATCCTGGCCGCTTCCCAAGTAACATTCCTCGCGAGCGGATACGATCGTATCGGTGCCGGGCTGCGGGCTATGGCTGACGGCGGCGACGATCATCGCATGACATGCCCCCGAAAAATTCTCGCTGTCCTGCCAGGGAGCTTCGACCGGTCGGCCGGTCCGCATCACGCCGACCGTGCGCAGGTCGGACGGGCCGAGCCCTTGGCGATGGCGTTCTTCGATCCAGGCATCGTTGTAGGTGAAACTGATCGCGCTGCCGTCGGCGGACCAGCTGTGGGCATGGGTTCCGCCGCGCAGTGCGCCGCTCGGCGGATCCGCAACGAGGCATCGCGCTTCGGCGGGCTGGAGGGATCGCGATGCATCGCGCGCATCGAGCATCGCCCCAAAACGCCGGGTCGCGCTGTAGGGCTTCACCGCATCGCAATTGCGCAAGCCATGGATAAATACCAGCTGATCGCGCTGCGGATGGCACACCACCGCGCCCACTCCCGGACCGAAGGGATTCGGGCTGGGAACCTCGTACACCCAATCGATCACGCCTGTTCCCAAATCGATTCGGCCGACGCGATCGGTCGTCATGATTTCAGGGTCGGCATTTCGAGCATCGAAGTAGGCCGCACGCCCCGAGGGTGAAAAGATCTGGCGATGATTCAGCGTGTGGCCGCACGCCTGCGAGGTCCATTGCCGCAGATGCCACGCGTTCGCATCCGATCGCTTCCTCATATCAGGAACATCATCGCCACGTGCACGTAGATCAAGATCCCGAGCAAGTCGCTCAGGCCTGCGACGAATTGATTGCTCATCAAGGCAGGGTCGAGGCCGAATCGCTTAAAGATCAGCGGCAGCATGCTCCCCATGCACGTTCCCACAATCACCACCGACACAATGGTGACCGGGATGACCAAGGCATCGAACGGATTGGGGGTTAAAAAGAGGGCGCACAAGTAGCCGAAGATTCCCATCACTCCGCCCAGCACCAATCCCATGGCTAACTCGCGCCGAACGATACGAGCCCAGTCCGTCAGGTCGATGTCCTTGGTGGCGAGCGCGGAGATAATCAACGTCGAGGATTGGCTTCCCGAGTTTCCGCCACTGCTGATGACCAGCGGGATAAACAGGACGAGCCAATCGAACATCTCCAGTTCCTTCTGGTAGTTTCGCAGAGCGAAGGCGGTGGAAATCGCCGCGAAAAACAGGATCACCAGCCAGATGCCCCGCTTCCATGACAACGTCATCAAGGGCGTTCGCAAGTAGGAATCGGTGAGCGGCTCGACCGCCGCGATCTTCTGCATCTCCTCGGCAGCTTCTTCGCGCACCACGTCGATCACGTCGTCGTGCGTGATGATCCCCATCATGTGGTTGTTGTCGTCCACGACCGGGATCGCCATGATGTTGTAGAAGGCGACTTTCTGAGCCACGATGCCTTGATCGTCGTGCACGTTGACGGTGACGACATCTCCCTTCATCAAGTCCGCCAGCCGGGTCTCGGGTCGCCCGATGGAGGAGATCAAGGTTCGGCCGCTGACCACCCCGCGCAGATGGTTCGTGTCGTCCACCACGTAAATGTAGTAGATCGTCTCCAACCGCTCTGCTTGCCGGCTCAATTCATCGATCGCTTGCCGAACGGTGAGGGTTTCCGAGAGGCAGGCGACCTCGGTGGTCATCAACGCCCCCGCCGTTCCCTCCTCGAAGTTCTGAAGGCGGCGAATATCGCGGCGGTCCGGGGCGGGTACGAGGGCGAGAATCTCGTCGACGCGTCGTTCGGGGAGTTGCTTGAGCAAGTCGACAGCGTCGTCGGCCGGCAGTTGCGTGACCAGAACAGCGACTTGTTTTTCATCGTGGGTGGCCAGCAGTTCGATCTTCCGATCCCACTCGAAATACTGAAAGATGTCGGCCTGGACGGAGGGTTGGGCATGCCGAAGGACGTGCCACGTTTCGTCGTTGTTCAGCCCTTCCATGAATTCTGCGGTCCGCGCGGGGTGCAGCGCAACGCAAAACTCGCGGAGTTCGTCGGTGCGATTCTCCGTCAGCATCTCGCGCAGTTCAGGAAGGAATAGAGTATTGATCATCGAGCGCCGATCTTATGAACAAATAGATGCACCGAAGTTATCGCCGGCAGGCGTTGGGGTGGAAAAATCGCAGATCTAGCCTGGGATCGGCAAGTTGAAATCGCCGGTGAGGTCGCGCCATACGGAGTGGATATGGTTGGCGCGCGTCCCTTCGGGGTCGGTTTGAAAGTTGCAAAGTTCGGCGATAAAGCTTGGGCCGTGGAGTCGGATGAAATGCTGCTCGCCGGGAGCGGTTCCACCGGCCCATCCGAAATGGATGCGATCGATGCCACCCTGGTTGAGCAGTTGCCATCGCTCGTCGGCGACCGCTTTGGGCATGGTGGAGAAATAGGCGTCGAAGATCGAGGAGAGGTTGCGCTTCTGGGATTCGTTGAGGTCGCTTGCGGGCAATCCCACCGGAGTTGCGGGAACCGGTTGCGGTTGGCCTGGCCATTGGATATCGTCGGGGCACTCGGCGGAGTGGATGGCCTTGCTCTGTTGCGAGGCGTCGAGCGATTGCAGCAATGCATAGGCGGCTCCTTCCTCGGGGAGCAGGAGTCGCTTTCCTTTCGGGAACGGGAGCTTGCCGCTCCCCAGCAGCGGATCGGGCGTTTGGAAATCGCGTCGCAGCGTTGCTGGATTGACGCCGAAGAACTGAGGGGTCGAATCGACGATGCGATCTCCTTGGAACGTCAGGTTGATCGAGAGGTGGTGTCCTTCGATGCTCGCTCCCCACAATTCTTTCGGATCGGGATTTCCGTAGATCGCGAAATAGAACTTTTGGTAGTCGCGGCGTTTGGCTTGCGCGGGCCCTTCGAGCTCGAGCAGGATCGCTTCGTAGGCCATGATTTCGACGGCGCGGCGAAATCCGCTGTCGCTCAGGAGCGTCGCCATCAAACCGAAGGCGGCTTCGCGCTGTGCGGCGTTCATCTCGCGCAGCGGCAGTCCTTTGCGGGCTTCCATCGGAATGAAGTGCCATTGGGAACGCCGAGTATCGACATAGGGGATCCGGACCGCATCGGTTTGATCCTTGCCCAACAGCGACAGAAACCCGAGGGCGGTTTCCCGGGCGCTGAGCGCGGGATGAAGGGCGGCTAGCGAGGAGCGGCTCATTCCCGGCAGGAGCGAGCCTGCTGCGCACGCTGCAGCCGATCGCATCAGGAACTCTCGGCGGGGAGAAAGGGGGCGGGAGGCTTGGGGGGACATGGTGGCTCCGTGTGGCGAGGGGTGAGACCAGAGAATGACACTCGGGGCTGACACTCGCGGCGGGCGCTCGGCGTCGTTCGACGCTCGCAGGCCAGCCACCCCGCCAATCCCAACGATCCTTATTATGCCCTAGAACCGCTCTTTCACAAAAGCCCTTCGTCACCAGATGGCGTCCACGGTGGCAATCACGACCATGATCGCACCGACGACCAGCTTGCCGGATGTCCCCAAAAGCCGCCCAATCATGGCTGCGGTTCCGATATGGGCACCTTCGGCGACCGACTTGCCTTTCCAAACTTCGCCGACCCAAGCGCCGGCAAAAGCCCCGCCAGCCCCACCCGCGAGCGCTCCCACGATGGGGCCGAGGATCGGGATCGGAAGGCTCACCATCGCCCCAGCCAGGCTTCCGACCGCAGTGCCGACCACGGCCAGAGCCATGCCGCGACGACTTCCCCCGCGTTTTCCAGCCAGCGCGGCCCCTGCGGCGAATTCGATGACTTCACCGAGAACCGCGCACCCCGCGAGGATCGAGAGACCGATCCAACCCATTCCGCTCCCTGCCTGCTCGGGAAAAAACCATGCATAGACGCCGCTCACGATCAGGATCAACCAGTTCCCCGGCAGGGACACCAAGTTCGAAAGCCACGCGAGGATGTTGACCAAAGTGAGGAGGACAATCCAAACGTAAATCACGGGTAGACCTCATGGATTCTCTGCACAAGCCGCCTCGATCACTTCCGGAGGGACCCCGATGGGGAGCACCACCACCCGACCGACGACCGGCAAGGCATTCGTCGCTTGGAAACCAATCTTGGAGGCGACAAACGTCAACGTTGCCTCCGCGCGAAATGTCGGAGGATTCGGAGAACCGGTGCATCCATCGAGCCCCGATGGGATATCGATGGCGAACCGCCGGGCCGATGCAACGTTGGCTGCTTCGATCGCTCCGGCCATCGCTCCCCGCGGCGAGCCCGTCGCGCCGGTCCCGAGAAGGGCGTCGATGACAATCTCCGCTAGGCCGATCTCCCGCCGCATGCCTTCGATCGCCGATTCGTCCGCATCCAGCGGGATCCACTCGCAAACGATGCGAGTCTTCGAGAGCATCGCCAAGTTCGCAGCCGTATCGGAAGTCATTCGCGGTGGGTCACCCACCAACCAAACCTTGACGGGGATGTGCGACGCGTGCAGATGCCGCGCAATCACCAACCCATCTCCGCCGTTGTTACCCGTGCCGCACAGAATCACGACCTGTTTCGCTGCAGGCGCATGTGCCATGATCCAATCGGCGGCGCCTCGCCCGGCATTTTCCATGAGAAGCAAGCTCGGCATCCCGAAACGCTCCACGGCGATGCGATCAACACTGCGAAGGCGCTCGAGGCTCCAAGATGGGCTCATCGACCTGGCAACCTCGCGAAAGGGGAGACGCGTCGGCTCGGTAGCCGAGCCGATGCGACCGCAATTTGACGACCGTCCCCAGGGATCGTAAGATCCCCGCCACAGGCATGGTTCGATTTCATTTCGATGCTCGGAGAGACACGCATGAGTTCAAAGATCACTGGGGTATGGCATGGGCATTCAACGTGGGGGATTGAAATCGGCGCTGCCCGCATCTTGATCGACCCGTTCCTGGATGACAACCCCGCGGCCCGAACCAAGGCTGCGGAATTGTCTCCGACGCATATCCTCGTATCCCACGCGCATGCCGACCACATCGCGGATGCCGCCCCAATCGCGCTGCGCACCGGCGCTCACGTGCTGGCCAACTTCGAGATCGCTCAGTGGCTCGGACATCAACACCGCGTCAAGCATACGGTAGGCATGAATCACGGCGGTGCCTTCAAGACGGAATTCGGTCGCGTGATGCTCGTCCCCGCAGTCCACTCCTCCAGCTTGCCCGACGGGTCCTATGGAGGGACGGCCGGAGGGTGGCTCATCGAAATCAACCGACCCACCGGTCAGCCCTATCGCATTTACTACGCCGGTGATACCGCGGTCTTCGGCGATATGAAATGGATCGCGCGGCGCGGCATCGATTGCTTGATCGTTCCCATCGGAGACCTGTTTACCATGGGGCCCGAGGACAGCCTCGACGCCATCGCGCTGGTCGCGCCGAGCGTCGTGCTGCCCACCCACTACAACACCTGGCCGCCAATCGCCCAAAATCCACACGCCTGGGCCGACGCGGTCCGAGCCAACACATCCGCAACACCGCAGATCCCGACCGTCGACACTCCCTTCGAATTGGGATGAACCGAGGCGTGAAATGCTAGCGTTATTTTTTTCGGAAAAGTTGGGGAACGGCTGGGACATTGACGTTGTCTTGCGGGAAGACAAAGGGGTATAACGACCAGGTTGCCAAGGATGGGCGACAAAGTCGGCATGGAAGCGAGACGCGTTGGAAAGACGCAGGAAAAGCGGCTTGGAGTCTATTCAAGACAGGAGGTTGCCATGCTTGTACTCGCAAGGCAAGAAGGAGATGGGATTACGTTCCCTGATTTGAACCTCGAGGTCGAGGTTCTTCGGATTCAGGGGAGTCGCGTTCAGTTGGGGGTTCATGCAGCCCGTGAATTGACGGTCCTGCGCAGCGAGTTGCTCCCGGCCGACTCCCGTGCTCCGGGGGAATCGCGCGTGGATTCGGAGAAGGCCACGGCGCTTCAAAAGCAGTTGCGCGAGTTGTCGATGCACTTGGCGATGGCCAAAGCCCAGTGGGAGCGCGGCGATTTGGCAGGGGTCGAACGGACGTTGCGGTCGATGGCTGCACGCTCGGCGCCGCCGGAGGTGTCAACATCACAAGTCTCAGAGCCGGCTGCGGCGTATGATTGCCGCAGCGCTTGTCAGCATCTCCACGTCATCCATCCCGATTGTCCGTTGAAGGACTCGGTTGCGATTCGTGGGCTGGAAGGGTTGGCCTGCTAGGTTTGGGGCGAGGGGTCGTTGACGATTTTGTAGGCCGAAGCGATCTCGGCGGGGATACGCTTCGGCACGCGCGTGGAAAAATCGATGAAGGCCCAGTTGGTGTGGGCCACCGCCAGCACCGTTTCCTTCGCAGGTCCGGACGAATCATCACCGGATGGATCGTTTTTGCGTGGATCGTCTTTGGGTGGATCGCGGCGGATCATGTGGTATCGCCGCATCGACGTGACTTTCTTCATGTCCGCAACCCATGTCCGAACGATCACCTGGTCGCCGGCATAGGCGGGTTGCAGGTACTCGATCTGATGGAGACGAGCGACCCAACCGGCACCGTGTTGTTGATACCGCTCAGCCGACCAGCCGAGGGCCGAGGAATGAGCCAGCGCGGCGTCTTGCATCCACTGCAGGTAGACGACGTTGTTGACGTGTCCGACCATATCGATATCGTTGTCGGCGACAATCAGAGCGTGCTCGTAGATTTCGATCATTGCGTTGGCTTAATCGGCGGACCACGGGGGAATCGGGCTGCCATCGGGCCCTTTGGGCTTGGCGGGTTTGGATCCGCGAAGGCTTGCAACGTAGGCGGAAACCATGATGAGATCGTTTTTGTTTCCGATCCGTTTTCCCCAAGCGGGCATGGCGCCGCCGGCGACACCTTCGTCGATCACTTTGTAGATATCCGCGATCCCCTTGATGTGTTTGTAGTTTTCATCGCACAGGTTGGGACCGACCAATCCTCCACCGTCGGCGCCGTGGCAGGAGACGCAATTCACCTTGAAGATCGACTGACCGACCACGACCCATTCCGGGTCGCCTGAATATTGCACGAGCGTTTTGGCGTTCGGGGTGAGATCCCCGATCTTCTGGTATTTCTTCTTGGTGTTGGTATCGATGGCCACTCGGTATTGCTCTTCGAGCGATCGACCTTCGGCACCGACGTGGAAGTACATCAGGTAGACGGGGGAGATCACGACGGTGATGACGAACAGCCATTTCCACCAGCCGGGGAGCGGGTTGTCGTATTCGCGGATGCCATCGTAGGCGTGTCCCAACGCGACATCATGGTTGGATGGTGAAGGGGTAGCGGTCATCAGTTCGGTCTCCAGTCGTTGGAGGAGTTGGTCGTAGGTGGGTGTTTGGGGTCGACCACGTCGTCGGTCAAGGGAATGGCGCTGTAGCGGTTGGTTGATTCGCGCCGCAAGGACAATGCCCAGATGACGATCGCGATGAAGCACGCTGCGAAAATCAGCAGCGCGATTTCATCGAAGATGGAGTAATCCAGCCACGATACGACATCTTTGAGCATCTCGATCTCCTTTCCTACTGGGCCCCGGCGTCGTGATCCGATGGTTGGGACGCGACTTCCGCGGCGGCCGCCGGCGCGGTCGCAGGGGCTGCGGCCGGTGTTTCGGTTTTATCAAGATCGGTACCGAGTCGTTGCAAGTAGGCGATGAGCGCGATGGCGGTGGAATCCTTGATCAGTTGTCCGTTGTAATCGACGCTGCCGCCTTGCGAGATGATTTCGGCAGCGATCTTTTCCGCTTGGAGCCGCGCCACCTCGGGCGACTTGTCGAGATCGAACGGGTAGGCAGCTCCGAGATAGGTCGCTGCGCGAACGCGGTCGGTGATGGCGTTGAAATTGAGCCGTTCGTTGAGCAGATGTTGGTAGCTGGGCATGACGGAGCCTTCCGACAGACTCGTCGGATTCTCGAAATGTCGCCAATGCCAGAAGCTGCTTTGCAGGCCACCCTCGCGCGCCAGATCGGGCCCGATCCGCCGCGACCCCCATTGGAACGGGTGGTCGTAGATCGATTCCCCCGCTTTGCTGAAATCGCCATACCGGAGTTTCTCCGCCACCATCGGCCGAATCATTTGCGAATGGCAGTTGTAGCAGCCTTCCGAGACGTAGATGTCGCGCCCGGCCAATTCCAGCGGCGTGTAGGGCTTGACCGTCGAAATCGTGGGGACGTTGCTTCGAATCAGAAACATGGGAAGGATCTCGAACGCGCTGGCGACCAGCACCGCGATCGTGGTGGCAACCGTGAACCATACCGGCAGGTGTTCCCATTTGCGGTGCCAATTCATTTGAGCGACCTGATCGACCTTGGTGGCGAAGTCGAGCACCGGAGTTCCTTCCAGAGAACTCTTGGGAATCGCCGCATCGGGGTATTCGCGTGTCAATCGCGGAGCGGAATAGACGGGGACCTCGTAGGTGGCCGGACGGCTCATCCAGGTCATGAGAGCATTGATCGCCAACATTCCGACGCCGACCACGTAGAGCGCGCCGGCAAAGACGCGAATCCACCAGAAGTTGACAATGGTCTGGACCGTTTCCAAGAACTTGTATTGAAGCCCACCGTAATCGTCCAGGGCGCGCCACATCAATCCCTGCGTGATTCCCGCCGCGTAGATCGGGATGATATAGAGCAAGATGCCGATCGTGCCGATCCAGAAGTGCCACTCGGCCAATTTGGTGCTCCACAGCTTGGTTTGATACAGGCGGGGGAGCAACCAATAGATCATGCCGAAGGTCATGAATCCGTTCCAGCCCAGTGCGCCGGAGTGAACGTGAGCGATCGTCCAGTCGGTGTAGTGCGACAGGGCGTTGACGCTCTTGATCGACAGCATCGGCCCTTCGAAGGTCGCCATGCCATAGAACGTGATACCGACGACGAAGAATTTCAAAATGGGATCGGACGTGACTTTATGCCATGCTCCCCGCAATGTCAGCAAACCGTTGATCATGCCTCCCCATGAAGGCATCCAGAGCATGACGCTGAAGAGCATCCCGAAGGTGCTGGCCCACTCGGGGAGCGCCGTGTAGTGCAAATGGTGCGGGCCCGCCCAGATGTAAATGAAGACCAGCGACCAGAAGTGAATGATGCTCAGTTTGTAGCTGAACACCGGACGCTCGGCAGCTTTGGGGAGGAAGTAGTACATCAAACCCAAAAATGGCGTCGTCAAGAAAAACGCGACCGCATTGTGTCCGTACCACCACTGCATGAAGGCGTCTTGTACCCCACCATAGATCGGATAGCTCTTCCACAATCCGATCGGAACGACCAGGTTGTTGAAGACGTGCAGGACCGTGACCGTCACGACCGTCGCGATGTAGAACCACAGCGCGACGTACATATGCCGCTCGCGCCGAGTCACCAAGGTCATCAAGAAATTGACGCCGAAGAAAAGAAGCCACACCACTGCGATGGCGATATCGATCGGCCACTCGAGCTCCGCATACTCTTTGCTCTGCGTGATCCCCAAGGGGAGCGTCAACGCGGCCGCCACGATGATCCCCTGCCAACCCCAAAAATGGAGCCGGCTCAGCAGATCGCTCCACATCCTGCATTTGCACAATCGCTGGGTGCTGTAATAAACCGCTGCGAAAATCGCATTCCCGGCAAACGCAAAGATCGCGGCATTGGTATGCAACGGCCGCAGCCGGGCGAAGGAGGCGATCGACGCAATGTCGCTGCGCAAGTAATCGGAAAGCCACGGGGCCACCAGCAAGACCCCTACCAGCACCCCCGCTGCCGTACCCACCAGCCCCCACACAATGGTGGCGGTGACGAACAGTCGGACGATGGCGTCGTCGTAACTGAATTGTTCCATGACCTCCGACTCGGAGGGAACGCGGTGCCCGGAGGCCAAAGAAGTTGCAGACATGGATCTCCGAGGGAGCAAGAGGGAAGCGGTGTGGGGGTGCTCTCATTGAATCAGCCACCTATTGTAGCTCTGGCATCGTCAGCTCGTCATTGCTCCATTCACCTTCGATCCCTGAAAAAACCGCGACAGATTGAAGCAACCTTGCTCCGATTTTCGCTGTTGAAATAGCGATAACTGTACCCCCGGTCGCTGGACCGGACTTCACCATCGGTTAATAATGGCAGGGCCGGGGAGCGAGGCGAGAAGCTGCGGTTTGAACCGAGCGAAGGGGTTGTAGGGATTGCTCCTCGAACGCTTCTTTCCTTTCCCAGGATCCCTGGTTCGTGAACCCGCCGACCGCGTTCTAGGTTTTCACATCCCAGGAGGGGAGGTCGAACGACGCGGTGTCGCCATGACCGTTTTCCAATTACCTTGAGTGGAATCATCGAATGAGCATTGATCGAAACAAAACCGCACATGGCTGGATGCTGGCGTGGGCGCTGGCATCGTGCGTGCCCGCCGCCGTGCAGGCCCAGGACGCTGGGCCGCCTCCCGAGTACCCTCCGATCGAAAAAGTCACCGAGGGCTACACCAAAGTCGAATCGAAATCGCCGGATCGCGGCACCCTCTACAACGTTTGGGTTCGCGACAAAGACGGCCAAATGCTGCTGGAAATCCCGAAGGACTTCGCTAGCAAAAAGTACTTTATCGCCCTGACGGTCAGCAGCGGGGATCGCTTCGCAGGCCTGCAGGCTGGCGACTACTACGTTTACTGGCGGATGTACAACAAGCGTCTGGCGCTGATCCTGCCCGAATTGGAAATTCGTTCCAATGGCGAAGCGGAGTCGAAGTCGTCGGTCAAGCGATTGTTCACCGACCGGGTCCTTCTCGACGTGCCGATCGTCGCCATGGTTCCGCGCGGCGGTCCGCTGATCGATGCCGACGCCCTCTTTGTCGGCCAAGCATCCAAGTTCTTTGGTCCCTCGGTTCGAGTGCAAGATCCTCAATTGAGCAAGATCATCAAAGCCAAGCCCTTTACCAAGAACACGGAATTGGCGTTCGAAGTGGTGGGCGGGGGCGGCAAGCTGCAAACGCTCCACTACTCGCTGAGCGAAGTTCCCGAGGATACGGGATACCGACCTCGGAAGGCGGACCAGCGTGTCGGATACTTCGTCACCAATTACACCGACTTGGGTAGCTACGACGAGGACAAGAAACGGGTCCGCTACATCACCCGTTGGCGATTGGAAAAGCGAGATCCGACCCTGAAGGTCAGTCCGCCGGTTACCCCGATCCGTTTCTACATCGAGCACACGACCCCGGTGCGCTACCGACGTTGGGTCAAGCAAGGGATTGAGTACTGGAACAAAGCCTTCGAGAAAGTCGGTTTCTCCGACGCGATCGAGGTTCTTTACCAGGACCCCCGATCCCCTGATACCATGGACCTCGATCCCGAAGATGTTCAGTACAACTTCATTCGATGGCTCAATAACGATATCGGCACCGCGATCGGCCCGAGCCGCGTCCATCCCATCACCGGAGAGATTCTCGATGCGGACGTGGTCCTCACCGACGGTTGGATCCGGCACTTCAATTTCCAGTATCACGATCTGATGCCGGAAATCGCGATGGAAGGGATGAGTTCGGAGACCATTGCATGGCTCGGTTCGCATCCCGAGTGGGACCCGCGGCTGCGACTGGCTCCCGCGCCGGAACGGAAGCGATTGCAAGACATCTTTGCCGCCCAGTCCAAGCTTCCTTACGCAGGTCATCCGCTAGCCCAAGTGGATTCGCGACTGCTCGGGGACCAACCGTACGACGGCCTTGTTGGGCGAACCAGCCAGGTCAACGGCTACTGCAACGCGGCGTTCGGCAAGCAGCTCGACATGTCGATGGCTCGCATGGCCTTGGACTTCATGGAGCTGATGCAAGATCAGCCACCCGCAGAAGGAGCCAAACCGGAAGAAAAGAAATCGGAAGAGAAGAAACCGGAGAAGCCCAAGGAGGACCTGCTCGATGGCATGCCCGAGTCGTTCATCGGTCCTTTGTTGGCCGATCTTGTGGCCCACGAAGTCGGTCACACCCTCGGATTGCGCCACAACTTCAAAGCGTCCGGTAACTTGAGCCTCAAGGAAATCAACTCCAACGCGGTCAAGGGACAAAAGACCATTGCCACCTCGGTGATGGACTACTTGCCGATCAACATGCCCTACCAGCTCGACAGCGAGACCAAGGGGGATTACACGATGATCGGCATCGGACCTTACGACTACTGGGCGATCGAATACGGCTACTCGCCGGAAGAAAACAAGCTTCCGGAAGTTCTGAAACGAGCCAGTGAGCCGGAGCTGCAATACGGCACGGACGAGGATACCGCCGGACCGGATCCGCTCGCTCGTCGATACGACTACTCCAAGGATCCGCTCGACTATTGCGAGAACCAAATGCGATTGGTCAAGCTGTACCGCGAACGGTTGCTCGACAAGTTCGTGAAGGATGGCGACAGTTGGGCCAAGGCTCGCCGCGGTTATGAACTGACCCTCGGCGAACAGACCAAAGCCATCAGCATGATGGCGAACTGGTTGGGCGGCGCGACGGTCAACCGCGACAAGAAGGGGGATCCAGGAAATCGCGCTTCCTTGGTGCCGGTCCCTGCCGAAACGCAGCGCAAAGCTTTTGACTTCGTCATTCGCAATGCCTTCCGCGATGAATCGTTTGGTTTGACCAACGAGATCCTCAGCCGTCTGACGGTCGACAAGTGGGCCGACGAAGGGGCTCGCTCGATGGGCGAAGCGACCTTCCCCGTCCATGATCGCATCCTGGGCATCCAGGCCAGTGCGCTGACGATGCTGATGAATCCCACGACGTTGCGCCGCGTTTTCGACAACGAGCAACTCGTCCCAAGCGACCAAGACGCGGTCACCTTGCCGGAAGTGATGAATCGTCTCCGCACCGAGATCTGGTCCGAACTGGACGGCAAGATGGACGGAGAGGTTTCGCCGCGCAAGCCGCGAATCAGTTCCTGGCGACGCAATCTGCAGAGGGAGCATCTCGAGCGATTGATCGATTTGGCGATTCCCAACGGAGGCTCCAGCAACAAGGTGGTCTCCTCCTTGGCCTTGCAGCAGCTGAAGGAAGTCAAAGGCAAGATCGATACGGTGTTGACCGTCGGCGCGGGATTGGATCCCTACTCCCAAGCCCACTTGGGCGAGTGCCAGCAACGGATCACGAAAGCGATCGATGCGATCTATGTCTACAACCAGCCAGCGATGGGTGGTGGGGCCATGCCGTCGTTCCTTTTCCTGAGACCGGAGAACGACAAGGATCTACCGCAGGTCGTTCCGGCACCTGCCGTTCCGGATCAACCGCAGGACGACAACCGCGAGTAATCGCGGGTTCGATCGAACTGAAACCATCGTTTCAACAGGGGATGCTGTTCGCAGTGTCCCCTGTTTTTTTATGCTCCGCGCTACCCGCTGGAAACGGGATACGTCTTTGACCTGAGCGGAACGTGCGAGGAGACCATCCCGGGGCGAACCATTCCTTCCTTACGGAAAGGTGGCCGGGATGCCAAGTCAGGACGCGCGAGGGCGAAGTCGGCGCGATCGCACTCTCAGGGCGATTGCGAGTGCGATCAAGCACACCGCAACCGCGGGCGCGAGGTGTTCGAAGGACAGAAGGTAATGGGCTGGGCTGTCGGGATCGGCATGGCCGTGACCGGGATGCGCCATCGCGATGGCGGGCATCGATGCAACCCACAGAGCGCCGGAAATGATTCTGTTCAACATGGAAGGCATCGATCGATGGAAAGAGAGGGGATCCAAAACGGCGAAGCGCCGTTGTCGATCATTGTAGAGCTCGCTCTGCCATTGATCTAGAACCCATTCAGCTTCGGCGCGAATCCCTCGGCCCGCTTCGCAGTCCTGGGCCCACTTCGCTCCGTCCATCGACTCGGCGGGCGTCCGGGGGTTCAGAGTGTGTCTGAAGGGCCGCGACGGGTTTCTTGGTGACGGGTTCACGCGTGAGGGGTTTACGCGTTATCGAGCAGCTCGACGGCCTTGAATTTTTCCCCTTCGAGCATCGCCAGGCTTGCACCGCCACCGGTGCTGACGTGTGTCACGGCATCCGCAAAGCCGAGCTGTTCGATCGCCGCGGCGCTGTCCCCTCCGCCGATGATGCTGGTCGCATCGCTGTCCGCGATGGCTTTGGCCACCGCCTGGGTCCCTGCATCAAAGGGTGGCATCTCAAAAACCCCCATGGGACCATTCCAGACCACCGTCTTGGCGCGTTCCACAATCTCCGCGTACCGCGTTGCTGTTTCGGGGCCGATATCGAGTCCTTCCCATCCGTCTGGAATCTCTCCAGCCCGAACAACCTGTTTGTTGCACTCTCCGCTGAAGCGGTCGCCGCAATGCGTATCGACCGGCAAAACCAGCTTCGATCCACCGATAGCGATCAACTCCTTGGCCAGTTCCACCTTGTCGGGTTCGACCAGGCTCTTGCCGGTCTTGCCTCCCTGTGCGAGCGAAAACGTGTACGCCATCGCGCCGCCGATCAGCACTGAATCGCAGATCGACAGCAGGTTCTTGATGACATTGATTTTGTCGCTCACCTTGGCTCCGCCGAGGATGGCGACGAACGGTCGTTTTGGATTCGCGATGGTGTCGCTGAGATATTCGATCTCCTTGGCGACCAAGAAACCGACCACCTTGGGTTTGGATCCCATGGCTTGCGGTACCGCAACCATGGACGCGTCCTCGCGATGGCACGTACCAAAAGCATCATTGCAGTAGATATCGGCCCAGCCCGCCAGCTTCCCTGCAAAGACGGCATCCCCGTCTTTCTCTCCCGCGTTGAATCGGAGGTTCTCCAGGACGAGAACTTCGCCATCCTTCAACCCTTTGATCTTCGATTCGGCTTCTGGTCCGACGGTATCGGATGCAAATTGAACGGGTCGTTCGAGCAGTTCGGCCAATTTTTCGGCAGTGGGTTGGAGCGTGAATTCGGGCTCGGGACCTTTTCCCTTGGGACGGCCGAGGTGACTGATCAACACCAACTTTCCCCCGCGCGACAGAACCGATTCGATCGATGGAATGGCCATCCGGATTCGGCGATCATCGGTGATCGCTCCATGGTCGTCCTGGGGCACATTGAAGTCGACTCGCATCAATACGACTTTGCTGCGACATTCGACATCGGAAATGCTTTTCTTGGCCATGCTCGTTGGGTTCTCCAGTAGAAGAAGGTCGTCATCTCAGGCGGATCGATGCGCATTATGGACGCAACGGGGCAAAGCGAAAGGTCCCCGGGGACCTCAACGGCCTGGAGGGGTTCGCGGAGCGCGGCCTCTGGCGACGAGATGTTGATTCAGCAATTCCAGTGCGGGTCGATATTGTGCCGCTAATCCGACAATTTGGGTGGCTGAAACGCCGAGAGCCTCCCCGGTGCGCGCAGGATCCCACTCGTTTGCCGCAAGCGTATCGAGCGCTTCCGCCAGGACGGCTGGAAAGTCAGCGTTCGTTTCTGCGACGCGAATGCGGTTTCCTCGACAGTATCGTTGCCACAGTCTGCTCGCTCCGAGCGGGCGACCGGGGTTCGCGCCCCGCACCCCGACCGCCAAGGCGCATCGAAGCCGCTGCATGGCACGCTGTCGATTTTCGCCTTGCGAGCGAGCCTCGCCAGCCGAGGCGATGATCCCCGTCGGTAGATGCTCAATCGTCACATGCGTTTCGACCTTGTTGCGATGCTGGCCGCCAGGTCCTGAGGCTCGTGAAAATCGAAACCGACATTGAGACTCCAATTCCACGATGTCGCATTGGGCAGGATGCATCAGCGTTAAACAAAGATTCGTTTATTGAAGACAATCCACTCCAGCATCAGCAGCACCAAACCGATCATCAGAAGCCATCGCCAGGTTTCCTGGCGGGCGCGGATGGTGACATCGGTCGCCTTGATTTTTTCAGCGCTGGTCTGGATTTCCGTTCCGAGCGCTAGATTGCTTTCGCTCGCGGAGAACAAATTGGTGCAAAACATCTCGACCGGAAACTCCAGACCTGGCGCGAGGACTTCGTAGGCTCCGGGAGTATCGGTTTGGGTGAAAACAAATCGTCCATCCGGACCTCGATCGATTTTGATGCGGTCTCCTTTCGGATCGACAATTTCATACGTGGTGGATCGACTCGACAGGGTCAGGCTGATCGGCCAGCCGGGACGCACACTGGGGGCCGAGGCTTGCGTCATCCCGCCCCCGAGGTATTCGACCGCGCCGTAAACGAATACGGGGAAGGAACGTTTGATTCCCCAGTCGGTATTCATTTCGAATCCATTCGGTCCGGGCCGAACGATATCGAAACCCAGGATAGCATCTTGAAAGGGACCGCGCGGAGCCAAAGCGAACACCGGTCCCGAGTCGGAGGTCATGAGAATGGTTCCATTCTCAGGAGGGGTCACGCTCCGGGCCTCGACGATATTCACGCTGGCCATTTCCAGATACTGCGTGATGGGGTTGAGCCGATTGACATCCACGATGAGAGCTGGGCTGACGGGCTCGCCGAAACGCCATCGCGAGGTTTCCGGCGGGGGGGCTGCTTTCTCCGCAGGCGCATCGCTCGGCGCGGGATGGATATCGTCGGGGGGAAGGCTGCCGAGGAACAGCGTGCTGCTCGCGGGCATCTTGGTGGGTGTGCAACCATCAAAAATCATGACATCGTACTGCGACTCTGCGGCAGCGGTCGCATACTCAGGGCTTGCGAGATACGCAGGGCTTTCCACGGTCAAATTGGCGATCTGTTGGACCCGTTTGGTTTTGAGGGAAGCTTCCAATGCGGCGTTGCCCGCCGTGATCAAGAGAATCGCCATTTGTCGCGAGGGGCGAATCGCCGCGTAAGCGACGTTGTCAAGTTTCAGGGCGTCGGCATGGTCCAACTCCAATTTCAGCTTGCCTCGGTCAATTCCTTGCATCTCAAAACGAAGGCCGACTTCTTGTCCGCCATCGACCGATACGGTGCTGGCATCGAGCAGAACGTCGTCGAGATACAGCGAAGCGGTGCAGTCGACATGGTCCTTGCCCGCATTTACGACGCGTGCAAAGGCTTCCAATTTGTCCGGCTGTTCTTCATTGCGTTCGACCGCAAAGCCGACAATCCCGAGGTTGGGTGTATCGACAACGCCGACGGGGACATACTCGATCTTGAGCTGTCCGAAATCGGCTTCGCCCAAGTCGCCGATCGCCCCATCGGTGACGAGATAGACGGTTGCGGGGACGGCGTCGGCAACCTGGACATCTTTGTTGTCTTCAAAGCTGGCTCGACCGGGGTTGGCCAATCCTGCGGCAGCCCTCAAGGCTTCGCGGGCGTCGGTGGTGTGCGAGGTCGTTTGGATCGATTCCACCGCATCGAGGAGTCGCCGCTTGTCGCTGGTAAAGCCCTGGCGAACATCGGCTCGATCGGAGAATGCGATGACCATGCCGACGTCGTCGCTGGAGGTGTCCCCGATGAGTTCTCGCACCTTGGCTTTGGCTGCATCGAGTCGCGTCGGGGTCGAATCGGTCGCTCCCATCGAGCCCGAGTTGTCGATGATATAGATTCGGCGCTCGCCGATCCGGTTCATGCCGCTCCAGCCGGGGCGCAGGCAGGCTAAGATCACCAAGCCCATGAACAGCAATTGCAGGATCAACAGCAAGTTGTTTCGCAGCCGCTGCCAGATGCTGTTGACGTGCAAGTCTTCGACCGCTCGTTTCCAAAGCATGGTGCTCGGAACGACCACATCGCGCCGTCGCAGCTTCAAAAAGTAGAGGCTCAGGATGGCTGGCGGGATCGCGGCGAGGATCAACCACTGCCAAGGATTGAGCGTATTGATCCAGTTCATGAAGCAAAAGCCCTTCTATCGGACCAAACCGCGAGTTCGCAAATATTCATTGACCAAGGGTTCGATCGGCTGGTCGCTACGGACCGAGACATAGGTGATCGAACGGCGATTGCAAAAGGATCGAGCTTGCTCGACAAACGCATTGAGGGTCTGTTCGTAACGCTGCAGCAAGGTGGCGGATACGGAGATATCGCGGCGGTCGCTGTCTTCGCAATCCAGCAACGACAGATCCCCGACGAGCTTGGGCTGCAGTTCCTCGGGACTCAAGATGTGCAGCACGTAGATGTCCATTTCGCGAGCCACCAGCATCTTGAGTGCGGTCTCGTATCCCGATTTGCTCATCAGATCCGTGATCACAACAATGATCCCTTTTCCGGTGTTCTTCAAGCAAAATCTGCGAGCCGCTTCCTCCATGGTTGTGGGTGTGTCAATGCAAGCGGCATTCTCCAAGTAGCTGAGGAGTCGATGCGCACTGGACTTGCCTCGAACCACGACCGGCGAGCCCGATCGCCCGAAGGTGGAGATCGAGACACGATCGCCGCGGCATAGGCCGATATAAGCCAGGCTCGCGGCGAGCTGTCGAGCGACGAAGAATTTGCTTGGAGAGCCGAAATTCATCGACAGCGAATCATCGACCATCGCATAAAAATGGAGGTCCTCTTCCTCGAGAAAGAGTTTCAAATAGAGTCGATCCATCCGCGCAAAGAGATTCCAATCGATGAAGCGCAGATCGTCCCCGGCTACATAATTTCGGAAGTCGGCAAACTCGACGCTCTGGCCTTTTCGCTTGCTGCGTCGCTCCCCCTTCATCCGACCCCGAAAAATTTTTCGAGTGACCAGTTCCATGCGTTCCAGCTTGGCCATGGTTTCGCTGGACAGCAAAGGTCCCTCGGCACGAGGTGCCTCGGGAGCCGAGGAGGCGGCGGTTTCGGGAGTCGCGTTTGCACGAGTCATGGAAGGTATTGTAGCCTCCCCGCTCAGTTTTTGCCCCCGAAACAGGCGACGGTTCCTTTGTCGGTCGCCACCACGATTTTTCCATTGGAAATCGAGGGGGATGCGATCAATTGGCCCGTCAGGGTCGCGGACCATCGCTCCTGGCCGGTTTGGAGATCGAAGGCATAGAGCGTGCCGTCGAGCCCGCCAACCCATACGCGTCCATCGCAGATCACCGGGGATGCATCGCAGCGTTTGCGGACGACTGCTTCCCACAGCATCTTGCCGCTCTCGATTTCCAATCCCAAAACCCGCCGGTTGCGAGTCGTCACGACCGCGATGTTTTGATGGGCCGCTTCGCTCAATACCGCCACCGCGGGAGAAGAACGAATCTCTTGCGATCGTTCGGCGTCGGCAAAACTCCATTTCTTCATTCCATGGTCGAGGTCGAATGCGAGGACCTGCCCCGACTGGGTCGGAACGATGGCGATCGTATCGAGGACGGCGGGAGTCGAGCCGCTCGGCCCATCGAGCAGCAAGCCCTCCCCCTCCGCCGAGCCGGTTCGGACGTTGATCTTGTGGAGTCGCCCATCGCAGCCTCCGAGCAGCGCGAGATCCTTCCAGAGGGTTGCAGCGGACCGAAGCTGGTCGCCCGTGGCGTACTCCCACAATTTCTTTCCCGAATTCAAGTCCAACGCAAACAGTTGCCCGGCTTCACTCGTCAGCAACACCATGTCGTCGACGAAATTCGCTCCTCACGCAATCGCTTGACCCAGTTCGGTCTCCCACAGGACGGTTCCCTCGGCCGAGGAGAAGCAAAAGATCTGGCCATCGAAGTCGCCGATGACGACGCGTCCGTTGCGATACGCGGGAGAGACGATGAACCCGTTCTTCTTTTTGGCGCGCCAAATCTCCTTGCCCGTAGCCAGATCCAAGCAGAACATGGTCCCTTCCACGTCGCCGATCCAGACTTTGCCGTCCGCGATGACGGCGGCTCCTTCGAAGCCCGACTTTTCGGGTTTGAATTCCCACAAGAGTTCGGGTTGGTTGGGAAGCTTTTCATCCGCAAAGCCGGTCGACCACGCATCGCCCCGCGCGGTCGGCCAGTCCCCGGCGTGCAATGCCGAAGCCAGCGCAGACAAAACCAGGGTCGCGCCGAGGAACTGCGAAAGTCTCATGAGATGGTACAGGGGAGAAATGGGGATGGAACAAAGGAGGGTCGTGATGACGTGCCTATTTTAGCTCGATTGCATCGACACGACCAACGCTTTCTAGCGGTTGTCGCCGGTGATGGACCTCTTGGGGATCCGCTTTCGCGACATTGGCGGTCAAAAAACCTGACTAAAATTCCTCTGCAGCTTGAAAGTGCCGCCGAGACGCGGCGTCTATAGATATGGAAATGGCACCTTGGAATCGTCGGTTGTCGGGTGATTATGGATCCGGATGAACACGCCTTGGTGCAGCGAATGAGGAAAAGGGACCCTGCGTCGATGGAGATCTTGATCGATCGCTACGGAATACGTTTGCGTCGATTGGTCGGCAAGTTGACCGCTTGGTCGCACGATGGCGATGACATCCTGCAAGAAGCTCTGTGGAAAGCATGGAACCGAATCGATCGATTTCGTGGTGATGGTCCGCTTGAAAAGTGGTTGGTCAGTATCGTGTTTCGAAGCTGCCGCGACCACCAACGAAGCGCCCACCGCCGTTGGATTCGATGGCTGCGGTTCCTCGAAGGACTCCCTCGCCACTCGTCCAGCCCTCCGATCGAGCAAGGCGAGGCGGAAACGAGCGACGGGATGCCGATCGCGCCGGATGATCGAGAACGGTGGGCTGAGATGCAATCCGCGATGCAGCGATTAACGAACGAAGACCGGGAACTGCTGGTGATGATCCATCTGGAACACTGGTCGCACGAGGAGTTGGCAATCCAAATGAATCTGTCGAAGGATCGGCTTCACGTGAAATTGCACCGGGCGCGTCAGCGGCTCAGAAAGCTACTGGGTGAAATATGAGCTCCCATCGAGAAGATCCAGACGACCAGGTCGATCGATGGCTACAGAACTGGGAACGGAATGCAAAGGGCGAGATCCGCCCATCGGTGCGAGAGCAACTGATCCGCCGCGCGGCCCGAACTCGAAGCTATCCGTCCACTCCCCAAAAGTTGGCGTTGGCTGTCACCGCTGGTCTGGCGATCTTTTTGGGAGCCGTGTTGATTGCCAACCGAAATCCGACAACGGATCCGAAGCAGTCGATCGCGAATGCCGAACCCGAACTCGACTTTCAGCAACAGAAGACGGAAACGCTCGAAGGTTTGGATGCACTCGAGTTCGAGACCAAGCGGTTGCAACAAAAGCTGATGCTCGTCGAACTGCAAACCAAAATCGATCAAGAGCTAGCTTCGATTCGAAGTCTGAGGCGCGACCACGAGCATCGTGTAAAGCTCGATCGGATCATTCTCGAATCCCTCAACGCTCCCGATAATTCCACCGAACCATGAACGCAAGTGACTTTCTCAAGGAGATGCCAATGCCTAGGTATTGCTTAATCGGTTGTTTTTTCTGCGCGGTACTGTTATCGAGTGAGCGATCAAGTCGAGCGCAAGCGCGATCGAGCGAATGGTTGTCTCCGAAAATGCAGCTGCGCATCGACGCGGCATTCGAAGAAATCAGCAACCCGACATCCAAATCCAATGAAGACTTGCTGAAACCGATCATCAACGAACTGAATATGCAATTCCACTTCGTGACGGAAAAACGTAAGCGTTTTCTTGAAACGCACTACAAGACGCTCGAGGAGTTGGAGAAACTGCGGGCTGCGGAGCTGGAGCAGAGCACGGAATCGGTCGTTCCTGCAACCTCGAAGGAAACGATCGAAATGTTATTACGCAATAGCTTGGTCGAGTTGCAACGGCTGAATTGGCTCGCGGCTGCGGAGGTCGATCCTTCGAAATCGATGGTTCTCGACCTTAACCGAAACATCTTGGAAAGTCGCTTCTCTCAAGTTGAGGCTGAGATACTTGAAGTCGAGAAGATATTTCTTAGAGAATCCACGATAGTCAATCAAATCGAAGAATTAAACAGAAAGGGTGTCGCCAACCCAGATGAAGTCCTTCGAGCGAAAAATACTTTGTCGAATGTTCAACGCGATTTGGATAAGGTGAAACAGAGGAAAGAAGAGTTGAGGCAGCAAATCGTAATCGAGGAGATGACCGAAATCGAGAAGACGGCGCTGAATTCCAAAAAACTGCAACAGCAACGGACGGTCTTGGAAAACGATATTCGCGATTTACGGCGCGGGCTGCAAGAACTTACAAGTACAACGAAGAACCGACTCGCGATCGAAGCTTGCGAGGATCGCATCCGTTCATTGGACCGAGAGATCAATCGGTTGGTGATTCAAGAAGCCGAAATCAACATGCTCATTGATTTTCTCAAGGGGCATTCCATCGGAAAGTAAAGTCGATGGCATCTCGCATTGCTAGAGAAGCTCATGCATCGGACGTAATTGGAGCGGTAGGGCGCTAGCTGGCGCAAGCCCTCGGGTTGGAACTGTGGCAAACATGGCAATGTTTCGTGCTCTTCAAACCCGGATGCTCGCGCATCTCGGCTACTATCTTGCGGGTGCCTGGGGCACCGCAAGAATGCTAGCCGTTGGGCGCGAGCCCTCGGGTCGGAACTGTGACAAACGTCGCAATGTTTCGTGCACTTCAAACCCGGATGCTCGCGCATCTCGGCTACTATCTTGCGGGTGCCTGGGGGCACCGCAAGAATGCTAGCCGTTGGGCGCAAGCCCTCGGGTCGGAACTGCGGCAAACATCGCAACGTTTCGTGTTCTTCAAACCCGGATGCTCGCGCATCTCGGCTATTATGGGTGTGGGTTCCTTAATCCTCACGCACGGAATTCCGAATATGTACAGCGACCCGCTGGCTTACTTCATCACGTGGACGTGCCATCGAACTTGGCTACCCGGCGACGAACGCGGTTGGACTAAGTGGCACGAGGGCGAGTGTATTCCGCAACCAAGCCTTGCTGATTGGTGTCGTGACCAGATGACCGATCAGCCACTACTT